>NZ_JBWKKH010000001.1:0-24006 GCF_056431645.1 Saccharopolyspora sp. NPDC045839
CCCGCATCGCGTTCGGCTTCCGAAGCCCCGAAGCACTCATCGCCCTGGCCATGCTCGCCCTCGGCGGCCAGCCCCCAACCCTCCCCGGACGCGCCCGAACACCCACGGACCAGTCACAAGAGCCCAATTTCAATGGAAATCGAAGGTCTGATTTCCATTGAAATTGCAGTCGGGTAGGAAGGGCCGGGACGTTCCCGGGCTCATGCCACCGGGTTCGGGGGCATGAGCACGCGGCCCCGGAGGTGCCATGCCGGTTACCTCGTCGTCCCGCAGGCCGCGCAGATCGAACACCGCGAGGTTCGTCAACACCTGAGATCGACGCGCTGAAACGCGTTGCACCGCCGCGGAATTCGTCGGCCGGATGCTGAGCGGCGGGGCCGCCCCGCCGCCCCACCATCAGCGAGCCGTGAACACGAATCCCTCGTAGCCGTCGGCCTTGATCGCCTCGCAGCGCTCGCGGTAGGCGCCCAGCCCTGCCACGTAGGGCATGAACCGGCGCGGCTTGCCCTCGATGTTCGCACCGAGGTACCAGGAGTTGGCCCGGGGGAACAGCGTGGCGTCCGCCGCCTGCTGGACGTGATCGGTCCACTTCACCGCGGCGTCGTCGCGCACTTCCACCTGGGCGGCCCCGGTCTCGTCGGCGTGCCGGATCAGCTCGGCCAGCCAGTCGACCTGCTGCTCCGCGGTCAGCACCATGTTGGACAGCACCGACGGCGCGCCGGGGCCGTTGACGGTGAAGAGGTTGGGGAAGCCGGGGATCTGCACGCCGAGGTAGGTGACCGGCCCCTCGGCCCACGCGTCCTGGATCCGGTCGCCGCGCGGGCCGGTGATGTCGATCCGGGTGAGCGCACCGGTCATCGCGTCGAACCCGGTGGCGTAGACCAGGACGTCCAGTTCGTGGAATCCCGCGCTGGTCTCGATGCCCGCGCCGGTGATCCGCGTGATGGGTTCCCGGCGCAGGTTGACCAGCGCGACCTTGTCCAGGTTGAACGTCTCGAAGTACCCGGAGTCGGTGCAGATCCGCTTGGTCCCGATGGGGTGGTCGGTGGGGATCAGGTCCTCGGCGGTGCGCGGGTCCGCAACGATCTGCCGGATCTTCCGCTCCGCGAACTCGCGCGCGAAGTCGTTCGCCTCGATGTCGGTGAACTGGTCGGGGAAGGTCTTGCCGAACAGCACACCACCGTTGCGCCACCCGGCCTCCAGCGCGGCCTCGCGCTCTTCCGGGGTGCATTCCGCCGCGCGCTTCGGGTGCGGCTGGTGCGGCGAACCGCCGCCGCTCATGCGCGCCTTCGCCCGCCGCGCCGGGTACTCCTCGCGGATGCGGCGCTGGTCGGCGTCGGTGAGCTGCCGGTTCAGCGCGGGCACGCTGTAGTTCGGCGTGCGCTGGAAAACGGTCAGCGAGTCGGCCTCCCCAGCGAGGATCGGCACCGACTGGACCGACGACGAGCCCGTGCCGATGATGCCGACGCGCTTGCCCCGCAACGCCGGGCCGGGCTCCGGCCAGCGCGCGGTGAAGTACGTCTCGCCGGCGAAGGTGTCGGCCCCGGGGATGTCCGGCTTGTTCGGGGCCGACAGTGAACCGGTGGCGAACAGGACGTACCGCGCGAGGTGCTCGTCCCCGTCCTCGGTGCGCACCGCCCACCGCGACGCGCTCTCGTCGAAGTCCGCGGCCACGACCCGCTTGTTCAACTCGACGTGCGAGCGCAGGTCGAACCGGTGCGCGACGTGGTGGATGTAGGAGAGGATCTCCGGCTGGGTCGCGTAGCGCTCGCTCCACACCCAGTCGCGCTGCAGGTCTTCGTCGAACGAGTAGGAGTAGTCGATGCTCTCCACGTCGCAGCGGGCGCCGGGATAGCGGTTGAAGAACCACGTGCCGCCGACGTCCTCGCCTGCTTCGAGGCAGATCACGTCGAGTCCGGCTCGCCGGAACGCGTGCACGGCGTACAGACCGGCGAATCCGGCGCCGACGACCAGGACGTCGCGCACCGCGCTGTGAGCTCCGATGGTCAAGACGTTGCTCCTTGCTCCGTAGCTGCGCACAGGTCGTGCCACAGCAGATCGCGGGCCGACCGGCCGGCCTGCAGGGACATGATGGTCAGGAACCCGTGGAACAGGCCCGGATAGTGCCGGTGCGTCACCGGAACTCCGTCCCGGGCCAGCGCGGCCGCGTACGCCCTTCCCTCGTCGGACAGCGGGTCCAGGCCCGCGGTGACGACGACGGCGGGCGGCAGGCCGCGCAAGGTGTCCGCGGCGGGCGGGACGACCTGGTGCCGGGGCCCTGCCAGGCCGTCCGCCGGCAGGTACTGGCGCCAGTACCACTCCATGGCAGCTCTGGTGTTCCCGTAACCGGTGCCGTACTCGCGGTAGCTGCCGGTGTCGCACGACGGGTCGAGCACGGGGTAGATCAGCACCTGTCCGGCCACCGCCGGCCCTCCGTCGTCCCGGGCCATCAGGCAGGCGGCAGCGGCGAGGTTCCCGCCCGCGCTGTCGCCGGCGATCAGCAGCCGGCCCGGGTCTCCGCCGAACCCGTGGGCGTTCTCGGCGGCCCAGGTCAGTGCGGCATAGGCGTCGAGGACGGCGGCGGGCGCCTTGTGCTCGGGCGCGAGCCGGTAGTCCACCGAGACCACCACCGACGACGTCCGTCCCGACAGCTCGCGGCAGAACGCGTCGTGCGACTCGATGTCGCAGTACACGAACCCGCCGCCGTGGCAGAAGACGACGACCGGCAACGGTTCGTCACCGCGCCGGTGCGGGAAGTACAGGCGGACGGGCACACCGCCCCCGGGTCCGGGGATCTCGCGGTCTTCGGTGCGCGCCACATCATCCCGGTTCCGCACCGGTTGCCGCCGCGCCGCGATCGCCGCCCGCGCCTCCGCCCCCGTCATCTCCTCGACCTTCGGGAATCCCGCGTCGAGCGACCGGATGACCGCCGCGACCTCTGCGTCGAACACGTTCGCCTCCTCAGATCGTCTGGCCGCCGTCGATCACGAAGTCCTGCCCGGTGCAGTAGCTGCTGGCATCACTGGCCAGGAACGCCACCAGCGCGGAAACCTCGGCGGGCGCACCGGGTCGCGGGATCGGCTGGTTCGCCACCGCGCCGCCGCCCGCCCTGGTCCGCTCGGAGATCATCGCCGTGTCGATCGCGCCGGGGCAGATGCAGTTGACCCGGATCCCGAGCTCGCCGAGCTCCTTGGCCGCCGACTTGCTCGCCCCGCGCAGCCCCCACTTCGAGGCGCCGTACCCGAGCCCGCCGGCGAATCCCATGAGCGCCGCGGTCGAGGCGACGTTGATGATCGAGCCGCCCCGGTCGCGCATCAACGGGAGCACGGCCTGCATCCCGAGGATCGGCCCGACCAGGTTGATCTCCAGCGTCCGCGCGAGGTGCTCCTCCTCGAACGTCGCGAGCGGGGCCCTGCTGCAGATCCCGGCGTTGTTGACGAGCACGTCGACCCGGCCGAACTCGGCCCGGGTGCGCCGCATCGCCTCGCCCCAGGCGCTCTTGCTCCGCACGTCCAGCTCCAGGGCGAGGGTCTTCGCATCGATCTCCGAAGCGACCGCGGCGACCGCACCCTCGTCCAGGTCGGCAAGCACCACGTCGGCCCCGAGCCGCGCCAGCGTTCTGGCGTGCTCGGCGCCCTGCCCCTGTGCGGCACCGGTGATGAACACGACCCTGTCCCGCAAGTCCACCAGCTGCTCCGTCACATCCCACATCCCTCGTGATCACCGAGCAAGCGCTTGGTGTGGTGGACCATACACTCTTCCGGAAAGCAGAGCGAGGTTGTGCGACCAAACCGCGACATCGACGACCTGAAGCGGACCTGATCCAGCGCGGCGTGGACTGCCAGGGAGCCGGCTCCGGCTCACTTCCCCACTGCGGTCCAACCGCCGTCGACGGGCAGGCAGACCCCGGTGACGAAAGGGGCATCCAGGAGCAGGTACTCGATGGCGCGGGCCTGCTCGTCCGGGTCGGCCAGCCGGCCCAGCGGAGTGCGGGCCCGCGTGGCCCCGGTGTCATAACCCTGGTCGATCATCTCCTGGACCATGGGGGTCAGCGTGTGCCCGGGCGCGACGGCGTTCACCCGGACGCCGCGATCCGCCCATTCGACCGCGAGGTTCTCGGTGAGCTGCCGGACGGCCGCCTTCGCGACGCCGTAATCGGCCTGGTCGACCCAGCCCCGGTAGGCGGTGGTCGACGCCACTGTCACGATGGACGCGTCCGCGCGGCGGGCGTCGATCGCCCGGACCAGCTCGCGCGCCGCCACCAGGGTTCCGACCACGTGCACGTCCAGCACGCGCCGGTACTTCTCCAGGTCGAGGTCGAGCGCGGGCACGAACTCGCCGCGGATCCCGTGGCTGGCGACGAGCCGTGTCGCGATGCCCGCCCGCCGGGCAGCCTCCACGAGCGCGTCGCGCACCTCGTCCTCCCGGGTCACGTCCACGCAGAACGCCTGGAGCAGCCCGGGGAATTCGTCACCGGCGGGAGTCGCCGGTTGCCGGTCGAGCACGGTGACGTGCAGACCGCGCACCAGCAGCCGCTGGACCACGGCGAGCCCGATACCGCTGTTGCCGCCTGTGACCACCACGTGTTCTCGTTGTCCCATCAAACCAACCTAGCAATTGCTTGTTTGATTCGACAGACACCGAGCGCTCGGCGGACAAGACGCCGTCAGGAAAGGGTGCTGCTCGACGAGCACGCGGAAGCCGCGGGGCCGACTCACCATCAGCCCCGCGGCAACTGCGGACACTGGCGAGGCTAGCTCGCGAGGAGGCCGCCGTAGAGGACGTGGAGGTACTGCTTGGCGATGGCCTCCGGCTTGTACTTGCCGCGCGGGCGGTACCAGCGCACGGACGACCACACGGTGTCGCGGATGAACCGGTAGGTGATGTTCATGTCGACGTCGGCGCGGAAGATCCCGGCCTTCTGCCCGGCGACCAGCAACCGCAGCCAGATCTTCTCGATCTCCCGGCTGAACTCGCCGACGTACTCGAAGCCGGGCTGGCGGGCGAGCGCCACCACCTGGGCCTGGTAGAGCGCGACCGCGTGCGGGGTCGCGGAGATGGCCTCGAAGGACGCGACGATCAGCTCGTCCAGCGCCGCGCGGGGGTCGACGCTGTCCTCCTCGATCTTGCGGAACCGGTCGCGCAGGGCGGACAGGAAGTCCCGCAGGATCTCGTCGAGCATCGCCTCCTTCGAGCTGAAGTGGTGGTAGAGGCTGCCCGAGAGGATGCCCGCCTCGTCGGCGATGTCCCGGACAGTGGTCTCGGCGTACCCTCTCGTGGCGAACAGCGTCGCGGCGATGCTCAGCAGCTGGCTCCGCCGGTCGGAGCCGCTGCCGCCTCCTGCCGAGGCCGCACCGCGCTTGGCCGACCCCGGCCGGGTCCTCGTCGCCATCTCGCCTTCCTTCCCGCAGACCGCGAATCCCCCACAACAACAAGCGTTTGGTCGACAGTCTGCCACAGCCGCGCCCGCGCACCCGCCACTGCCCGCCGCGGCACGCCGGCCCGCACCGCGCAAGGCCTGGTCTGCGGGCGCACCCGCCGCTAGGATCACCTAGCAAGCATTTGGTCGTTTTTCGAAGGAGAGCGTGGGCACGGTGAACACCCCGATGACGATCCCCCTCCTCGTCGCGGAGGCCGCACGGCGGCATCCCGAGCAACCCGCCGTCGTCGACGGGGACATCCGGGTCACCTACGAACAGCTGGCCGGGCTCGTGACCGAGACGGCGCGCGCGTACGCGGCGCGCGGCCTGCGCCGGGGCGACCGCGCGGCCATCTGGGCGCCGAACCGGCTGGAGTTCATCCTCGCGCTCCTGGGCGCGCAGTCCATCGGCGCCATCGTCGTCCCGCTCAACAGCCGCTACCGGGGCCACGAGGCGGCGACCGTCCTGGCCCGCTCCCGCGCCTCGACGCTCGTCCTCGCCAACGGGTTCCTGGACATCGACTTCCTCGAGATGCTCCGCACCGCCGCCGCGGAATCGCCTGGTCAGGCCGGGGACGGCCCCATCCCGGGGCTGCCCCACCTGCACACCGTGGTGGACCTGGGCGGTGAGCCCGCCGCCGGCGTGCTCAGCTGGCCGGACTTCATCTCCGGCGGCCGCTCGGTGGACCACGACCGGTTCGAGTCGATGGTCGCGGCGGTGACGCCAGATGACATCTGCGACATCATGTTCACCTCGGGCACCACGGGCATCCCCAAGGGCGTGCTCACGGCGCACCGGCAGACGATCGACGTCGCGCGGGTCTGGGCCGAGCGGGCCGAGCTGAGCACGGCCGACCGCTACGCCATCGTCAACCCGTTCTTCCACGGTTTCGGCTACAAGGCGGGCATGATCACCGCTATCACCGCGGGGAGCACGATCTACCCGGTCGCCACCTTCCAGGCCGACGAGCTGCTCGAACTCATCCAGGCGGAGCGGATCTCGGTGCTGCCCGGCGCGCCGACCCTGTTCACGTCCCTGCTCAACCACCCCCGGCTGGCGGAGTACGACCTCTCGTCGCTGCGGTTCTCCGTCGCCGGGGCCGCGACGGTGCCGAAGTCGCTGTTCCAGCGGATGCGCGACGAGCTGGGCTTCACGTCCGTGAGCCAGGCCTACGGCCTGACCGAGGCGGTCGTGGTGACCCAGTCCCTCCCGGACGACGACCCGGCGCACATCGCGGAGACGACCGGCCCGCCCGTCGACGGGATGGAGCTCCGCATCGTGGACCCCGCGGGCGACGACGTGCCCGCCGGCGACGAGGGCGAGATCCTGATCCGGGGCCGCAACGTCATGCTCGGCTACTTCGAGGACGAGAAGTCCACCGCCGAGACCATCGACGCCGACGGGTGGCTGCGCACCGGCGACGTGGGCCGCCTCGACGAGCACGGCTGCCTGCAGGTCACCGACCGGATCAAGGACATGTTCACCGTCGGCGGGTTCAACGTCTACCCGGCCGAGGTGGAGAACGTCCTCGCCACGCACCCGGAGGTGTCGGAGTCGGCCGTCGTGGCGAAGCCCGACCAGCGGATGGGCTCGGTCGCCCTCGCGTTCGTGGTGCCGCGCGGCGGGAGCAGGCCGACGGAGGACGCGCTGATCGAGTACTGCCGGGCCCGGCTCGCGAACTTCAAGGTGCCGAGGGAGATCGTCGTCCAGGACGAGCTGCCGAAGAACGCCAGCGGCAAGATCCTCAAGACCAAGCTCCGCCCCGCGGCGAAGGAAGCGTGACGCGCCGGGCCGGCAGCGATCACCCGCCGCCGGCCCGGCACCCGAACCCCGCCGATCGCACGACGCGATTTCGCGAGAAATTGCGCGACCCCAGGGCGAGCACACCCTTCGCTCTCCGCGACTTCACCGCACCGTTTCCGCAGGTGGCGCGGGATCACGCGAGAAATCTACCGTCGCCCGGGCGAAAGCCGGATGCTCGCCGTCGGCGGGTGATGTGCGCTCGGCGGCTCACGCGCGCCGGGTGAGCCGCCGCAGGAAAGCGACCGCTTCCCCATCTTGGTCCATATTGGACAGATCGCCGCGATGCGCGCGCCGATGCCGGAGCGCGCGCCATCGTAACCAGAAAAACAAGCAAACGCTAGGTTTGTATTCTCGTCTCGCTCTCGTAGGATTCCGTTATGAGATACGCCGTAATGGCTCCGGTGGCGGCCGGCGTCACCGCCCGGCCCGATTGGATGGGCGAGTTCGCCCGGCACGCCGAGGCATGCGGGTTCGAATCGATCGTCGCGGTCGAGCACGCCGTCGTGGTCAGCCGGTACTCCAGCGTCTACCCCTACGCGAGCTCCGGGAAGATGGAGCTGGCCGACGACTGCGACATCCCGGATCCGCTGGACCTGCTGATGTTCCTCGCCGCGCACACGACCCGCATCGAGCTGGCCACGGGCGTGCTCGTGCTGCCCAACCACCATCCGGTGGTGCTGGCCAAGCGAGCGGCGACCCTCGACGCGCTCTCCGGCGGCCGGCTTCGCCTGTGCGTCGGCATGGGCTGGATGCGGGAGGAGATCGAGGCGTGCGGGGCCGAGTTCGAGACCCGGGGGCGCCGGGCCGACGAGCAGATCGACGTGCTGCGCAAGCTGTGGGCCGACCGGTCGCCGACCGGTGTCGACCACGACGGCCGGTTCTTCTCCTTCGCCGGGGCGATGACCTACCCGAAGCCGGTCCGGCCCGGCGGGGTCCCCATCCACATCGGCGGGCACAGCCGCGCGGCCGCGCGACGCGCGGGGCGCCGCGGCGACGGCCTGCAGCCGCTCGGCGTCGGCGGCGCCGAGCTGCAGCAGCTCATCGACCTGATGCGGCAGGAAGCCGAAGCGGCGGACCGCGATCCCGACGCGCTGGAAGTCACGCTCGGGCACCTCGTCTCGGCGATCACCACCGAGAAGGCCGAGTCGCTGGCCGCGCGGGGCGCGAGCCGGATCGTGTTGCAGCCCACGCCGACCACCGACCTGGCCGCGGTCAAGGACGAGCTCTCCGCGTGCGCGCAGCGGCTCGGCCTGACCGGACGATGATGCTCACCACGGCCGACCGGGTCGAGCTCGCCGACCTGGTCGCCCGCTACGCGGCCGCCGTGGACGACCGCGCGTTCGCCGCGGCGGCGGTCCTGTTCACCGAGGACGCCGTACTGGCGATGCCCTCCCCGCCCGCCGAGCTCGGCCCGTCCGACGTCCACAGTGGCCGATCGGCGATCGCCGGCGCACTGCGTGCCGTCGAGGCTTTCGAACTCACCCAGCACGCGATCGTCGGCCAGGTCTTCGACGGCGACGGGCGGACCGCGACCGGTCGCATCGCGTGCATCGCCCACCACCTGGGCAAGCGGTCGTCGGGCGAGCCGATCAACGTCGTGTGGCACCTGCGCTACGCCGACGGCTATCGCAGGCAGGACGGCGCGTGGCTGTTCGCGCGCCGGGAGCTGTCCATCGACTGGATCGAGACCCGAACACCACGCCGCTCGCGCGTCCCCTCCTGGAGCGAAGATGACTGACCGACCGCGGATCTGCGTTGTGACCGGAGGTGCGCTGGGCATCGGCGGCGCCATCAGCCGCCGGTTCGCCCGCGCCGGGGATCTCGTCGTGCTCAACGACGTGGACGGCGACGCCGCCCGCGCCGTGCAACTGGAGATCGAGGCCGCCGGCGGTCGCTGCGTGGTCGTCGTCGGCGACATCACCGACGACGACGTGGTGGCCGAGACCGCCGGGGCGGCGCTGTCCGCGGGAGGCGGCCAGGTCGACGTGCTGGTCAACAACGTCGGGGATTTCCGCCCGACGTCGTGGACGTTCGTGCGGTCGACGCCGGAGCAGTGGCGCCGGCTCTACGAGCTGAACCTGCACCACGTGTTCACCATGACCCACGCGTTGCTGCCGGCGATGATCGAGCAGCGTCGCGGTGCCATCGTGAACAACTCGACCGTCGAGGCCTTCCGCGGCATTCCGGGCAAGGCCGCCTACTCGGCGTTCAACGCCGGAGTCTCGGCGTTCACGAAGAGCCTGGCGGTGGAGGTCGGGCAGCACGGCGTCAGGGTGAACGCCATCGCGCCCGATCTCGCGGACACCCCGCAGACCCCCGCCGCCGCGATGCTCCGCGGCCGCGATCCCGAACTGATCCGGACCTGGGTCCCGCTCGGCCGTTTCGGCGACGCGGACGACTACGCCGCGGCCGTGCAGTTCCTCGCCTCGGACGAGGCCTGCTACATCACCGGCCACACCCTGCCGGTCGACGGAGGCACGCTGGCCGCCTCGGGCTGGTACGGCCGCACCGACGGCAAGGGCTGGACCAACTTCCCGAACAATCCCTAGGCACCACAACGGAAAGGCCGATCGTGACGGATTTCCAGGACAGGCACGGCGTCGCGGTGGTGACCGGCGGGACCGGCGGTCTCGGTACCGCGATCTGCCGGATGCTCGCCGAACGCGGCGCCGGAGTCGCCCTGACCTACCGCAGCGACCAGCGGGCCGCCGAGCGCCTGGTCGCGGAGCTCGCCGAGCGCGGCGGGGTGGCCGCAGCGGACCGGCTCGACCTCACCGACGCGAATCAGAGCAAGGTCTACCTGGACAGCGTCGTCGAACGCTTCGGCGCGATCCACACGCTCGTCCACGCGGCAGGTCCGCTGATCCCGCAGGTCCACCTCTCCAAGGTCGAACCGGCCGACTTCGCCAAGCACCTCGCCGCCGAGGCCGAGGCGTTCTTCAACGTCGTGCACGCCGCGCTGCCCGCGCTGCGCGCCAGCAGGGGCTCGATCGTCGCGATCACCACCGCGGCCACCCACCGCTACCCGGTCCGCGACGGGCTGTCCGCCGGCCCCAAGGGCGCCGTCGAGGCGACGGCCCGGGCGCTCGCCGCCGAGGAGGGCCGGTTCGGGATCCGCGTGAACTGCGTCGGCCCCGGCATGCTGACCGACGGCATGGCCGCCGAGCTGATGGCCAGCGGAGACCTCGACGAGCGGGCGCTGGAGGTCACCAAGCGCAACATCCCGCTGCGCGCCTTCGGCAGCGCCCAGGACATCGCGGAAGCCGCGTGCTTCCTCGCGTCGGACCGCGCGAAGTTCATCACCGGGCAGAAGCTCGACGTGGACGGCGGATACGGCGTCTGACCACCGACTACCCCTTCGAGGAGCACCCGTGCCGAACATCGCTCAGCCCACCATCGACCTCGGTTTCACCCCTGGAGACGTCCTGCTGGTCAGCGGCGCCGGGAGCGGGATCGGCGAGTCCGTCGCCCTCCGCGCCGCGGAGCTGGGGCTCGCCGTCGCCGCTTGGGATCTCGACGAGAGCGCCGTCGCCGCCACCGTGGACCGGATCACCGCGTCCGGCGGCAAGGCTCTCGCGGTCACCGCCGACGTCTCCGCGCCGGCCGAGGTCGAGCGGGGCTTCGCCGAGAGCCGTCGCCTCGGCGAGATCCGCTACCTGGTGAACAACGCCGGGCCTTCCTCCGCCGGGAACCTCGACTTCGACGAGGGCGTCCGGATCGCGGTCGGCAGCGTCCGGTTGATGACCGAGACCTGGCTCGCCGGCGGGGTTCCCGAGGGTGCCGCGCTGGTGAACGTCTCGTCGCTGGCCGGCAACCTCATCGGCACGGATTCGCCCTGGTACTGCGCCGCCAAGGCGGGGATCGCCGGCTACACCAGGCATCTCGCCACCTACCGGAACGCCGAGGTGCGCAGCAACGCGGTCGCCCCGGGCATGACCGACACCCCGCGCCTGCGGGGCTTCGTGCAGAGCGAGGTCGGGCAGCGGTCGCTGGAGAAGAACCCGATGAAGCGGATGGCGACCGGTGACGACATCGCGTGGGCCGCGCTGTTCCTGCTCTGCCCGCTCGCCTCCTACATCAACGGCGTCCTGCTGCCGGTGGACGGCGGCTGGACGGTGACCCAGTGACCGATCCGCTGACCGAACTGCTGGCCGGCCGGCGGATCCACGAGGTCGTGCTGCGCTACTGCCGCGGGATCGACCGGCTCGACTTCGACCTGGTGCGCTCGGCCTACCACCCCGGCGGCATCGACCACCACACCGGATTCGACGGCACGGTCGACGAATACGTCGAGTGGGTGCGTCCCCTGCTCCGCGGCTTCACCGGCACCATGCACATCGTCGGCAACCACCTCTGCGAGCTGCGCGGTGACCAGGCGGTCGCCGAGACGTACGGGACCGCCGTCCACTGGGGATCGCCGGAGTCCGATCCGCGGCGCAACTTCATCAGCGGCTTCCGCTACGTCGATCACATGGCCGAGCGAGACGGGCGATGGGCGATCGTCGAGCGGTTCGCGGTGCGCGAGTGGACGCACTCGACGGTGGGCGCACAACTCGCCCCGGAAGGCGACGGGCCACGCGGGAGCCGGGACGCGGATGATCCGTACTACGTGCTGGCCCGGCGCATCCAGGACGACTGACGCTGCGCCGGAACCCTGATCACCCGCGTGCCTAGGCTGCGGGCGTGAACCTCGACGAGTTGGTCAACAAGGTCGAAGCCGTGTCGGCGAACTACGCGCGCAAGTACGGCGTCGAACGGGACGCGACGTGGTTCTTGCTGAAGCTCCACGAAGAGCTCGGCGAGCTGACGCAGGCGTTCCTCATGATGACCGGGCAAGCGCGGGACAAGGGGAAGGGCCTGGAAGAGCTGGCGACCGACTTCCGCGCGGAGGTGGCCGACGTGCTGTGCCAGCTGTTGCTCCTCGCCCACCACCACGACGTCGATCTGGAAGCGGAGGTCGCGCGCAAGTGGCTGGTGTGGAACCCCGCACCCCCGTCCTGATCAAGGGCCACCGCGGCTTCGGCGAGCCGTAGCGTCGCTACCATCACCGTCACGCCCGGGCGATGACCCGGGGTTGGGAGGCACCGGTGCCCGGCGGGTTACCTGATCGCCTAAGCAGCAGCTGCCCTTTGTCTACGCCACCTCATCCGACGCAACAGCCGTCTCCTTGAACGACTGGATCACCGACACGATGTCGTCGACCTCGGCATCGGTGAACAGGTCCTCTGGTCCGGACGGAGCCCTTGACGTGAACGGCGACTCGTACAGCGCTTCCACCTCGACGATGCCGTTGCGGCACACGTGGTCGATGATCTCCTGGACGAAGTGCAGTTGGTTCGCGGTGAACGCCTTGCCTTGTTGGAAACGATCGAACGCCCGCACCGCGGCTTCCCGCTCCAGTCCGGTCAGCGAACGCAGGAAGATTCCAAGGCCACCGCGTTGGTGCACGACGTCAAGTTCCCCGGAGGTCGCCAGACCGTTCTCGATGAAGACGTTCTGCAGCTCATCGAGGTCGACCGTGGTGATCTGCCGATTCCTGCGGATCTTCTGGACGACCATGTTGTCTTGGTGGGTGTTCAGGTAGATCCGAATCTTGTGCTCGAACAGGCTGAAGTTGTTGCCGAGGCCCATCCCGCTCAGTGATGCAGCGGTCAGGTTCCCCAGCTCGTCTTCAAAGTCGGTGTAGACCGGGTTCCGCTTGGACTTCTCGATCAGGCGGACGAGTCCGCGCAGCTTGCGCCGCATGTTCTCCAGCATCGGCAACGTGACATCCTGCCACCACTCATCACCGCTGATCTCGTCGAGCAGCACCTGCTGCGCCTTGATCGCTGGAATCGTCAGTTGATCGAGCAGCGCGGAGGTGATCTCGCGCACCTGGTCACGCAACCGGTCGTACTCGGGGTCGCCGTGCAGGCTTGCCAACTGCAGCCGCAGTGCGAGCAAATCGAAGCGCTTCGCCTCTTCTCCGTTGTCGTCGGCTTCGCGGAACGCAGTAGGCAACCCCGCCAGGTGGTCGACTACCTTTGCGTGCACTTCGGGGGTGAACTCCAACCACGCAGCGAACTCAGCGAAGATGTCGAAGTATTCACGGTGTGGCCGGACCAGGAAGTTGTCCGGGTTCATCTGAACAACCTCGTCGTGAAGCCGCGTCACCAGATCCCAACGCAGCCCCGCGTCACTGTTAGCGCCGTCGGAATCCGGCTCGGTTACTCGCTGCGAGTCTTCGATCTGACCATCGAGCACCTGCAGCAGATCCGCGCGCTTCTCGAACAACCGCTGCGCCAGCGACGGTGGGATGTTGGCCTCGGCAGGCGGCATGTCCTGTCGGAAGAACTCGAGGTTCTGGCAGACGTCGAAGACGTAGAACCCGTCCTTGCTCTTGTTCGGCCCGAACAGGTCCGGCGCGAGCCGGGTCCCCCGGCCGATCATCTGCCAGAACTTCGTCTTCGACCGCACGAGCTTGAAGAAGACGAGGTTGACGACCTCGGGGACGTCGATGCCGGTGTCGAGCATGTCGACCGAGATCGCGATCTGCGGATGCTTCGCCGGGGCGGAGAAGTCGTCGATCAGGCTCTGCGCTTTTTCCTTCCGGTACGTGATGACTTGCGCGAACGAGCTTTTGTAGTGCGGGTAGTTCACGTCGAACCGTTCGGCGATGAACTCCGCGTGCTTGTTGTTCGCGGCGAAAATGATGGTTTTGCCGAGTGTGTCGCCGCCGTCGACCTTGAGACCGTACGTCATGAGGGTCTGCAATACCTTGTCGACGGTGTCGGCGTTGAACAGGTACTTGTTCAGCTCAGCGGCGCTGACCTCGGTTGGCGGGCCATCGTCACCCCAGTCGAGGTCTTCCCACTCTTCCTTCTCCTCTTCGGACAGGTCGTCATACTTGATCCCGTCACGCTGGAACTTCAGCGGCACCTCGACCGCACGGGGCGGGACGAGATAGCCCTCATTGACGGCCTCGTCGAGGCTGTACACGTCGGTGGGGACGCCGTTCTCGAGCTGGAATACACGATACGTATTGCGGGCGATCTCGTCCTTCGGCGTAGCGGTCAGCCCGACGAGCAGTGCATCGAAGTAGTCGAAGATCGACTTGTACTTCTGGAAGATCGACCGGTGCGCCTCGTCGATCACGACCATGTCGAAGAACCCCGGCCCGAACACCCTCCGGCCCTCGTCGTCGACCTGGTTGATCAGGTTCATGATCGTCGGGTACGTCGAGACGAACACGCGGGCGTGCGGGTCCTTCTCCTGCAGCAGGTTGACCACGGGTGTACCAGGCAGGTGCTGTTTGAAAGCGTTGGTCGCCTGCTTTACCAAAGCTTTGCGGTCGGCGAGGAACAAGATGCGGCTCGCCCAGCCGGCCCGCATCATCAGATCGGTCAAGGCCACGACGGTGCGGGTCTTGCCGGTTCCGGTCGCCATCACCAGTAGTGCATGCCGCATCGAGTCCTGCTCGAACGACTCGGCGATCCGTCGAATGGCACGTGACTGGTAGTAGCGTCCCGCGATCTCCTCGTTGATCGGCAGCGTCGTGAGGCTACGACGACCCGCACGACGCTGGATCACCTCCCGGAGCTGGTCCTTGGTGTAGAAGCCTTGAACCTGCCGTGCCGGATAGTTCAGGTCGTCGTACAGATACGTGTCGTAACCGTTGGTGTAGAAGATTAGCGGCCGCTGCCCGTAGCGAGCCTCGAGCGCGTCAGTGTAGAGCTTGGCCTGATGCTGACCAGCCCTAGCGTCAGTCGTGGTGCGCTTGGCCTCGACAATCCCGAGGGGTTTGCCGTCGTCGTCCCAAAGCACGTAGTCGACCTTGCCGTTGCCGGACGGCGAGGCGGATTCCGGCAGGCCGGACACCGGGAACTCGCGATCCTCCGGTTTGTCCAGGTCCCAGCCAGCTTCCTTGAGCAGCAGGTCGATGATGTACTTGCGGGTCTCTTTCTCGTTGTAGTCGTGGGTGTCCGGGATGGACTCGTTGGCGGCCTTGGCCGCCTTGATCTGTTCTTGCAGCTCGACGATCTCGGCACTGAGATCCTTAGTCTTCCGGCGTTCCGCCGCTAGTTCCTCGGCCTGCGCGGTGGACTTCTCAGCCTGCTCCTTGAGTTCCCGCTGCTTCGCGATGCGTACTTCGGCGGGTGCCGGCCGCGGGATCACGGAGGTGTCGAACTGGAGCCCCGGCGCGGGCAGGTTCTTCGGGTCGCGACTGTAGGTGCGGGCCATCCAGTACAGGACGTGGAACAACTCAGCGAGCACGCGCACGGCGTCCCAGTTCGCTACCGGAGCTTTCCGATGCACGGCGTGGTTTCCCTGGAGCCGGATCACGTCCATCTTCGCCCGGAGTCCTGGCCCCGCGACCTTCACGAACGTCGGCTCCGCGATCAACGCCGACAGTTTGGAGTGGTACGGCCGCTTCACCGCTGCGTCCGCGTCGAAGATCCACTCCACCGCGAGTTCGAGCACCCGGCGCGCGTAGAACGCGGACGCCCGAGGATCAGCGAACGCCAACCGTTCGGCCTGCACGGCCTCTCGATGGAGATCCGGCCACTCGGCCTGCAGGAACCCGAAGTTACTCACAGTCGCGACTCCCCCACTTCAGCGTGACGTGGCGATCAGGCTACCGGAGTGATCTCCTCAGTCCACAGCTCCCCACGAAACGCACGGTGCTGAAGGGAGGCGGATAGGGCGTCGAGCTCGGCTAGGTGAGCTTGGTGGTTCTGCTTAAGTTCTTCGATCGCCTCGATCCGCTGGGCATATTGGCATTGCAAGTCGATCGGCGGCAGTACACAATCCAAGCCCCTCAACTTTGCCTTGGAGATATTCGACATCGACGAAGCACTTCCGCTCGCCAGAGACTGCACCTTCCTTCGCTGGGAAGGAAAAGTGAGAAGCCCGTGCAAGTAAATCTTGTCGACTCGCGCATTACTCTTGGGAACGAGACGAAAAACCAGGTCAGGAATCAAAAGGCCCCGAGGAGTGTTCCGAACGTAAGCCACCGCAGCCACAAGTTGGGGCGTATTCTTTCGCGTGAAGAGAAGGTCGCCAGCCCGAACCTCGTTCTCAACATTCGGCGGCTCATCGCGGAGAGCTTTGTTTTCGCCAGGACGAAAGACGCACTGGGTCACCGCGCCCAGCTTCAAAACTCCCCATTCGCCAGCTTCTGCCGGACGCTCCAAGCAGACTGGACTCTTCCCGCTGTCAATCCGTTCGAGTACATCACTCAGCGCGACACGGTCCCAGTTCCTGGGGTTGTCGACCGGATCGTCGAACATGTCGAGGAAGATGGACTGGACAAGCTCGTCAAGCACAGAAATCGCCTCGCGCCGCTTGGCGCGCAACGAGTCCACGAGGTCCAGGAGTCGCGCGATCCGCTGCTGAACGCCGATCCCAGGAAGAGGGATAGGCATCTCGTCAAGATGCCCATTCTTGAGGTTATTAATACTAGCCCCGGCCGCTAGTCTAGTAACGCGACTTCTATAGTCCCGCGTCCGAAAGTAGTGACCAAAGTACCGAGCGTCGACGTCCACACCCGACCTTATCCGAAGCACCTTGCAGAAGGCCCCAAATGCTCCATGGAAGCCTTGGGCTACTTGGGCCGCTTTCCCAACAACTTCCAAGCTTCCACTTGACGCAGCAACAAGCACATCACCGCGTCTAATCATTTGCCTGGGCGACACTTTGGCCTCTGGCACATAGACAAAGTCATCCAGCATCAAGCCGGAATCTGTGATGTTTCCCGCGCGCAGCAACGGCACCAATCCGACCGCAGGTGCATCGGAAGCGTCATTTTTCGAGTACGTAACCCCGCGAATCTGATCTGAAATATCACCGACTCGAACAATAGGAAAGTTCATCCCAGCATCCTCTTGAGCTCGCTCATGTCTTGCTGGATCTCCGTCTCGATGCGGTCGAGCTCGTCCAGAATCTCGCTGGGTGCCCGATGTTCGACTTCCTCGTGGACGATCTCTTTGTAGCGATTAATGCTGAGGTCGTAGCCCTGTGCGACGATCTTGTCCTTGGAGACGAAGAAGCTCTGCTCGGTACTTGCCCGCTGCTGTTCGCTGCCGCTGCGGCGGTGCCATCTGGCCAGCACATCGGGGAGGTTGTTCTTGGCGTGCTCGTCGTCGGTCAATGCGCGGTCGACGACCGGACCGAGTTTCTCGTTGTCGAGCAGTGGCGTGCGCTTGTCGTCGAGGCTGAATCCGTCTGCGGTGATGTCGTAGAACCAGACCTTGTCAGTGCCGCCACTGTTGGTCTTGGTAAAGAACAGGATTGCGGTTGATACCCCGGCGTAGGGCTTGAACACACCGCTGGGCAGCTTCACCACGGCGTCGAGTTTGTGGTCGTCCACGAGTAACTTTCGCACGGTCTTGTGCGCATTGCTGGATCCAAACAGCACCCCGTCCGGCACGATCACCGCAGCCCGGCCACCGTTCTTGAGCAGCCGGAGGAAGAGCACGAGGAACAGCAGCTCGGTCTTCTTGGTCTTGACGACCTTCTGCAGGTCGTTCGCCGTCGCCTCGGAGTCGAGGCTGCCCGCGAACGGCGGGTTCGCGAGGATCATCGAGTACCGGCTGGCTTCGTCCGCGACGTTCTCACCCAGCGAGTTGCGGTAGCGGATGTCGGGGTTCTCGATCGAGTGCAACAGCATGTTCATGCTGCCGATGCGCAGCATCGTGCTGTCGAAGTCGAAGCCGTGGAACATGCTCTCGTTGAAGTGCTTCCGCTGCGCCGGAGCCAGCAGCGCATCCCGGTGCGTGCGCTCGACGTACTCAGCAGCGGCAACGAGGAACCCAGCAGTACCGCACGCCGGATCGCAGATCTCGTCTCCAGGCTGGGGCGACATCATCTCAACGATCAGCCGGATGATGTGACGGGGCGTGCGGAACTGGCCGTTATGTCCAGCAGTTGCGATCTTTCCGAGCATGTACTCGTACAGATCGCCCTTGGCGTCCTTGTCGCCCATGTCGATGTCGCTGATCATCGACACGGCCTTCGACAACAGGTTTGGCGTGGTGATGGTAAACCGCGCGTCCTTCATGTGGTGCGCGTAGGTCGAGCCGTCGCCGCCGAGGTTCCGCAGCCACGGGAAGACACCGTCCCGCAGGACCGTGAGCATGTCCTCCGGGTGCTTGTTCTGGAACACAGACCACCGGAGTTCCTGTGCGTCCTTGGTGTAAATCGGGTCCTCGATCGGATTCCCGGTGCGGTTCGCCTTGTTCTCCTTGGCCTGTTGAAGCTGGTCAAGGCGCCGGATGAACATCAGGTAGGTGATCTGCTCGATCACTCCCAGCGGGTTCGAGATCCCCCCGGACCAGAACGCATCCCACAACCGGTCGATCTTGCTCTTCAGCTCACCTGTCACCACGTGATCAGGCTAGCGCAGGGGATGGAAGCGATGGCTAGCGCGTGACCGTACGTCGCTTCAAGCCTGTCGGCGCCCGAAAGATGAGTGCAGGGTGCGAGGATGAACGAATGGAACTCCGCGTCGCACTGCTCCGACTTACCGGCGTTATGCGCTCAAAACTACTCGGCGAGTCCCTGCGAATCTTCGATAAGCCGGCCTTCGCTTGCCCACTGCCACTACTCAACGACTGGAAGCTCGGGCGCCGCCACCTTGTAGTATTCCTCGACACGACGAATAACTCTCAGGACTGCATCGTCGGACTGGGCATTGCGATCCCCGGCCGACGGGCAAGCTCGTATGAACGCCGTGTCGAGATCGAGGACTTCTATCCACTCTCAGAACCAAAGCCCATCGACGGGATCAGAACTCGCCTCAAGGACGATTCTGCCGCACTGAGCGTTGACGGCCCACTCAGCGCGGGCCGCGGCAATCGCGTAGTTGCTGCTATCGCCCAGGAATTCCCACCACTCGCCGCAACCCTAGAGGAACTACAGAACAAAGTAGCGCTGCCTGTAACGACCGGAGATGCCACCGGGAGTGCACTAAGTCAGCGCGATGCGAGCAATGTCTTGCTGACTGCTTTCTCGATGGACCGCGAAATTATCAGAGACTGGCCATCATCTACGAATTCAAGCCACTTCTATGAGAAGATACCCGGCGAATCCATTCCCCACGAGGACGATCTGATCCGAAACGACTTCCTGAATCTCCCAAGCTGGCCAGACGGTAACGCAATCGATTGGACAATCAGACAACACAGCAAGGGCGGACGCGAGCTGCGGATCTATTACGCAAACACGCGAGCACTGGAACGACAGACCGGCGTGGATCTCATCTACTACAACGAATTCCACGGATCTTTCGTCCTTGTTCAGTACAAGAAGTTCAATTCAAAAGGAAAAGAGCTGACATATTGGCCCGATAGTGACAAGAACTTCGCCAGTGAGCTATCACGGATGCGTGCTATCGACGATGCGTGCAAAGCTGACAGCCGACAGGCCGACATACATCTGATTCAGTCGGCAACCTTCTTCAAATTTTGCGATCCAGTTCCCTTTGAGCCCGGAACTCAAGACCTTGTACCCGGAATGTACCTCTCCCGCGAACATGTTGAAACGTTGCTGGAGACTGATCTTCAACCCGGACAACAGGGGCGCAGGATTGATTACAGGTCTACGCCCCGATACTTGAACAACACACTTTTCACGGGCCTTCTGGGTGACGGCTGGATCGGTACGCGCGGCGCTGCGACCGAACTCGTCGCGCAGCAAATCGCAACCAGCCTAGGACTTGGACGAGCTGTTGTTACCGGAGTCAGTCCGAACAAACTCGGCAACTCACGTGCTGGTACATACTGAACTTGCCAGTTAACCGGCTCGGGAAGCCCAGTGAAGGAGCCCCAGACCCCAGCCCCGAGTGCCGGCACCACAAACAGAGGAATGGGATCGAAGATCCGCACTGGCGCGACCGAACGATCGCGAACAGCGACGCCCGCATCACGGACCAGCCACGACGAGTACGGGTACCCGTAGACCGCCCCGGCGGAAGGTCACCGTTCGACGGGTGGTGGCTGTGCACGAGGCAACCGGCCGACGCCGCGCAGCGACTGCCTCGCGAGCTCATCCCCGCGTTGGCGAGCGCGCGCTATGCCGCAAGTGCCGCCGAACTGCGGCCGGCCTCGACGAAGCCGCGAGTGTGCGCGACATCGGAGATGACGACCCTGAGCACGTTGCTGACAGGGCTGCCCGCACCCGTGGCGCGGTCCTTCCGGTCAGCCACGATCGGCCCGATCACCAGGTACGACGCGGCGAAGGGCACCCGGCTGCTGGAGACCCTGAAGACCTTCCTGGACAGCGGCGCGTCGTGGACCCGAACCGCGGCCGCCATGCACCTGCACGTCAACACCGTCCACTACCGGATCGAACGGGTCGAAGCGCTCACCGGTCGCCGGGTGGCGAACCTGCACGACCGAATCGACCTGCAGGCCGCCCTCATCCTCCACCAGCAGTCGGACACAACCCACCCGTGAGGAGCTTCCGCACCTACGGATCGACGAACCATCGGAAAAACCTCAGTGCAGGGTGCGGGCGATGAGGGCGGCTCGTAGGTGCGCGGCGTCCGTCGGGTCCGCGGGGTTCAGGCCCGTGAGTTCGGCGACCTTGCGCATGCGGTAGTCGACCGTGTTCGGGTGGACGTGCAGTCGGCGGGCGGTGCGGCGCCGGTTCAGGCCCGTGCCGAGGTGGGTGCGCAGCGTTTCCAGCAGGTCGGGCTCGTCCTCGATCGCGCGGAGCGTTCCCGCCAGCACGTCGCGGGCCGGACCGGGGCGGGTGAGCTGGTAGTCCAGCGCGAGTTCGTCGAGCGTGTAGATCCCCGGCGGACGCCCGGCCACCGCGAGCCGGCGCAACTCGTGCGCGGTCCGCGCGGCTTCGGGGATGCCGGGCACGGACGCCGATACCGCGCCCACCGTCACGTCGGCGCCCGCCGCCGCGCCCGCGGCCAGGACCAGGTCGTGGACGCGCCGGTCCGGATCGGCCGCGTCGTCGCGGGCCAGCAGCACCACCCCGCCGTGCTTGGCGAGCCGGGACAGCAGCGGTTGCGGTGACCGGCGTTCCAGTTCCGCGCGGAACCGGCGAAGCTTCCGCCACCGCGCCACATCCGCGTTGGTGCCCGGCGCGGACTCGTCCGGATGCGCGGCGATCTCCACGTCGAGCACCGCGTAGCTGTCGGCCAACCGGATCCCCAGCCGGGCCGCCGCGTCGATCGAGTCGCCCCCGGTCAGCAACGCCGCCAGCAGGTCCTGCTTCGCGGCGTGCGCATCGGCCAGGAAGGTGTCCCGCTCCTGGAAGTACACGGACGAGGCCACCGAGGTGATCTCGCGCAGGTAGCGGAGCACGAGGTCCACCACCCCGACCAGGGCGTGCATGTCCTCGGGCCGGGCCTGCGCGCTGAAGTGCTCCCACGCCACCCGGACACCCACGTTGTGCGCGTTGAGCACCGCCTCGATCGGCACGCCCTCTTCGGCCCGGTGCAGGATGTCCTCGCGCAGGTCGGTCAGCGACTTCGGGTCGGGGGCGCCGCCGTTGCGCAACATCCGCCCGACCATCGCCATGCCCCTCTCGATGATCCGCGTGATGTCCCCGCGCAGCTCCTCCTCCGGCAGTTCGGCGTACGCGGGCAGTTCGGCGATCAGCTGCGCGAGAACGGCGGGCACCAGCGCGGGCGCGGCGGCGGCGAGCACCTGGTGGAGCGGTTCGCCGCGCCAGCGCAGCTCGAGCGGGACCGCGTTGGATTCGATCACAACGATGACCTCCCAAGACTGGAGAACTCACCACCACCACTCCCCTCGTGCGGGGTCCAGCATGGTGACCAGAACCTTACCCAGAGGTAACTTGCGGTCGGCCGCACATCGTCAGAGAAGATCGAACGGCAACAGGGGATGCTATGAACTCTCGCGGGAACGGCCGGATCAGCCGGCGATCCGTGCTCATCACCGGCGGTGCGGCCGCGATGAGCGCGGCCTTGCCCACAGCTGCCGCCGCCGCACCACGCACCGCCTCCGGCGCCGATGCCGACGCGATCGTCGTGGGCGGCGGCCTGGCGGGGCTGGTGGCCACCGCGGAGCTGGCGGCCGCGGGCCGCAAGGTCCTGCTCCTGGACCAGGAACCCGAGGCCGGTCTCGGTGGGCAGGCGTTCTGGTCGCTCGGCGGGCTGTTCTTCATCGACTCCGTGGAGCAGCGGCTGGCGGGGATCCGCGACTCGCTGGAACTGGCCCGCGAGGACTGGTTCGGCAACGCCGGATTCGACCGCGGCACCGAGGACCCGCTGGGCGAGGACTACTGGGCTGCCCGCTGGGCCGAGGCGTACTTGGAGTTCGCCGCGACGGAGAAGCGGTCCTGGCTGCACGGGATGGGTGTGCGCTGGGTGCCCATCGTCGGCTGGGCCGAGCGGGGCGGCCAGCTCGCGGACGGGCCGGGCAATTCGGTCCCCCGCTTCCACCTCACGCTCGGCACCGGTCCCGGTGTCATGGAGCCGTTCGAGAAGAAGGTGCGCGAGGCCGCCGCACAGGGCCTGGTCTCCTTCCGGTTCCGCCACCAGGTGGACGAGCTCACGATCACCAACGGCGTCGTCGACGGCGTGCGGGGCGGTGTCCTGGAGCCCAGCGACGCGCCGCGCGGCACGCCGAGTTCCCGCACCAGGGTCGGCGATTTCGAACTGCACGCGCCGGTGGTGATCGTCACCTCCGGCGGGATCGGCGGCAACCAGGACCTCGTCCGGCAGAACTGGCCGGACCGGCTGGGCGCACCGCCGAAGCGCATGGTGACCGGCGTTCCGGCCCACGTCGACGGCCGGATGCTGGCCATCAGCGAGCGGGCCGGTGCCCGGCTGGTCAACCGCGACCGCATGTGGCACTACACGGAGGGACTGGCCAACCACAGCCCGCTCTGGCCCGACCACGGCATCCGGGTGCTCGCCGCGCCGTCCTCGCTGTGGTTCGACGCGCGCGGCCGCCGGTTCCCGAATCCCGGCATCCCGAGCTACGACACCCTCGGGACGCTCAAGCTGATCAAGGACACCGGCTACGACTACTCGTGGTTCGTGCTGAACCAGCGGATCATCGACAAGGAGTTCGTCCTCTCCGGTTCCGAGCAGAACCCGGAACTGACCAGGAAGGACCTGGCGGGCTACCTGGCGAGCAGGCTGCTGAACTCGACTCCGCCGCCGGTCAAGGCGTTCCAGGACCGAGGCGAGGACTTCGTCGTCGCGCGAACCCTGCCGGAGCTGGTGGCCGGGATGAACCGGCTGGCCGGTGCGGACCTCGTGGACCCCGGCGACCTGGAGCGCCAGATCGTGATGCGGGACCGCCAGGTGGACAACAACTTCACCAAGGACGAACAGATCATGGGGATCCGCAACTCGCTGGCCTACTCCGGCGATCTCCTCGCGCGCACCACGCCCCTGCACAAGATCCTGGACCCGGCCGCCGGCCCGCTGATCGCCATCAGGATGAACATCCTGACGCGCAAGACGCTCGGCGGCCTCCAGACCGACCTGTCCGGCCGGGTCCTGGACGCGCGAGCCGTGCCGATCCCCGGGCTGTACGCCGCGGGCGAGGTATCGGGCTTCGGCGGCGGCGGGGTCCACGGCTACCGCGCGCTGGAGGGCACTTTCCTCGGCGGCTGCCTGTTCTCCGGCCGCCAAGCGGGCCGGGCCGCGGCCGCGGCAACGGCCTGACCCGGCGACAGGCCGTCGAAGCGCTGGTGGGGGCGACCTCGGGCGCCCCCCCCAACGCCAAACCCCCACCAACCCCGGTCGTGGTGTGTGCCCTCCCCCACCTCGACCTCTGCCCCCCCCTTCCTGGCACCCCTGGCCAATGTCCGA
>NZ_JBWKKH010000001.1:24016-131817 GCF_056431645.1 Saccharopolyspora sp. NPDC045839
TTCTTGGTTGTTTTTCTTTTCCTGGCCGAGAGGGGGGGCTGGGCGAGGAACGGCAAAAGGGCTGAACCGGGAGAAGGTGGGGGGGGGGGGGGTGGGGGGGGGCCCCCCCCCCCCCCCCCACCGCGAAGCTCCGACCGACCGCGTTCGAGGTGTGTGCCGTCGCCGGTCGAGATTTCGGCCCGCCGCTGCCGGGCATCGCGGTCGAGTGCCGGACCGGCATTGCGCAGCGGGTAGGCTCGTCGAAGATCTCTACGAGCTGTGGAGTTGAGCCTCCCCCGATGGCGAAGTCCAAGCGCAGGCGCGATCCGGATGAGCGGCCGCGCCCCCAGGTGAAGCCCGTTGTCTGGGTTTCGGCCGCGCTCGGTCTTCTCGCGCTGGCGCTGGCGGCCGTGGCGGTCCCCCTCAACACCGTGGCGCTCGGGATGCCGTTGGCGTTGGCGTTCCTGCTCAGCATCGCCCAAGCCGGATCGATCGGCATCGCGCTCTTCTACCCGCGGCCGGCGACCGTCCTCTCCTGTTCAGCCGTCTTCCTGCTCGCGATGGCGGCCCGCAGCGACGATCCCGCGGCCATCTGGCCGGTCTCGGTGACGACGCTGATCGGTCACGGGCTGCTGATCAGCGTGCTCGGCGTGCACCAAGCGTGGCCGGCCGGCCTGCGATGCTGGCTCGGTGGCGTCGCGGCAGCTGTCGGGGCTGCCGTGCTCGTGCCGCAGAGCGTGCCGGCGAATGCCGTGGCGGGAAACCTCATCCTGTTCGGCGCGGTCACCGGTGGCGTGTTCGGCGGCGCGCTGGTGGTGCGGCAGTGGCGGCAGATCTCCTCGCAGCTCGTGCAGGAACGCAGGCTCAGCGCCGACGAACACGCCAAGCGCGTGATAGCCGAGGAGAAGACGCGGATCGCCCGCGAGCTGCACGACGTGATCGCGCACAGCATGTCGCTGATCAACGTGCAAGCGACCACGGCGCAGTACCGGCACCCGAACCTCGACCCGCGGCTCATCGTGGAATTCGACGAAATGGCGGCGGCGTCCCGGCAGGCGTTGGGCGAGATGCGCAGCGTGCTGGGCGTGCTGCGCAACGGCCAGACCGGCGGCGAGCTGGTTCCGCAGCCGGGTTTGGCCCGCATTCCGGAGCTGATCGACAGCGCCGGCCGCGCGGGCGTGGACGTTTCCGCGCACGGCACGGAGTTGCTGGAAGACGGGACGGGCAACGAGATCGCGGGCATCGCGGCGTTCCGCATCGTGCAGGAAGCGTTGAGCAACGTGACCAGGCACGCCCCCGGCGCGCGCACCGAGGTGCGTTTCGCCCGCTCCGGCGGTGAGCTGACGATCACCGTGCGCAACAGCGCCCCGGACCGGGCGGTGACCCCGGTGCAGGGCGGTGGGCACGGTCTCGTCGGCATGCAGGAGCGGGCCGCGGTCGTCGACGGGAACGTCCACTTCAGACATCTCGACGACGGCGGCTACGAAGTACGAGCGGTTCTCCCGCTGCACACGGCTGGAAACGATTCGCAGGAGCGGGAAGACCAGTGACCATCAAGGTGATCGTCGTCGACGACCAGGCCATGGTGCGAGCCGGGTTCGCCGCCCTGCTCGACGCCCAGCCCGACATGGAGGTGGTCGGCGAGGCGGAGAACGGCGCGCGCGCGATCGAGATCAGCCACAGCCGCCAGCCGGACGTCGTCGTGATGGACGTGCGGATGCCGGTGCTCAACGGGATCGACACGACGCGGCAGCTGATGCACCCGCCCGCGGGTGTCGGGCACGTGCCCCGCGTGCTGATGCTGACGACCTTCGACATCGACGACTACGTGTACGAAGCGATCCGGGCGGGCGCCAGCGGCTTCCTGCTCAAGGACGCGCTGCCTGCCGATCTGGTTTCGGCGGTGCGCGTGGTCGCCGGTGGCGAGGCGCTGCTGGCACCGACGGTCACGCGCCGGATGATCGAGCACTTCGCCCGGTCCGCCCCGCCACGGCAGACCACCGCACCGCGGCTCGCGGCACTCACCGAACGGGAGCGCGAGGTGCTGGTCCTGGTCGCGCAAGGGTTTTCGAACAACGAGATCGCCGGAGCGTTGTTCATCTCCGAGCAGACCGTCAAGAGCCACGTCAGCCGCATCATCGGCAAGCTGGGGGTCCGCGACCGGGTGCAGGCCGTCATCGCCGCCTACGAATGCGGGCTGGTCTCCGCCACCGGCGCATGATGCGCCAAGGCGCAGTACCGGGGTGGTAGTGGTCGCCCCACCCCCTACCGCGGTAGGGGTCCTGAATGCGCTCCCAGGACGGACGCGATCACGGCCGCCGAATTCATACGCTTTTTCCGGTCCGGAATTCGTCCGGACTTTTTCACGGGAGAAGCGACAGTGGCCAATCTGCGCACACCTTTTGCACCGGCACCGGCACCGGCACCGGCACCGCCTGGCGGCCCGGGACCATCCCGCGACCGAGTTCTCGATCTGGTCAGATCCGCCTGCCTGGTGGTGGTCGTCGTCCTGCACGCCATGATGGCGGGCATCGAGGTCGGCGCGTCGGGCATCCAGATCACGAACGCCCTGGAGAACCAGCGGTGGTTCACCCCGATCACCTGGATCATCCAGGTGATGCCGTTGTTCTTCGTCGTCGGCGGATTCGCCGGCATCACGCAGTGGCGCCGGATGCGCGACGCCGGTGCGACGCCGGCCGATTTCGTCCGGACCCGCCTCATCCGGCTCGCCCGGCCCGCACTGATCGCGTTCGCGGCGATCGCAGGCGCGCTGGCGCTGGCGAGCGCGGCCGGGGTCTCGCCGGACCTGCTCGCACAGCTCGGGTTCCGGATGGGCCAGCCGATGTGGTTCATCGGCGTCTACCTGGGGACGTCCGCGCTGGTCCCGCTGATGTGCCGGCTGCACGAGCGAGCGCCGCGGGCAACGCTTGCGCTGCTCGTCGCGTTCGCGCTCGGCGTCGACGTGCTGTCGATCGCCACCGCTTCGCCGGCGATCGGGTTCGCCAACCTCGCGTTCGTCTGGCTGGCCATCCAGCAGATCGGGTTCTGGTACGCCGACGGCTGGTTCCGGTTCCGGTCCAACAGCCTGCTGCTGGGTGTGGCGCTCGGCGCGTTCGCGTTGCTGCTGACCGGCACGACCACCGGCCCCTACCCGGCCGACATGCTGGCCAACCTCAACCCGCCGACCATCAACCTGGTGCTGCTCGGCGTCGTCCAGGTGTGCCTGCTGTCGCTCGTCACCGCTCGCCTCGCGGTCCACATGGGACGGCCGCGCCTCCGCGCCGCAGTCGACGTGATCGGCAGGCATTCGCTGACCATCTACCTCTGGCACATGCCCGCCGTGGTGCTGCTCGCCGCCGTGCTGCTGGTGCTGGGATTCCCCTGGCCGGAGCCGCTCGGCGCCGCGTGGTGGCTGACCCGGGGCCCGTGGTTGGCCGGGATCGCACTGGTCCTCATCCCGCTCGCCGGCCGCCTTGGCCGATTCGAGCGCGGGACCACCGGGCCGCCTCGTCGAACGCCCGGGCTCGCCGCGGCCGGTGTGGTCATCGCCATCGCGGCCATCGTCACGGTGCTGATCGCGGGATTCACCACCGTTTCAGCAACGACCGCTGCGCTCCTGCTCCTGGTAGCGCTGCGCCTGCAACACTCCTCGAAGCGTTCGCCGGTCGCCAGGAACACGCATGAGCGCGCGCACTACCGCGATCAGACCGACGCCACCGGTTACGTCCATTGTGGACTCAAGCTGGACGTTCCGTCAGCCGGCGGAGTCGGCACTGTCCGATTGCGGCACGGGATCCCCCGGGGACGTGAAAGCCGCTAGCAGCGTCGCCGCGATGCAGCGCGTGGAGTGGAAGTCGATCTCGCCGTACGGCGAGCAGCGCGACGGCCGAGATCATGGTCAGCCGCGACCACACCTCCTGGGGCCGACGGGGGAAGATCGTGCTGGCGGAATTCGCGGTCAGCCCGGCCAACCCCGATGAACTCGTCGCCACCACCGAACGGCATCGACGTCGGGGGCCGGGTCCAAGTCAGCACCGACGGTGGAACGTCCTGGACACCGCGCGGCCTGCTCTCCAGCGCACCGCAGGTGATGAGAGTCGCCGACGGGCGGCTGCACGTCGCGACCGAGTCCGATCCGATGACGTCGACAGACGGCGGGCATCTTCACCGCGCGAGCTCCGTCGGGGCTGATCGCGGGAACGCCGCAGGCGTTCATGTGCGCACGGGACGAACCCGTATCCTCGGCCGCAGGAGCAGGAGGTTCGGCATGCAGGGTCTGGGAGAGCTCGAAGGCGCCGTGATGGACGTGCTGTGGCAGTCCGCGGAGCCGATGACCGTTCGCGAAGTCCTCGCGGAACTCAACAACACGCGCGATCTCGCCTACACGACGGTCATGACCGTGCTCGACAACCTCCACAAGAAGGGGTGGGTCGAGCGGGAGCTGCACAACCGCGCATACCTCTACACCCCGGCCGAAGCCCGCGAAGCGGCAGCGGCCCGGGCCATGCGCGAGCTGCTCGAATCCAGCGGTGACCCGGAGGCCGTCCTGCTGCACTTCGCCCAGTCCGCGTCCGAAGACGAAACGGCCGCCCTGCGGCGGGGCCTGCGGCGGCGGCCCCGGCGATGATCCTCGCGTTCGCCCTGCTCCTCGGCGTCGGCATCGTCGCCGGCTACTCCCCCGGCCTGCTGGACCGGATGATGGCGCGGCGAATCGATCCCCAGGTCGTGCTGGCGACCTGGGTTGCGCTGGTGGCGACGACGTTCCTCACGGTCGTAGCCGCCCTGGTCGTGGTCCTGCTGCCCGCCCACGGGCCCACATCCCTGCTCATGGAGTTGGTCCACCACTGCTTGACCGCCGTGCAACACGGTGCGCTCCCGCAGTTCCACGCGGTGACGGCACTGCTGCTCCTGCTCGGTCTCACCAGCCTGCTGCTGCTCGTCAGCGTCAGGCTGATGCACCACGTTCGGCGGCAACGCCGGATGCACCAGCGGCAGCTCGAACTGCTGCGGGTCGCCGCGCAGCCCGAGGCCGGCCCGTTCCCCACCATGTGGCTGCCGCACCCGAAACCCCTGGCCTACAGCGTTGCCGGAACACCGGCGTTCGTGGTCGCCACCGACGGCGTCCGGGAAGAACTCTGCGCGGGCGACGCCGCCGCGGTCATCGAGCACGAACGCGCCCATCTCCACGGGCGCCACCACATGCTGGTCGGCCTGGCCGAAGCCCTCGCTCGTTCGGCACGGTGGATCCCGCTGATGCGCCACTCCCCCGCCCTGGTGCGCACGGCCGTCGAACTGGCCGCCGATCGCGCCGCGGCGCGTCTGCACGGTGCCGGCTCCGTGCGCTCGGCCCTGCTGATCATGTCGGGTTGCCACGGCGGTCCGGCCACTCCCCAGCACGCCCTGGGCATGGCCGACAGCGCCGTCGCCCTCCGCTTGCACCACCTCGAATTCCTGGGGCCCTGCGCGCCACGGGCCAGGCGCGCGCTGGCCTCCGGCATGGCGGGGCTGACCGCCGCACTCCTCCCGGCGCTCGCGGGCCTGGGCATCCTCGCCAGCCTCGCGATGATCACGTGCCCCATCCTGTTCGAGATTTGACCTGCATCGGCGGAACCCGCGATTTCTCAAGCCTGGTAGGACATCGTCGTCATCATTCCGGCTTCGCCGTGGTAGGCGTTGCGGCAGTGGATCATCCACTGGCCGGGGTTGTCCGCCTCCAGCGTCTTTATCGGGAGCACGATCGAGGTGTCCTTCCGCGGCCCGGCACCCCGCCCAGTCACCACTTGGTACGTGTGCCCGTGCAGGTGCATCGGGTGGAACATCATCGTCCTGTTCACGAAGCGCAGCCGGACCCGCTCGCCCTGGCCGACCGGAAGCGGTCGGCCTTCCTCGAAGGTCTTGCCGTTGATCGTCCACCGGTACGGGGCCGACATGTCCATCCCCAGCTCCAGCCCGTGCGTGCGGTCCGGGCCCCGCGCCGGTAGCCGGACCGGTTCCGCAGCGACGAGGGACCCTGCTGCGAGGAGCCGACCGTCCAGCTCCGCCGGACGCACATCGGGCGCCGGGGGCGTCCCGGATCCCGTGCGCACCAGGGCGAGCCCTTGCCCCTGCTTGCCCTCCGCGGACGCCACGAGCGGGAAGACGCCATCGCCCGCGGTGATCACGGCGTCGTAGCGCTCACCCATGCCGATCAGCAGGGAGTCGGTCTCCGCCGGCTGGACCGGGAACCCGTCGGTGTGGGTGATCATCATCCGGTGGCCGCCGAGCGCCACGCGGAACGCGGTGTCCGACGCCGCGTTGATGATGCGCAACCGCAGCCGCTGCCCCGGCCGGGCGCCGATCGTGCTCGGCGCGGTCGGCACCCGCCCGTTGATCAGGTAGTGCGGGTAGTCCACATCGCCCGCGTCCGACCCCAGCGGGCCCGCGTTTCCGCCCGTGCTTCCGTGATCCATACCGCCCATCCCCGCCATCCCGCCGTGGCCCATGCCGCCCATCTGCATGCCCTTGGCCGTCAGCTCGGCGAGCTTCGCGTCGGGATCTCCGGCAACGCCGTCCAGCCAGTCGTCGAGGACGACGACCGCCTCGGCGTCGTACTGCCCGGGCTCGTCGGGATCCTCGACGATCAGCGGCGCGTAGAGCCCGCGGTCGAGCTGCACGCCGACGTGCGGGTGGAAGAAGTAGGTCCGCGGATCCGGCACGGTGAACTCGTAGTCGAACTTCGTGCCAGGCCGGACGGCTTCCTGGGTCACGCCGGGCACGCCGTCCATGTCGTTGTTGACTCGGTGGTTGCTGCCTGAGATGGGGCCAGGGCGGTGAAGTTTCGGGGGCTGCAGGCCGTGGCTGCGGACGACACGACCTGCGGTACAGGTCAGTCCGCCGCAGACTCAGCCTCTGGCAGCGCCGGATAGTCGGTCGGGTAGAGCCCGGCCGCGAAGCCGTACACCACATCGCCTCCGCGCGGCAGTTGTGCGTAGTCATTGGCGAGCTCCAGGACCCGCGCCCAGAACTCGCGGGCCTGCTCCTGCGGGATCCGAACATGCCGCACGATCGAGGACAGTTGATCTGCCTGGTGCGCCGGGACCGACTCGGCTGCGGCCGTGGCGAGATCGTTGTTGCAGTACGGAGTGACGCCCCCGGCAGTCGGGCTGACCGTGCCGACACGGAAGATGCGCGCGGTGCGGCCGTAGAAACGCTCGTCGATGGCCCGCACCCGGCGGGTCCGCACGACCTTCAGCAACTGGGCATCGACCAGGACGCTCACGTGGTGCGCGACCGTGCTCTTCGGGCGGTCCAGTGCGCTGGCCAATTCGCTCACAGTGGCGGCGCGTTCGAGGAGCAGCTCGAGGATGGCGTTGCGCACTGGGCTGGCCAGCGCGTGGAGCTGGGCCGGGTCTGACACGTCTGTGACGTCGGCGAGATCGTAGTCGGGAAGGGTATTGTTCGGCACCTCTCGATTATTCTAAAGTTTCGGATCATTCGCTACTGGTGAGCAAGGGGTTGGGCATGACAGAGGTCGTACTGTTCCATCACGCGCAGGGGCTGACCCCCGGCGTCGCCGCTTTCGCCGACGAACTGCGCGCCGTCGGCCACACCGTCCACACGCCCGATCTCTTCGAGGGGCGTACCTTCGGCTCCCTTGAGGAGGGTTCGGGCTACGTCGAGCAGATCGGCTTCGGCGAGATCACCGAGCGTGGCGTCCGCGCGGCCGAGCACCTGCCGCAGGACATCGTTTACGTCGGCTTCTCGCTCGGTGTGCTGCCTGCCCAGAAGCTGGCGCAGACTCGGTCGGGCGCGCGGGGCGCGCTCCTGTTTCACGCCTGCATCCCTGTGTCGGAGTTCGGCGCGGCTTGGCCTGACGGTGTGCCTGTGCAGGTGCATGCGAAGGAAGCCGATCCGTTCTTCGCCGAGGACGTCGATGCTGCTCGCGCGCTCGTCTCCGATTCCGCTGACGCAAAGATGTTTCTGTATCCCGGAGACCAGCATCTGTTCGCGGACCATTCGCTGCCGTCCTACGACCCGGACGCTGCCAAGCTCCTGACCCAGCGGACGATCGAGTTTCTCGGCTCGAGCTAGGGCGCGTATCGAGTCGTGATCAATCTGCGGGTTCGGGACTCGCTCCGAGGCTCTGATCCGGTAGATCGTTTTGTGTGACTCGTGTGCAACTGACGGACGAGGAGTGGGAGTTCATCGAGCCATGACGCGCTACGTGGTCGATGCCAGGACCTTGCTGCACATCGTGTCGACCGGTGTGCAGATCAGACCCGATCACCAGCTTGTCGCACCAAACCCGGTGCGGTCGCAGGCACTGTCGCTGCTGTTCGAACAGGTCAGCTGCGGCGAGCTCGACGAGGTCGAGGCATTGCGAATGCACGAGCGCCTGACCGAGGTAAAGATGCGGCTGCTGGGCGACCGGGTCTCCCGTCGCACAGCCTGGCGGATCGCCCGGGAGCAGGGGTGGGACACTATCGGGGACGCCGAATACCTTGCCGTGACGCGGCTTCAGGCCGATGCGCTGGTCACGATCGATGAGGCATTGGCTCGTCGGGCGGATGGCATCGTTCCCGTGGCGTCGCTGGACGCTCTGAGTTCCACGTAAGGCGTTCGCAAGCGATCACTCCGGCGATCGCCGGAGCGGCCTACCCGAGCTGGGGGTCGACCATTCTTCGGGGTACATATCGGCCCGGGAGGATCGGTCCACCCGAGGCCGGCCGCACCGTCCGGACGCCGGGCGGCCGCCGTGCGTCCCGTCACATCCCGCCCGATCGGGTACCCCCCGGGGTATGGTCGGCACGGGAGGCGAAAGACATGCAGATGAAACCCGAACTCCTGGGCGACGCCCTGGTCCGCCTTCGACGCGCGCAGGGCCAGCTGGCCGGCGTCATCGAGGCGATCGAAGAAGGCGACGACTGCGCGGCGGTGCTGACCCAGCTCGCCGCCGTTTCCCGCGCCCTGGACCGCGCCGGCTTCAAGATCGTGGCCAGCGGCATGCGGTACTGCCAGCAGGCGCGGGACAGCGGGGACGAACCCCCGATGACCGAGCAGGAGCTCGAACGGCTCTTCCTCGCCCTCGCCTGACGACCGGCGCGACCTCGCCCAGCGCACAGGTGCGCCCGAACCATACCCCCCGGGGTATCGGAGGTGAATCGAAGTGACAGCAGCGCCCTCACGACTCGCCGGGCTCCGCGTCGAGGTCGTCGAAACCTCGTCGCTGGGCGACCGCAGCTACCTGGCCACCGACGGACGGCGCGCGGTGGTGATCGACCCCCAGCGCGACGTGGACCGCATCATCGCCCTCGCCGGTCGGCTGGACACGCGGATCGTGCTGGTCCTGGAAACCCACGTCCACAACGACTACGTCTCCGGCGGCCTGGAACTCGCCCGGCTGACGGGAGCCGAGTACGGCATCGCCGCGGCCGACGACGCGCCGTTCACCCACCGCCCGCTGCGCGACGGCGACCTGCTCGACGTCGCCGACGGTTTCCGGGTGCGCGCCGTGGCCACGCCCGGGCACACCTTCCACCACCTCTCGTACGTGCTGGAGAGCGACGGCGCACCGGTCGGCGTGTTCACCGGCGGATCCCTGCTCTACGGCACGACCGGGCGCACCGATCTGCTCGGCGAGCAGCACAGCGAAGAACTCGCCCGGCACCAGCACAGGTCGGTCCGGAAGCTCGCCGACCTGCTGCCGGAGGGCACCCGGATCTGGCCCACGCACGGATTCGGCAGCTTCTGCTCGGCGACCCAGGCCGACGGCGACTCGTCGACGATCGGCGAGCAGCGTTCGGCCAACCCGGCGTTGTCGCTGGCCGAACAGGACTTCGTCGACACCACCCTGGCCGGCTTGGACGCCTACCCCGCCTACTACGCGCACATGGGGACGCGCAACATCGCCGGCCCCGAGCCGCTGGACCTGCGCGCGCCCGCCGAGGCGACGCCGGCAGACCTCGCCGAACGGTTGCGGCGCGGCGAATGGGTCATCGACCTGCGGTCCCGCAAGGCCTACGTCGACACGCACCTGGCGGGCACGATCAGCCTCGGCCTGGACGGGCCGATGGCCACCTGGCTGGGCTGGATGATCGACTGGGGCGCGCCGATCACGCTGGTCGGGGAGTCGAGCGAGCAGGTCACCGACGCGCAGCGGGAGCTCGCCCGCATCGGCATCGACCACTTCGCCGCCGCCGCGACCGGGCAGCCCGCGGAGCTGGCCGCCGACGAGTCCCAGCTGGTGAGCACCCCGGCCGCCACGTTCGCCGAACTGGCCACCGCGTTGGCCGGCGCACCCGGCGAGCTCCCGAGCGCCGATGTCGTGCTGGACGTCCGGACCAACAACGAATGGCGTGCCTCGCACGTCGAAGGCGCCGTGCACATCCCGCTCTACGAGCTGGCGGACCGGTTGCCGGAGATCCCGGCCGGATCGGTGTGGGTGCACTGCGGCAGCGGATACCGGGCGACCGCCGCGGCATCGCTGCTGGAATCCGCCGGGCGGACCGCCGTCGTCGTCGACGACGCGTTCGCCGCCGCAGGCCCGGCCGGGGTTCCCCTGGTCACCGCGGCATGACGACACATTTCGGCAGAAGGAGGACCATGACCGGCTCGTTATCATCCACTGTAGACGTTTCCCGTGCTCGCGCGCTGCTCGAAAGCGAACCCCGGGCGCGGCTGATCGACGTTCGCACGCCCGGCGAGTTCGCCGCCGCGCACATCCCCGGCTCCTACAACGTGCCGCTCGACCTGCTGCGGGAAGCCGACCTGGCCGCCGGGCACGACGACCCGGTGGTGCTGGTGTGCGGTTCCGGCGCCCGGGCCGAGGACGCCCGCACCCTGCTCGCCGCCGCCGGGCTGGGCCGGCCGGCCGTCCTCGCCGGCGGCATCAACGCGTGGGACCAGCAGGGCGCCCCGGTCGCGCGCGGAACCGGCAGGTGGGCGATGGAACGCCAGGTGCGGCTGGTCGCCGGATCGCTGGTGCTGACCGGCGTCCTGGGCAGCGTCGTCGCGCCGAAGATGAAGTGGCTGGCCGGATTCATCGGTGGCGGGCTGACGTTCTCCGCGCTGAGCAACACCTGCGCGATGGCGCGGGTGCTCTCGCTGCTGCCGTACAACCGGACTCCGGCGCAGGACGCGCCGACGCTGCTCGCGGCGCTGACCGCGGACGACGCACCGGCCCGCTGAGCCGATGCTGCCGGCCGTCGTTTTCGGCGCCGTGATCGGCCTTTCCGTGGGCCTGCTCGGCGCCGGTGGTTCCATCCTGGCGGTCCCGGCGCTCGTCTACGGTGTCGGGCAGCCGCTGAGCACCGCGATCCCGACCGCGTTGGTGGTGGTCGCCGCGTCGTCCATCGGCGCGTTGTCGTCCCGGGCGCGGCTGCGCGCGGTGCAGTGGCCGGTGGCGCTGGTGTTCGGCGCCGCCGGCCTGCCGGGGACCTTCGCCGGCACGGCCCTCGGCCGGGAGTTCCCGCAGCGCTGGCTGTTGTTGGCTTTCGCGGCGCTCATGGTCGTCGTGGCCGTGCGCATGTTCACCGGCAACGACGAGCACACGGGCGCGTGCCGGATGCCGGATGGCGGTATCGATCACCGCCGCTGCCTGCCGAAGTCGGCAGCGGCCGGAGCCGGTGTCGGCGTGCTCACCGGGCTGTTCGGCGTCGGCGGCGGCTTCATCGTCGTCCCGGCGCTGTCCGTGTTGCTCGGCCTGGCCGCGCCGCAAGCCGTGGCCACCTCCCTGGTGGTGGTGCTGATCAACGCGAGCAGCGGGCTGCTCGCGCACATCGGCACCGCGGGCGGCCTCGATGTGGGCGTGCTGATCGCGTTCGCCGGTACCGCGATGCTCGTGTCGGTGGCCGCAGGCAGGTTCGCGGCTCGCCTCCCGGCAACCACCGTCCGCCGCGCGTTCGCCTGCGTCGTGCTGGCCGTCGCGCTTGGAGTGGGCATCTCGTCCGGACTCGATCTGCCCACCGCAGGCTGAGGGCCGAGCACGGCACCCGACCGGCTTCACATCGATGCGGCGCTTTTCGTTCGTGGAACCTCGTCAGCGAGCTGCGTCGTTCGGTGGGCGGGCGATGAACCGTCCGTTGTCGGGCGGGAGCAGGTTTGGCCGAACGGGAGCGGGCGGATCAGGCCGCCGGCTTGCGGGCGACGAGCCTCTCGACGATCCCCAGCTTGAAACGATCATGCTGCTCGATGCTGAACCCGGCGGCCCGCACGTGCTTGATGGGGCGACGCCGGAAGTTCTCCCCGCCCACCGGGATCGTGACGACTTCCAGCAGCCGCTGCACAACCCGAGCCGGCCACGACGTGCTCACCACGTGGTCGGCCAGGAGCAACCGTCCGCCCGGCCGCAGAACGCGCTTCATCTCCCCGACGGCCACCCGATCATCTGGAATCGCGCACAGGGAGAACGTGCAGACCACGGTGTCGAACGAGGCGTCCGGGAACTCGAGCCACTGGGCATCGCCGACGCTCAGCGCGACCTCCCGGCCCGCCTCTTCCGCACGACGGCGCGCGTGGTCGAGCATGCCCGGGCTCAGATCGACCCCGGTGAGTCGCACGTCGTCGGAGTACCAGCCGAGGTTCAGCCCGGTACCGACGGCGACTTCGAGGACCTCGCCTTCGGCTTGCCCGCACAGCCACTGCCTCGTGTCGCCGAAGAACTTCCGATCCATGAACCCCATCTGGCGGTCGTAACCACGGGAGTGCCGGTCCCAGTAGCGCCGCAGCCGATCGAGGTTCGCCTTGCCCGGCATAACAGTCTCCGTCCCGGTCGCACGTGAGCACCGCACTGACACGGCCAAGCTACTTCCAACGGCCGGGCAGCGCCCACAGGAAGTCGTACCCGATTTCCGTCCGGGCCCGGCGCGAGTTCGCGCGCCCGGATCTCCGGAATCCACATTGGACGCACGCGGAGTGCCGCCTCGCCGACCGGATCGACCGGCGAGCAACCCGTCCGATCGAGCTATCCCCGCGGACTTGACCGACATACCCCAAGGGGGTATAAAACTGATGTCGCCGATACCCCCCAGGGGTAGAAGCGGTGACGAACCGGACGACATGACACCGAGGAGCTCCTGATGGCCGAGTCCACCTACACCGTTGTCGGAATGACCTGCGGGCACTGCGTGCAGTCGGTGACCGAGGAGGTCGGCAAGATCGGCGGCGTCTCCGACGTGGCCGTCGACCTGCCCACCGGCTCCGTCACCGTGACCAGCGCCGAGGCGATCAGCGACGCCGGCGTGCGGGCCGCCGTCGAAGAGGCCGGCTACGAGCTGGCCCCCAGCTGACCTCCACCCCCGATCGGGCCGGGAACCCGCCCGGGCTCCCGGCCCGGCCAGCACAGCGAGGAATCATCATGAACACAGCAGGCAAGCTCTCCGCCTACGGTGCGGCGCTCGCCCTGGTCGCCGGTGGCGCCTGGGCGACCGGTACCGCCGTCGGTCCCTTCACCGCCATGTCCGCCCCGAGCGGTCACGGCGACATGCCCGGCGGTGAGGTCGCCGGGCACGGGGACACCCACAGCGGCACCGTCGCGGAGACCGCCCTGCCCGGCGGACTGGCGTCGTCCAGGGGCGGCTACACCCTCGCGCCCACCGACACGACGCAGGACACCGGCACCACCGAGCCCTTCTCCTTCCGGATCCTCGGCCCCGACGGCAACGCGGTCACCGGGTTCGACGTCGAGCACGACAAGCGGATGCACCTCATCGTGGTGCGCCGCGACACCGCGGGATTCCAGCACCTGCACCCGGAGATGGCCGCGGACGGCACCTGGACCGTCCCGCTGAACCTGCCCGAAGCCGACAGCTACCGGGTCTTCGCCGACTTCACCCCGACCGGCGCCGCTCCGGCCACCCTCGGCACCGACATCGCCGCCGGCGGGGCCTTCGAACCGCGCGACTTCGCTCCTTCCCGGGTCGCAGAGGTCGACGGCTACCGGGTCCAGCTGGACGGTGAGCTCGTCCCCGGCCAGGCCTCCCCCGTCCGGCTCGCGGTCGCCAAGGACGGCCGGCCCGTCACCGACCTGCAGCCGTACCTGTCCGCCTACGGACACCTGGTGGCACTGCGCGATGGCGACCTGGCCTACCTGCACGTGCACCCCGAGGGAGCGCCCGGCGACGGCAGGACGGCACCCGGCCCGGAGATCGACTTCGTCGCGGAAGTACCCACCGCTGGTACCTACCGGCTGTTCCTGGACTTCCAGCACAACGGCGTCGTGCGCACCGCGGAGTTCACCGTGGACGCCGCGGGCGGCACCACCCCGGAAACCCAGCGCGGTGACGGCCACGCCGGCCACGACGGCTGACCGAAGAACTTGAGCAGCGAGGAGAGAACGGCATGACCGCCACGGAACGACCCCCGCAAGTCACCAGCGAACTCGAACTTTCGATCTCCGGCATGACGTGCGCCTCTTGCGCGGCGCGCATCGAGCGCAAGCTGAACAAGCTCGACGGCGTCGCGGCGACCGTCAACTACGCCACCGAGAAGGCGAAGGTCAGCGTCCCGGAAGGCATCGACCCGCAACAGCTCATCGCGGAGGTCGAGGCCGCAGGATACGGCGCGACCCTGCCCAGGACCGAACAGGACAGCGGCCCGGCGACCGAGCGGGACGACGAGGAAGCGGACTCGACCCGAACCCTGCGGCAGCGGCTGATCACATCGGTCGTGCTGTCCGTGCCCGTGATCGCGTTGGCGATGGTCCCGGCCCTGCAGTTCACCTACTGGCAGTGGATCTCGCTGACGCTGGCCGCACCGGTGCTGGTGTGGGGTGCCTGGCCGTTCCACAAGGCGGCGTGGACGAACCTGCGCCACGGCGCGGCCACGATGGACACCCTGGTCTCCATGGGCACCATCGCGGCGTTCCTGTGGTCCCTGTACGCGCTGCTGTTCGGCACCGCGGGCACGCCCGGCATGACGCACCCCTTCGAGCTGACCATCCAGCGCACCGATGGTGCGGGCTCGATCTACCTGGAGGTCGCAGCAGGGGTGACGACGTTCATCCTGGCCGGGCGGTACTTCGAGGCGCGGTCGAAGCGGCGCGCAGGCGCGGCGTTGCGGGCGTTGCTGGAGCTCGGCGCGAAGGACGTCGCGGTGCTCCGCGACGGCCGCGAAGTCCGCATCCCCACAGGCGAACTCGCCGTCGGGGACCGGTTCGTCGTCCGTCCCGGCGAGAAGATCGCCACCGACGGCGTGATCGAAGAGGGCAGCTCGGCGGTCGACGCCAGCATGCTCACCGGCGAATCCGTCCCGGTCGAGGTCGGTCCCGGCGACAACGTCGTCGGTGCCACCGTCAACGCCGGCGGTCGACTGGTGGTGCGGGCGACCCGGGTCGGTTCGGACACCCAGCTCGCCCAGATGGCCAAGCTGGTCGAGGACGCGCAGACCGGCAAGGCCGCCGTGCAGCGGCTCGCGGACCGGATCTCGGCGGTGTTCGTGCCGATCGTGATCGCGCTGTCGGTGGGAACGCTGGCGTTCTGGCTGGGCTCGGGCACCGGACTGGCGGCCGCGTTCACCGCCGCCGTCGCGGTGCTGATCATCGCCTGCCCGTGCGCCCTGGGCCTGGCCACCCCGACCGCGCTGCTGGTCGGCACCGGCCGCGGCGCGCAGCTCGGCATCCTGATCAAGGGCCCGGAAGTGCTGGAGTCCACCCGGCGCATCGACACCGTCGTCCTGGACAAGACCGGCACCGTCACCACCGGCCAGATGGAACTGATCGACGTCCACCTCACCGCCGGCACCGACCGCGACGAGGTCCTGCGGATCGCCGGGGCGCTGGAGAACGCCTCCGAACACCCCATCGCCCGCGCCATCGCACGCGGCGCGGAGCGGGCGGTGGGCGAGCTGCCCGCGGTGGAGGACTTCACCAACGTCGAAGGCCTGGGCGTGCAGGGCATCGTCGACGGGCACGCGGTGCTGGTCGGCCGCTCGGCGCTGCTGGCGGAGTGGAGCCAGCCGCTGACCGCGGAGCTCGCCGCGGCGAAGGCCGCTGCGGAGGCAGCAGGCCGCACCGCGGTGGCGGTCGCCTGGGACGGGCAGGCCCGGGCGGTGCTGGTCGTCGCCGACACGGTCAAGCCCACCTCGGCGCAGGCCATCGCGCAGCTGCGGGAGCTCGGCCTGACGCCGGTGCTGCTCACCGGCGACAACGAGGCCGTCGCCAGGTCCGTGGCCGGGCAGGTCGGCATCGACGAGGTCATCGCCGAGGTGCTGCCGAAGGACAAGGTCGACGTGGTCACGCGCCTGCAGGGCGAGGGCAAGGTCGTGGCGATGGTCGGCGACGGCGTCAACGACGCCGCGGCCCTGGCCAAGGCCGACCTCGGCCTGGCCATGGGCACCGGCACCGACGTCGCCATCGAGGCCAGCGACCTGACGCTGGTCCGCGGCGACCTCCGCGCCGCCGTCGACGCCATCCGGCTCTCCCGCCGCACCCTGCGCACCATCAAGGGCAACCTGTTCTGGGCCTTCGCCTACAACGTGGCCGCCCTCCCGCTGGCCGCAGCGGGACTGCTGAACCCGATGATCGCCGGGGCGGCGATGGCGTTCAGCTCGGTGTTCGTGGTCAGCAACAGCCTGCGGCTGCGCGGCTTCCGCAGCACCGCGGGAGACCCGGCCGACCTCGCCCCGGTCATCGACCGGCGGGAACCGGTGACCGGGCGCAACTGACCGCCCGGGCAGAACGGGCCACCACGCTGGACGTGGTGGCCCGTTCGGCTTTTCGCACCGCAGCGACGCCGTTCTTCCCGGCCTGCTTCCCACTGAGGTTTTCCAGCCTCGTTTTGCGTGGCGGTGCGGGTGGCGGAACCTCAGAGGCTCCCTGGTCTTTGGGTGCCCTGACTGATGTATGCCCAATCCGGGAACGGGGCGACATCGCGCCGAGCGCCCCATTCCGCCGTTCACCCCACGATGCGCCGGGCGCCGATGTAGTGGCCGTCCCCCTTCGCCGACCGCACGTCCACCAGCTGGCCTTCGGTGGGCGCGTCGATCATCTTCCCGCCCCCGACGTACATGCCGACGTGGTGAATGGCCGAGGGGTTGCCGCTGCCGTCGTCGAAGAAGATCAGGTCTCCCGGCTGCAACTGGTCCTTCGACACCGGCCGCCCCACACCCCACTGGGCCCGGCTGTTGCCCGGAATGGTGACCCCGGCCTGCTTGTACGCCCAGTAGGTCAGGCCGGAGCAGTCGAACGTGCTGGGCCCCTTGGAACCCCAGACGTACTCGGAACCTCGCTTCGACAAGGCCGCCTGCAGGGCGGTGTTCGCCGCACCGGGCGGCCCGAGGTAGCTGCCGGTGTCGACCGGCCCCTTCAGGCCGGCCCTTTCCCCGGAGCTCAACGCGTTCATCGCCTTGCGCAGGTCGCCGACCTGCTTGTCCAGGTCCTGCTTGCGTTTTCGCACGTCCTCCAGGAGCCTGGCCGCCGTATCGGCGGCCTCCTGCGCGCGTCGCTCGGCCGACTCGGCCGTGCCTCGAGCCTCCGCGGCGCTCACGGAGGCGCGGGCGTACCCGCCCAGGACTTCGTTGTCGTCCGCGGCCATCACCTCGAGAGCTGTGGCGCGGTCGAGGAACGCGTCGGGATTCTCGCTGGCGAGCAAGGCCGAGAGCCCGTTGAGCCGCGAACCGCGATATGCCGCACCCGCGAGCTCGTCGACCCGGCCCCGCAGGCGCGCTTCGTCCGCCCGGCTCTGCTGCTCAACACTCCTGGACGCGGTCGCTTGCGCCTTCGCGGCGTCGAGTTCGGCCTGCTTCCTGTCGAGTTCGTCCTGAGCGACGAGAACGTCCTCATTCGCCTTGCTCGCATCCTCGCTCAGCTGCTCGTAGCGCCTCATCTCGGCGGAACCGCTTGCCGGAACCGACGGCTGCGCGACTGCGGGCAAGGCCACCGACACTGCCGTCACGGCCACCGCGGAGGCCGAGATCGCACTCCGCATCGAACGCTTCAACTGGCGCAAAGCCACGCTGGACCGCTCTCCTTCGTCCCTACGGGCTCCCGCCGGCGGCCGGTCGGGCACATGGCCCCAGCCGCCGGGAAAGCCTGCACTCGAGTCGTCGATGTGGGCTCCCCGCAACCCGGGGAGCGGGACCCGCTCGACGATCGAACACTCGTCTACTATTCGTATTAGTACTCAATCTACTAGCTCACCTAGTAGAAATCCAGAGTGTCACGATCCGAGCTTCGTCGTCCACTGTCGACACAGGACGCCGTCCGCCAGATAGCGTTGCCGCACAAGAAAGAACACGTCATCGGCCAATGCCAACCCCGCCGAGCAGCGACCAGCAGCACGCGCTACAGTCGTCACTGTGCGAGCTCAGCCTTTCACCGTCCGCCACATCGGCGGAGCTTGGTCGTGCATCGCGCTTTTCGTGTTGACGGCGTTCCTCGCCACGCATGTGGTGATCGGACTCGACCCAGCGCACTCCGCCGCCGTCCATGCGGGCGCCTACGCCTCGAACCTCCCAAGCCAGGAGTGCGACAACAGCCGGCACCCAGGCGACGACGGCACCACGCAGCACGGCCCGATCGACTCGCATTGCGGGCTTTCAGCACGGGACATCTCGCCGTTCCTGGACACGGCCGCGCCGGAACCGGAGGCGTGGCCGCCCTTCCCCCGCAGCGACCGCGGGTGGATTTCGCTCGCGAGTTCCTCGCACCCGGCACTACCGCCGAGCGGGCGTCAGATCCTCGCCTCCTCGTGCACCTCACGAACGTGATCAGCGTTCGCTTTCCACGCTGATCACGATCACCGTGCCCTTCCCAGCGCGACCGGGGTCCTCCTGGTCACGCCGGACCGGCACGCCTTCCTGCCCTGCGCCTCAACGCGCAGCGATCCGAGGGACACGAATGGATACCCTGCTCCCATCCGCGCGAACCGATGCCGCTCTCGCCCAGCTGGCGAGGAACTCCGCTGCTCCCGTCACTTCGAACACCATCGACACGACGGTCGGGAACACCCCGGTGCTGTGGATCGACCGGCCGTTCAACCGAGCGGGCTGCGGTTTCTGGGCGAAACTGGAATGTCACAACCCGGGTGGTATGAAAGACCGGCCCGCACTGCACATGGTGGAACGGGCCCGCCAGCGCGGTGAGCTGGCGCCCGGCGGCGCGATCGTCGAGTCGACCAGCGGCACCCTGGGACTGGGCCTGGCGTTGGCCGGTATCCGGTACCAGCACCCGGTCACCCTGGTGACCGATCCGGGCATGGAGCCGATCATGCACCGGATGCTGCGGGCCTACGGGGCCCGCGTCGATGTGGTGGACGAACCGCACGCCACCGGAGGATGGCAGCAGGCGCGCCGCGAGCGCGTGACCGAGCTCCTCGCGGAGAATCCCGGCTCGTTCTGCCCCGACCAGTACAACAATCCCGACAACGTGGACGGATACGCGTCGCTGGCGTTGGAACTGGTGACCCAGCTCCGCAGGCTCGACGTCCTGGTGTGCTCCGTCGGAACCGGTGGTCATTCGGCGGGCGTCAGCAGGGTGTTGCGAACGTTCTTCCCCGAGCTGCGCCTGGTGGGCGTCGACACCATCGGCTCGACGATCTTCGGCCAACCTGCGCGCCAGCGCCTCATGCGCGGCCTCGGTTCGAGCATCTACCCGCGGAACATCGACTACGACTCGTTCGACGAGGTGCACTGGGTCGGCCCGAGCGAAGCCGTGTGGTCGGCGCGAGAACTGGCGGCCGCCACCTACGCCAGCGGCGGCTGGAGCGTCGGCGCGGTTGCGCTCGTCGCCGGCTGGATCGCACGCACGGCAGGACCGGACACCCGCATCGCGGCGGTCTTCCCGGATGGGCCACAGCGATACTTCGACACCGTGTACAGCGATGAGTACTGCGCTCGACACGGTCTTCTGGGGACGACTCCGCCCGAAGATCCGGACTCGATCGGGCACCCCGGGCAACGCGAAGTGACCCGGTGGACGCGGTGCGAGCACGTGTCGAACCCGGCCGGAACCGCGCCTGCCGGAGGTGGGCTGTGATCCGGACGCTCCGCCAGTTCCGGTCCTTCAGCCGACCGGTTCAGCTGCTCGTCATCAACCAGTTCACCATCAACCTCGGCTTCTACATGCTCATCCCCTACCTGGCCGCGCACCTGTCCGACGGGCTGGGCCTGGCGACCTGGCTGGTGGGGCTCGTCCTCGGGGTCCGCAACTTCTCGCAGCAAGGCATGTTCCTGATCGGCGGCACCCTCGCCGACCGCTTGGGCTACAAGCCGCTCATCCTCGCCGGATGCCTGCTGCGGACGGCAGGATTCGCGCTGCTGGGCGTCGTGGACTCGGTCCCGGCGCTGGTACTCGCCTCGGCTGCGACCGGCTTCGCCGGGGCCTTGTTCAACCCGGCCGTGCGCGCCTACCTCTCGCACGATGCCGGTGACCGACGAGTAGAGGCGTTCGCGCTGTTCAACGTCTTCTACCAGGCCGGCATCCTGCTGGGCCCGCTGGTGGGGATGGTGTTGACCGGCGTGGCGTTCCAGCTCACGTGCTTCGTCGCCGCAGCCGTCTTCGCCGTTCTGACGATCCTGCAAGCCCGTGCTCTGCCACAACGCAGGGCGCAGCGGGCGGACTCGCCTGCGGGCCCCGGTCCGTCAGTCCTCTCGGACTGGCGAACGGCATTCTCCAACGGGCCGTTCGTCATGTTCTCCGTCGCGATGATCGGCAGCTACGTGCTGACGTTCCAGGTCTACCTGGCTTTGCCCCTGGAGGCTCGCCGATTGGCGGGCGAAGGCCTGCCCGGAACGGCAACCGTGGCAGCGCTCTTCGCGGTGTCGGGAATGCTGGCGATCGCCGGGCAAGTGCGCATCACCGCGTGGTGCAAGCGGCGATGGGAACCTGGCCGATGCCTCACCGTCGGCCTGGTGCTGATGAGCGCGGCGTTCCTCCCGCCATTGATCACCGCGGGCTCGCCCAGCGCAGCCGGGAGCCTCTCCGCGGCCGAAGTCGCCGTGCGAGCGGTCCCGCTCCTGCTGTCGGCGGCACTCCTCGCGCTGGGCCAGGTCATCGTGTTCCCCTTCGAGATGGAGACGATCGTGACGCTGGCGGGCAACCGGCTCGTCGCGACCTACTACGGGCTCTACAACACGGTCTGCGGCGTGGGCATCATGGCCGGCAATCTCCTGACCGGTAGCGCGCTGGACATCGCCCGATCGTCCGGGTTCGCCATGCTGCCCTGGCTGGGCATGGCGGTCATCGGCCTGTGTTGCGCCGCCGGCATCAGCACGCTCGAACGGGCCAGTCGGCTGAGCGCGGTCCCGCAACCCGCGCAGGGCTGAACGGGCGACACCTGCTGGTTCCGGGGAGGCCGCTGGAGAAGTCATGGCTCCGGCGGCCTGCCGCTCGAAACGGCTGCTCGTCGTCACACTCGAGTCGGCCCGCACCGGGAGCCGGACAACGCCGCAGCGCCACCCGCGAACGGTCGGCTATGCCCGGCGGGCGGTTCGGAAGCGCTGGGCGCCCTCATCCAGGTCGACGATCGGCTGCGGGTAGTCCAACCGCCGCCGGATGCCGGGGTCGAGACGCCAGGGCTGGTGCACGGCGCCGCCGTCGATGCCGCGCAGCTCCGGCACGTAGCGGCGCACGTAGTCGCCGTTCGGGTCGTAGCGCTTCGCCTGCGCCAACGGGTTGAGGACGCGGTTGGGGCGGGTGTCGGTGCCGGTGCCCGCGACCCATTGCCAGTTCAGCTGGTTGTTGGCGATGTCGCCATCGACCAGCAGATCGAGGAAGTGCCGGGCTCCCCAGCGCCAATCGATGTACAGCGTCTTGGTGAGGAAGCTTCCGGCGATCAACCGGGCCCGGTTGTGCATCCAGCCTTCGCGAGCCAGCTGGCGCATGCCGGCGTCGACGATCGGGTAGCCCGTGCGACCCTGCTTCCACGCCTCCAGCGCGCGCTCGTCGTGGCGCCACCGGTCGCCTCGAGACCGGTAGTCGTGTTGCGAGGCCGCTGGTCGAGCGGCCAGCACCTGGTGGTGGAAGTCGCGCCAGGCGATCTGCCGCACGAACGCTTCGGCGCCGGGACCGCCGGTGCCGACCCGGTCGATGAGTTCCACTGAGGACAGACAGCCGAAGTGCAGGTAGGGCGACAGCCGCGACGTGTTGTCCGCCGCCAGATCGTCGTGGTCGTCCGCGTAGTCGCGCACCGACCGGGTCCACTCGTCGAACAAGCGCCGCGCCGTGCTTTCCCCTCCGACGGGCCGGTCGGGCGAGGTCTCGCCTGCGCACAGCTGCGTTGCCGAGGGAATCCGCCCCGCGCTCAAACGGGGCATCGCCAGGCGGCCGGGTGGTCCGAGCGGGCGGCGCTTCGGCGCCGTCGACCAGCGGCGGTAGTACGGGGTGAACACCGCGAAGTGGTCCTTGCCCTGGGGTGTCACCTCTCCCGCTGGTACCGCGGTGATCACGGCCTCGTGCACCACCAGGTCACGGCCCTCGGCCGACAGCGCACGGTGCAGCGCCCGGAGGCGGCGCTGGGCATAGCCGCTGACGTCGGCGGCCACCTGCACCTCGTCGGCACCGACCTCCTCCGCGACCCGGCTGACCTCCGCCACCACCGAACCGCGGCGGACGACGAGCCGGCCGCCAAGCTCGCGAAGTCCCGCATCGAGGTCGGCCAGGCTCTCGGCGAGGAACGCCGCCCGGTTCGGGCACGGGTGGTCGCTGCCGATGATCGCCTCGTCGAGCACGAACAGCGGAACGACGCGAGCCGCCGCGGCGGCCGCGGACAGCACGGGATTGTCGTGCACCCGAAGGTCCCGAGTGAACAGGGCGATCGAAACCCCGGCGTTCCCCATCGGGTACCTCCGCATCCGACCTGACTCGCGGCGGTCGGCCCACCGCAGGCCGGCGATGGGCCGAGCCCAGGATAAATCCGTTGACGCGAATCCGGTCGATCGCGGTTTTCCGTTGGAGCAACGCTTGTTCCCACCACGCGACATCGCCGTGCTCCGGATCGGCCACCATCAGTTCCGCGATGAGAAATCGGATTACCTCACCGCGGTCGGCCGGATCGTCGTCGACTTCCAGGAGCGCCGCCGTTCCGAACCGGTTCCCGACGAGCCCGACAACACCAGCCTGAAGCCGCCGTCCTCGGTGTCCCATCGACGAACCAGGGGCGGCTCCGCCAGTGAACCACTTTTGAATCGCACACTCGTGCTCATCGACTTCGATCGTGATCGTGCCTGCCGGCAACACGTTCCGGGTCTTGGACTCATCCGGCAGCCCCTGGGGGCCGGTCCATCGCCGCCCATCGAGCGTCTGCGGCCCGGCGCACTACTCAGGCCGAATGCGGACGTGCCATGAGTAGTTCACCCCGTACGCGGCGCAGGTGTCGGGCGTCACAGTGGATAGCGCGACCGAAACAGCCATCCACCGACGAATCGGGGTGTGTGACCATGTCCCAGCTCATCCTGCAATCCCACACCGAGTCACTGACTTCCTGCCCCCTGGACGAACTTGATCGTCGCGTCAAGCTCGCCGAGCTCTGCATGAACCACGCGCTCGAACAGCAGTGCTGGGACCTCGTGCGACGGCACCGCCGCGAAGCGCTCGTCGTCCAGGCGGAGATCAGCCGGCGCCTGAACGCCCTCGAGGACTTCCCGGGCCACATCGGAACGCGCCTCGCCGAGTGGACCGACGACACAGCCGACGCCTGGTGGGACCAGAACGACGCAGCCTGAGGCTGGGCCGACACCACGAACGAGAGTCTCGGCCGTTCCGCCCCAGCGGACATATTCCTCAACGCCAACCGCGCCGTTGTCATATTCCTACGCACTCACGCGGAACGTTCGCGCCGTGCTGCGGGCCGGTCTAGCGTGCGGGGCCACGGACGCCAACTGGTCGAGGTCAGTCGATTCACACCCTGCGAAGCTGGTATTCCACCCTATTCCCAGCGGGCTTCGAGATCGGCGCAGGAGATCGAGAGCGTGCCTCCGATGAACACGATCTCGTGACTGCACCCGTGCTTCACAGGCAGGATCTCGTCGAGAAGAACCGGCCCCAGATCGTCGACGCTCGCGCCTGGTGCAGTCAGATGCAGGTCCGACACCTGCGCGTACCTGATCACGAGACCTGAATCGTGCTTCCACGCGTTCGGGCCGAAGCGGACCTCGAAGCCCGTGTCACCGTCACCGACCCAGGACGCACCGATCAACTCGAGATCCTTGATGCACCTGGGACCTCCGAAGGCGTAGTGATCAGGATCCGACGCGAAGGTGCGGGCCCCCTTCGGCAGGTCATCGACGAGCTTCGGCAGCTCCGCGACGTAGGCGGTGGGATCGATCCAGAACCCTCCCTGCTCCGGATTCCACTCGACCTTGATGAACTCCACTCAGCACCTCCCGTGCAGCGGCAGCAGCCGCTTGTCGCCGAAGCAGATCATGGCTTCCTCGACGTGCCGTCGTTCACGGTGATCAGGCGAGCAGGCGAGCGGAGGCCAGGTGGAGGACTTCTGTCCGGGTTCGGGGGCCGTGATCTGCCGCCAGCAGGTGCTTGGCTATCGCGAGGGAGAAGGCGATCAGGCTGCGGGCTTCGACGTCGTCTTCGTCGGTGCAGAACTTTCTGAACTGTTCGCGGGCGTAGTCCATGCGGCGGTTGTCGACTCGGCGGAGGCGTTCGGCCACCGCCGGGTCGTACCGGGCCCAGTCCCGGACCGCCAGGTCGACCGGGACCAGTTCGTCGGAGAACGTGAGCATGCCCGCTCTGCGGACCTTGTCCCTCGCGTCTCCGCCCTCGGTCTCCACCTGGTCGATCACCTCGTCGATGCTGCGTTGTTCCCAGGTGTTCAGCATCGCCTCGAGGAGCGCGCCGCGGTCCTTGAAGTGCCAGTAGAAGCTGCCCCTGGTGGCGCCGAGCTCCTTCGCCAGCGGCTCGATCCGGACCGCGTCCGGTCCGCCGCTCGCGAGGGCCTTCAGGCCAGCCTCGATCCACGTGCTCGGCGGGGTGCGAGTCGGTGGCGCCATGGATCTGCTCCTGTTCGGTCTCGCGTGCTCGGTCAAGTGAAGCATCGCCCCCGCGCCGGGGTTGACGCCGCCTTCCCGGCACCACTAGCGTCATCCATACAGTACTGAATGGATGGTGGAATCCGGCGAAGGTCCACCACCGATCCGACTTCCCGTGGAGGAGCAGCCATGGTTGGGTCCACAACGCAGACTTCGGCCGCAGTGCGCGAGATCGAGGTACCACCGGCAGCGCTCGCCCTGTGCACGCTGGCCCGGATCGACTACCAGAACGCCGTCATCGCCGAGTTCGACGGCGTGGCAGACCGGACCGCCGAGCAGTGGGCTCGCGCGACCTTCGAAGACCAACCGGCGGCGATGCGGGAGGCCATGACGAACGGGTTCGGCGCGCTCGGCGTGCGGCTCGGCCCGATCCCGTCCGACGACCACGTGCTCGGCTGGCAGGTGCGGCAGCGCACCCCGGACCACGTGCTGCTCGGGGCGGGCTCCGCCATCGGCCTGCTCCCCGAGATCGTCGTTCAGCGCGCGGATGGCGCCCTGGTGTTCGCCTACTTCAACCAGCAGGAGACGGACGAGGCGCGGACGCGCTGGGCCGCCGTCGAGCACACCCACGTGCCAGCGATGATTCAGCTTCTCCAGCACGCCGTGGACCGCTTCCACGCGGGCCGTTAGTCCTGGTGCGCGTAGTAGCAGCGGTGCTGGTCAGCAACAGGCGAGTGCTGCTCGGGCCCCGCGCCCCGACACGGCGCTGGTACCCGGACTTGCGGGATTTGCCAGGAGGGCATGGGCGTCCCGCAGAGGAGCCGCTCGCCGCACTTCCACGCGAGGCCGGGAATGCCTGGCCGAACTCGCCGATCACCGACCATCCGACACCGGGTTCGAGGTGGCCGAATTGTGCTGCACGGAGACGACGAGCACGTTCACCGCGCTAAGCGCTTCCGGCGTCGGCCGGTGAGCGTCAGGCGGCCGGCAGCAGCACCGAGGAGTCCGGTTCGCGCCCGGTGCTGAAGCCGCCGGCGATCGATCTGCTTTCCAGGTCCACGATGCTGACCTGATCGGCGTCTCCGAGCTGCGAGACGTAAGCCAATGCCGCGCTCGGGTGGAACGACACCGCCGACGGGGTGCCCGGCAGCTTCAGGGACCAGAGCCGCCGCAGGTCCGGGGTGAACGCGGTGAGGCTGTTGTCCGCGATATCGGTCACCAGCACGACACCGTCGGGGCGCGCGTACACGCGCAGCGGATCGCCTGGCACGGACACCGTCGTGCGCACGGTCATCCGCTGCGCGTCCAACGCCACCAACCTCCGACTTCGCCGGGCACCGACGTACAGAGTGCGTTCGTCGTGGCTGAGGCAGAGTCCCTCGGGGCGCTCGCCCGGCGTCATCACGACGGGTCGTGCGACCGGGTCGTACGGCCGGACCAGGCTGACCGTGTGCGAGAGCAGCCCCGTCACGTAGGCGAGTTCGCCGTCCCGGCTGATCGCGAACAGGTGCGTCTTGATGCCATCGGTCGGCACCGCCCGCGTCGGCTCCCGGTCGCTGGGCGGATCGTCGAAGCCCAGCAACGTCGCCTTCGCCTCGCTCAGCGCGTACAAGCGGTCCCGCGCGTCCATGCCCACACCGTGAATCCGGTTGAACGGCCGGAGATCCACCGTTCGGATCAGCTTGCGCGCGGCCAGGTCCAGCACGAAGACCGCGGCGCCGCCTTCCCCGGTGTCGGAGGACATCCGGACGCCGTAGTGACCGACGTAGCCCCGTCGCCGCCCGGAGTCCGCCGCGAGTTCGTGCGGATACTGCGGCAGCGCGATCGAATCCTGCCGCCGCCCGGTGGACGTGTCGTAGAAGCTCACGGCATGGCCGCTCTTCTCGACCACTGCGAGCACATCGCCACCGGGCGGCGCTGTTCGAATCGCGGAAGGAGCCACCGCGGCCACCGCCGCGGCGTTTCCGATTCCCTTGATCACCGCACGCCGGGTCACCATGCGCCGATCTTCACATCCGGGCGGGACTCCGGAACGGAAGCCGCCGAAAAATCACCGGGACGCCCGATGCGCGCGGGTGCGATCGGCCGAATCCGGCTTGCGCGGACGTTGCCGAACCGGCGGCATCTCATTCGCCTCTTCTAGATCACGAACGAACATGACGGTATACCAACGACAGCGATTCGAGAGGGAATGGCGAAACCGTCCCATCGCGCGAGATCGACCTCGGCACAGCCAGGAACCGCGCGAAACACATGCCGTGCCACCATTGGCCACCGCATTTCCCGGAGTGTTGGTATACCAAAATGTGCTAGGGTGGACCGATGCATGAAGCGGAGGGAACTCAGACCATCACGGCGGACGACCACGCGCATCTTCGGCGCTGCGTCGAACTCGCGCGCGAGGCGCTGGAGGCCGGGGACGAGCCGTTCGGTTCCGTGCTCGTCGACTCCCGGGGCGCGGTCCGCTTCGAGGACCGGAACCGGGTCAAGGACGGCGACGCCACCCGGCACCCGGAGTTCGAGATCGCGCGCTGGGCAGCCGAGCACCTCTCCCCCGCCGAGCGCCGCGAGAGCACCGTCTACACCTCCGGCGAGCACTGCCCGATGTGCAGCGCCGCCCACGCATGGGTCGGCCTCGGGCGCATCGTCTACGCGACGAGCACCGAGCAGCTGACCGCATGGCACCGCGAGTGGGGCATCGGGGCGGGCGAGGTCGCCGCGCTGCCGATCAACGCGATCGCACCGAACGTCCCGGTGGCGGGGCCGGATCCGGAGCTGGCCGACGAGGTCCGGCACCTGCACGCACGCCTGCACGGCATCAACTGACAGCCGCCCCCGGGCAAAGGCGGACTAACCTGTGGGTTCGTGGCTCGGGTTCACCTGATCTCCGGCACGGCCGGTTCCACCGCCTTGGACCGGACGTGCGCGGCGTACTACTCGTCGATCGCGCAGACCGACGAGAGCCGCGATGGCACCGTCCGGCATCGGCTCCGCCCTGAGGTCGGTGACGGCACGATCGAGGTGACGTCGTTGCGGAGCGGGTTCCACATCGCCCGCTATGACGTCGCGTTCACCGGCGGGCACCAGGTCGGGTACGCGTTCCCCGGCGACCACTTCGAGCTGGAGCACTGCGTCGACGGGCGCATGTGCGTCAGCGAAACCGACGCCGGCATCGGCGAGCTGCACACCGGCTCGGTGGCGTTGAGCCCCCGGTGCGCCACCGGGGGCTCCGTCGCACACGGCGACGGCGAGCGATACCGGGCGGTGTCGATCACCGGGACCTGGAGCGGGCTGGAGTCCTACCTCGGCGGCGCCCTACCCGCCACGGGGCCCGAAGATGTCGCGCGCGAGCGGTATCTGGGCCGGTCCGCCTGCCTGCGCGCGGCGGCCGGCCCGCTCGAGGAGATCTTCGTGCACCGGCGCTCGTCGCCGGGTCGCCTGCTGTTCCTGGAATCGCGGGTCGTGGCGGCGCTGGCCGCACTGATCGACGGGCTCGCGGTCACCCCGCCGCCCGCAGACTCCCGGGACCTCGTTCTGGACGACCACGAGGTGGCCGCGTTGCGCCGCGTTCCCGAGCTGCTCTGGCAGCGACGCCACGCGCCGCCGACGCTGGCCGATCTGGCCCGCGCGTCGTCGATGTCGGTCCGGCGCCTCACGACCGGATTCCGCGCGCTGTACGGGACATCGGTGATGGCGTACCACCGGCGTCACCGCCTCGACCGGGCCGCCGCTTTGCTCGTCGAGACCGACTGGCCCGTGGCCCGGATCGGGCACGAGGTCGGCTACTCCTCGCCCACCAACTTCGGCTATGCCTTCCGGCGCGACCGGGGCATCACCCCCGCGCGGTTCAGGCAGGCGCACTCCTGACACCCACGGGGAAAGCACCGCGCTCCACATGCGCGGGCACGTCGCTCCACACCGCGGCGCAGCCCCGGCTCCAACGATGTGATGCGTAGCGGCCGCACCGGCCGTCGGGTTTCCCCGAAGCAGACATCCTCCGATGGAGACCGATGAACGCCAGCATCGAAGCCACTTCCCCGCGCGCAGGAGCGGGACGGCTCATCATCGTCCTCGGTGGACTCTCGGCGGTATCGCCGTTCGCCACCGACATGTACGCGCCGGCCTTCCCGCAGATCGTCACCTCGTTCGCGACCTCGGGAACGGCCGTCCAGCTCTCCCTGACGGCGTGCCTCGTCGGGCTCGCCGTCGGCCAGGTCGTGCTCGGCCCGGTCAGCGACGCGACCGGGCGGCGACGCCTGCTCCTGGCCGGTTCCGGCCTGTTCACCGCGTTGTCCCTGGTCTGCGCGTTCGCCCCGACCATCGCCGTGTTCGACGTCGCCCGGCTGCTGCAAGGGGTCGCGGGCAGCGCGGGGCTCGTCATCGGGCGGGCCGTCATCAGCGACCGGTTCACCGGCACCGGCGCGGCCCGCAAGCTCTCGACCCTGAGCGTGATCGCGATGACCGCGCCGGTGCTGGCACCGGTGGCCGGCGGCCTCGTCCTCGGCGTCGGCTCGTGGCGCCTGGTGTTCGTGGCGCTGGCCGCGACCGGACTGGTGCTGATGACCGCCGTCTGGGCGTGGGTTCCCGAGTCGCTGCCCGCCGAGCGGCGCCGGACCGGCGGACTGCGGCCCGCGCTCACCGCCATGGGCGGACTGCTCCGGCGGCGCGAGCTCCTCGGCCACCTCCTGGTCATGGGGTGCGGACTGGCCGCCCTGTTCGCCTACATCACCGGCTCGCCCTTCGTCTTCCAGAGCGTCTACGGCCTGTCCCCCACCGGCTACAGCCTCGTTTTCGCCACGAACGCCGTCGGCACCACAGTGGCCGGTGCGGTGTTCGGGCGGCTGGCCGGACGCGTGCGGCTCAACTCCCTGCTCGTCGTCGGGGTGGTCGTCACGGTCGCCGCCTCGATCACGCTGGTCGCACTGCTGGCGGTCGGCATCAGCACGTTCCCGGCCACCTGGGTCTGCCTGTTCGGCCTGACCTCAGGGTTCGGCGTGGTGCTGCCCGCGTCGACGACCATCGTCCTCGCGGTCGGCGGCGACGCCCCCGGAGCCGCTTCCGGCCTGCTCGGCGGCACCCAGTTCGTGCTCGCCGCCGCGGCCGCGCCCCTACCCGGCGTCCTGGGCAGCACCACCGCCATGTCGATGGCCGTCGTGGTGCTGGGCTTCGCCCTCGTCTCCGCGTTGGCACTGATCACGCTCGCCCGGCCGTGGCAGGGCCACGGCGAATCATCCACAATGGACAAAGTGTGTCCCGCCGCCGGAACGTCTATTGCTCGTTCGTGACGTTCGTATAGGATGCGACATGAACCGGCGTCGGCTCCGCCCGCTCGGGCGGGGCGTGAGGAGAACCGATGGTCGATGCGACGAACACCCGTCCCATCGAGGACGAGGTGGTCAGGAATTTCCGCACCGCCATGTCCTACGGCCAGTACCTGAACCTCGACCAGCTGCTCGGCGCTCAGCAGCCCGTCAGCGAACCCGAGCACCACGACGAGCTGCTGTTCATCATCCAGCACCAGGCGGCGGAGCTGTGGCTCAAGCTCGTGCTGCACGAGCTGCGGACGGCGTGCGAGCACCTGTCGGGCGACCGGTTGCAGCCCGCGCTCAAGGGGCTGGCCAGGGTCAAGCACATCCAGCACACCCTCACCGAGCAGTGGTCGGTGCTGGCGACCCTGACCCCGACGGAGTTCGCGCAGTTCCGCGGATTCCTCGGCAGGTCATCGGGATTCCAGTCCTACCAGTACCGCGCCGTGGAGTTCGTCCTCGGCAACAAGAACGCCGAGATGCTGGAGGTGTTCCGCCACGACGAGCGCGCCCACGCCCTGCTGTCCGGGATGCTCGGGCGCCCCAGCATCTACGACGAGTTCCTCCGGCACCTCGCCCGCTGCGGGTACCCGATCCCCGCGCCGCTGCTGGAGCGCGACGTCAGCCGCGCGCACACCTACGCGCCCGAGCTCGTGCCCGTCTTCCGGCAGATCTACGAGTCTGCCGAGGAGAACTGGGAAGCCTACGAGGCCTGCGAGGAACTCGTGGACCTGGAGGAGAACTTCCAGTTCTGGCGCTTCCGGCACCTCAAGACCGTGGAGCGCACGATCGGGTTCAAGCGGGGCACCGGCGGGTCCAGCGGGGTGCCCTTCCTCCGCGACGCCCTGGACCTGACCTTCTTCCCCGAGCTGTACGCGGTGCGCACCGAGATCACCCGGTAGCCCACGGCGCCCAGCGACGAAGAGGACTGGGTGATCGCCGATTCCGCCTGGTGGGGACAATGCGGAGCGGTCTCGATAGCCGGCCGTCCCGGTTCGCCGGTTCCCTGTGCACGGCCCGGGTACTCGACCCGTCACCCACGTCCTGACTCGACCACCAGCAGAGGAAGAACGCCATGCCCGACCGCACCGACCTCCTCGAGAAGGCGCATGCGCTGGACGAAGCCGATCCGCTGCGCGGCTTCCGGGAACGGTTCCTGACCCCCGACGGCGCGGACGTCGTCGCCTACCTCGACGGCAACTCCCTGGGGCGCCCCGCCCGCGCGCTCCCCGAGCGCATGGACCGGTTCATCCACCAGCCGTGGGGACAGCGCCTGATCCGGGGCTGGACCGACGAGTGGCTCGACTGGCCGGTCGCGGTCGGCGACCGCCTCGGCCGGGCCGCGCTCGGCGCCGAGACCGGGCAGGTCGTCGTGGCCGACTCCACCACCGTCATGCTCTACAAGCTCGCCCGCGCCGCGGTCGCCGCCCGGCCCGGCCGCCGCGAAGTCGTCCTCGACACCGACAACTTCCCCACCGACCGCTACGTCCTGGAAGGCATCGCCGCCGAACGCGACCTGGTCCTCAAGTGGATCGAGACCGACCCGGCGGCGGGCATCACCGACGAACAGGTCGCCGCGGCGGTGGGCCCGGACACCGCGCTGGTCGTGTTCAGCCACGTCGCGTACCGCTCGGGCTACCTGGCCGACGCCGCAGCGATCACCCGAACCGCGCACGGGGCGGGCGCGCTGGTGCTGTGGGACCTCTGCCATTCGGCCGGCTCGGTACCCGTTGAGCTCGACGCGTGGAACGCCGACTTCGCCGTCGGCTGCACCTACAAGTACCTCAACGGCGGGCCCGGATCTCCCGCCTTCGGCTACGTCAACAACCGCCACCACGGCTCCGCCCAGCAGCCGATCTGGGGCTGGATGGGACATCGCGAACCGTTCGAGATGGGCCCGGGTTACCGCCCCGCCGACGGCATCCGCGGGATGCTCAGCGGCACGCCCCCGATCCTGGCGATGCTCCCCCTGCTCGCCAGCCTGGACATGCTGGAAGAAGCGGGGATCGAGGCGGTGCGCACGAAGTCGTCGCTGCTGACCCGGTACGCCCTCGAACTGGCGGAGGCATGGCTGTTCGACCGGGGCGTCCAGCTCGCGTCACCGCGCGAACCCGAGCGCCGCGGCAGCCACATCACCGTGCGCCGGGCCGACTTCCGGGAGATCACCGAACAGCTCTGGGACCGCGGTGTCATCCCGGACTTCCGCGCGCCCGACGGGATCCGCATCGGACTCGCCCCGCTGAGCACCGGTTTCGTCGAGGTCCACAATGGTCTTGCGGCGCTGCGCGACCTCGTCGTCGAGCGCGGAAAACCGTAACCGCCACGAAGTTCCACCACGGGATTCTCAGACGGTGTCCGCCCGAAGGGCTCTCGGCGAGGCCGGCAGTCCCGGGCATCGCGCATCGAGGATCCGCAATTTCCATTGAAATCGAAGGTTCGATTTCAATGGAAATTGCGGACGCCGAGTCCAGGCAGCATTCGGTAGGCAGGCTCTCAGGCTCGGGCGCGCTCGCGGAGGACGAAGCGCTGGAGCTTGCCGTTGCTGGTGCGGGGCAGGGCTTCCAGGAACTCGATCGCCCTCGGGTACTTGTACGGGGCGATGCGCTGCTTGACGAAGTCCTGCAGCTCGGCGGCCTTGTCCGCGTCGCCCACCAGTCCGTCGCGCAGCACCACGTAGGCCTTGACGATCGAGCCGCGCTGCTCGTCCGGCGACGCCACCACCCCTGCTTCGACCACGTCGGGGTGCGCCAGCAACGCCTCCTCCACTTCGGGGCCCGCGATGTTGTAGCCCGCGGAGATGATCATGTCGTCGTTGCGCGCCTGGTACCAGAAGTACCCGTCGCCGTCGCGGACGTAGGTGTCGCCGGTGATGTTCCAGCCGTGCTGGACGTACTGCTGTTGCCGGGCGTCGTTGAGGTAGCGGCAGCCGGTCGGCCCGCGCACCGCGAGGCGCCCCACCGAGCCATCGGGCACGGGTTCGCCGTCGTCGTCGAGGACGGCCGCCTCGAACCCGGGCACAGCCTTGCCGGTGGCGCCCGGCCGGATGTCGTCGTCGGCGGCCGAGATGAAGATGTGCAGCAGTTCGGTTCCGCCGATGCCGTTGATGATCTGGATGCCGGTCCGGGCGTGGAACGCCTCCCACACCTCCTTGGGCAGGTGTTCCCCGGCCGACACGCAGCGCCGCAACGTCGCCAGGTCCGCGCCCCGGTCGGCCGACAGCAGTGCTTTGTAGGCCGTCGGCGCGGTGAACAGCACCGTGACGCCGTGCTCGGCGATCGCCTTGGCCAGGTCGTCCGGGCCGGCCTTCTCCAGCAGCAGCGACGACGCCCCGACGCGCATCGGGAACACGACCAGGCCGCCCAGCCCGAAGGTGAAGCCCAGCGGCGGGGTTCCGGTGAACACGTCGTCGGCGTCGGGCTTGAGCACGTGCCTGGCGAAGGTGTCCGCATTGGCCAGCACGTCGCGGTGGAAGTGCATGGTGGCCTTGGGTTTTCCGGTCGTGCCGGAGGTGGGCGCGAGCAGCGCGACGTCGTCGGCGGCCGTCGACACCGCGGTGAACTCGCCGGTCTTCGCCGCGCAGCGGCGGTCCAGGCTTCCGTCCGCGTCGACGCCGTACGTCGCGATCGTGACCCCGGGGGTCGTGTCGCGGAGCTCGGCGGCGAAGCGGTGATCGCAGAGCGCCAGGGCGGGGCGGGTGAGTTCGATCAGCTGGCCGATCTCGCCGGAGCGCAGCAGCGGCATCGTGGTCACCGCGACGCAACCGGCCTTGAGGACGCCGAACCAGCTCGCCACCAGCCAGGGGTTGTTCGGGCCGCGCAGCAGCACCCGGTTGCCCGGCTGCAGGCCGAAATCCGCTGCGAGCACCTGCGCCACCTGGTCGGCGCGCCGCTGGAGTTCCCCGTAGGTCCAGCGCTCGGTCGGCGTGACCAGGCACGGCCGGTCCAGCCCCCACCGCGCCACCGCGTCGTCCAGCAGCACTTCGGCGCAGTTGAGGCGCTCCGGGTACGCCAGCCCGGGCAGGTCGAACCGGAACTGCGGCCACTGCTCGCGCGGCGGCAGGTTGTCCCGGCAGAACGTGTCGACGTGCCCGGACACCGATAACTGCGACGAGGGCTGCATCGGCAGCGCTCCCTCCAACGACGACAGGGGCCACGCGATTCGCCCCAAGTATTCACTTGATGTGACGACAGTCAATATCTCGCGATACTCCTCGTCAAACATGTCGCATTGATGACGGCAGTCAAATTTCAGTGATACGCTCCCGGCATCCGGCACGCCCAGGGAGGACGCCCCCATGAGCCCGTTCCGCGGATCGGTCCCCATCACCACCGAGTGGGAGCACTTCGGCTTCGAGCACGCCGATGGGATCGCCACCGTCACCTTCGACCGGCCGGACAAGCTCAACGCGCTCACCTTCGAGGCGTACGCGGACCTGCGCGACCTGCTGACCGAGCTCCCGCAGCGCGGCGACACGCGAGCGCTCGTGCTGCGCGGCGAAGGGCGGGCGTTCTGCTCCGGCGGCGACGTCAACGAGATCATCGGCGAAACGCTGAAGATGGACGCCGACCGGCTGCTGGAGTTCACCAAGATGACCGGCGCGGTGATCAAGGCGATGCGGGAGTGCCCGATCCCGATCATCGTGGCGCTGCACGGCATGGCGGCCGGCGCGGGCTCCGTCATCGCCCTGGCGGCGGACTTCCGCATCGCGTCCCGCTCGGCGAAGTTCGCGTTCCTGTTCACCAAGGTCGGCCTCTCCGGCGCCGACATGGGCTCGGCCTACCTGCTTCCCCGTCTGGTCGGCCTCGGCCGCGCCACCCAGCTGCTGATGCTCGGCGACACCATCGATGCGGCGAAAGCGGAACGCTACGGCCTGGTGAGCGAACTCGTCGAGGACGACGAGCTGGACGAAGCGGTGGCCGCACTCGCCCGACGCCTGGCCACCGGCCCGTTCCAGGGCTACGCCCAGACCAAAGAACTGCTCACCCGGGAACTCGACATGAGCCTCTCCGGAGCCCTGGAACTAGAAGCGGTAACCCAAGCGCTCCTGATGAAAACGGCGGACTACGCAGAGTTCCACGCCGCCTTCAACGCCAAACGCCCCCCGGAGTGGCAGGGCCGCTGACGGCCCCGGCCACGATCTGGAGCACTAGTCGGCAGGCGCATCACCGGCGCCCGGCCACAGCAGTGCCTGGGCGACGATCACGCGCTCGCCGTTGAAGGTCACGGCGGGGCCTTCGTGCAAGCGGTAGCCGAGCGCGATCGCCTCGCTGACCCGGCGACAGAACGTCGCGTCATCGGGGCCGGTCAGGACTCGGTAGACCGGCAATCCATCCGGGGGTGCGCTCATGCGGTCATCATCTCAGCCCCGGCCTTCGCCCCGCCGCCGGCAGGCGCCGAACACAGTGCACGTGAGATCGCGATCTACGACCGGAGCGCCGGTCCTGACACATGCCGCGTGCTGGGCCGGGTAAGCGGCCAAAGCATCGGTCGTACGGGATGGGTCCGGTGGTCGATTCCGGCTGAGAGCACAGCTGCGCTACTTCTGGCGCGGAATCGAATCAAGAACCGCAGTCGAGTCGTGCAGACCTCCGCGACGAGGGTCGGCCAAGGGGTCGTTCTGGCAGGGGGGTGCGGGCACATGTGAGTCGTGACCGCCTGGACCGCAGCGGGCGATTTCGCGCGAAATCCGCAGTCCGCATGAGGGCCGGATGGCGATTTCGCGCGAAATCGCCCCGACCGGCGTTCTGCCGGGGGCACCCTTCAGCAGGGATCAGCGGTAGAGGTCTCGGGCGATGATGGTGCGTTGGACTTCTGAGGCTCCTTCGTAGATCCGGGGTGCTCGGACCTCTCGGTAGAGGTGTTCGAGCAGGTGTCCTTTGTGGAGCGCTCGGGCTCCGTGGACCTGGACCGCCGCGTCCACCACGTACTGGGCCGTCTCCGTGGCGAACAGCTTCGCCATCGCCGAGCGTCCGGCCAGGTTCTGCTCGCCCGCGTCGTAGGCCGCTGCCGCCGAGTAGACCAGCAGGCGGGCCGCCTCGGTCCGGGTGGCCATCTCCGCCAGCGGGTGCGACACCGCCTGGAGGTCCTTGAGCGTTCCGCCGAAGGCCCGGCGCGCTCCGGCGTGCTCGACCGCCGCGTCCAGGGCCGCTTGCGCCATGCCCACCGCGAAGGCGCCGACGCTGGGGCGGAACAGGTCCAGCGTGCGCATCGCCACCCGGAAGCCCCGGTTCTGCTCCCCCAGCAGCTCCGCGCGGTGGACCCGGACACCGTCGAAGGTCAGCCGGCCGATCGGATGCGGGCTGATCATGTCCAGGTGCTCGCCGGACAGCCCTGGGCGGTCGGCGGGCACCACGAAGGCGCTCACTCCCCTGGCCCCGGCGCCGGCCGTCGTGCGGGCGAACACCGCGTAGAAGTCGGCTTCCGGCGCGTTGGAGATCCAGATCTTCTCCCCGGTCAGCCGCCAGCCGTCGCCGTCCGGCTCGGCGGCCAGTTCCAGCGCGGCGGCGTCGGACCCGGCCTCGGGCTCGGTGAGCGCGAACGCCGCGACCGCATCCCCGGCCGCGACCGCCGGGATCCAGCGCCGCACCTGCTCGTCCTGGCCGGACTGCAGCACCGGGTAGCTGCCCAGCCCCTGCAGCGCCAGCGCGGTCTCAGCCTCGGTGCACACCCGTGCCAGCGACTCGCGCAGCAGGCAGAGGTCGAGCGAGGCCGCCTCCCGCGATCCCGCGCCGCCGGGGAAGAGCTTGGCCAGCAGGCCCTGCTCCCCCATAGCCTTGATCAGGTCCCGGTTGACCGAGCCGGGCGTGCCGGACTCGGCCACGGGCCGCAGCTGTTCCGCGGCGACCCGGCCCACCTGTTCGACGAACTCGCGCTGCTGCGCGGTGAGTGCGAAGGCGCTCATTGCATCCCTTCCTCAGCGGGTTTCCAGCGCGCGTGAGCGGTGCCCCGGCCACCGCTGCGGATCAGATCCAGGCGGGGTTTGGGGCCGTCGGTGCGTCCGGTCTGCGGCTTGCGCCTACCGGCCCGGAACTGCTTCGGCCACGCCGCGCCGGGGCCGTCGTAGTCCTGCTCGATCGCCGCATGCAGGGTCCATTGTGGATCGTAGAGGTGAGTCCGGCCGACCGCGCACAGATCGGCCCGGCCCGCCAGGAGCAGCGAGTTGACATCGTCGTAGGAGGAAATCGCGCCGACCGCGATCACCGCGATGTCGTGCTCGCGCGCGACCTCGTTGCGGATCCGGTCGGCGAACGGCGTCTGGTAGCTCCGGCCGAACGCCGGGCGCTCGGCCTTGACCACCTGGCCGGTGGAGACGTCGATGCCCGCCGCGCCGTGCTCGGCGAACGCGCGCGCGATCCGCACCGCCTCGTCGGCGTCCACTCCGCCCTCGTGCCAGTCGGTGGCCGAGATCCGCACCGTCATCGGCCGGTCGGCCGGCCACACCGCGCGGACCGCGTCGAAGACCTCCAGCGGGAACCGCAGCCTGCCCGCCAGGGATCCGCCGTACTCGTCGGTGCGCTGGTTGGCCAGCGGGGAGATGAAGGACGACAGCAGGTAGCCGTGGGCGCAGTGCAGTTCGAGCACGTCGAAGCCGGCCCGCGCCGCGGCTTGCGCAGCGGCGACGAACTGCTGCTTGATCTCGGCGAGATCGGGCGCGGTGAGCTCGCGCGGCGTCTGGTTCGCCGCCGAGTACGGCAGCGGCGAGGGGCCGACGACCTCCCAGTTCCCCTCGGCCAGCGGGTCGTCGATGCCGTCCCACATCAGCTTCGTCGAACCCTTGCGGCCCGAATGCCCCAGCTGGACGCCGATCTTCGCGGCGGTGTTCCCGTGCACGAAATCCACCACCCGCCGCCAGGCCGCCTCCTGCTCCGGGGTGCACAGGCAGGCGCAGCCCGGCGTGATCCGCCCCTGCTCGGACACGCACACCATCTCGGTCATCACCAGCCCGGCCCCGCCGAGGGCCTTGCTGCCGAGGTGCACGAGGTGGAAGTCGTCCGGCACCCCGTCGACCGCGCTGTACATGTCCATCGGCGAGACGACCACGCGGTTGGGCAGCTCCAGCGGGCCGAGCCGCACCGGCTGGAACATCGGCGGCCGGACCTCGCCCGCGCCGGCGAACCAGGCGTCGATCCCGGCGACGAACTCCGGGTCGCGCAGCCGCAGGTTGTCGTAGGTGACGCGGCGGCTGCGGGTGAGCAGGTTGAAGGCGAACTGCTCGGGGTCCTGGTGCACGTACTGGCCGATGTTCTCGAACCACTCCAGGCTGGCCTGCGCCGCACGCTGCGTGGAGGTCACCACCGCACGCCGCTCCGCCTCGTACGCCTCCAGCCCCGCGTCGATCGAGGGCTGCTCGTGCAGGCAGGCCACCAGCGCCAGCGCATCCTCCATGGCCAGCTTCGTGCCGGAGCCGATGGAGAAGTGCGCGGTGTGCGCAGCATCGCCGAGCAGCACGACGTTGCCGCGCCGCCACGAGTCGCAGCGCACGGTCCGGAAGTTCAGCCACTTCGAGTTGTTGGCGAAGACCTCGTGACCGGCCAGGGTGTCGGCGAACAGCTCCCGGATCAGCTCGATGGACTTCTCGTCGCTGTCGCCGGGCCTGGTCGACGCCGAGGCGGCGAAGTCGGCGAATCCGGCGCGCTGCCAGACGTCCTCGTGCATCTCGACGATGAAGGTGCTGGCGTCGCGGCTGTAGGGGTAGCCGTGCAGCTGCATGATGCCGTGGGGCGTGTCCTGGACGACGAACTTGAACGCGTCGAAGACCAGGTCGGTGCCCAGCCAGATGTACTTGCAGCGCCCGGTTTCCACGCTGGGCCGGAAGGTCTCCGGGTACCGGGCGCGCACCGCCGAGTTCGCGCCGTCGGCCGCGACCACCAGGTCGTAGTCGGCGGACAGCCGCTCGGCGTCCGGCGCCTCGGCCTGGAAGTGCAGCGCCACGCCCAGTTCGCGGCACCGCTCCTGCAGGATGCGCAGCAGCCGCTTGCGGCTCATCGCGGCGAAGCCGTGGCCGCCGGAGGTGGACGAGGCGCCCCGGTGGTGCACGTCGATGTCGTCCCATCTGGCGAATTCCCGTTGCATGGCCTGGAAGATCCCGGTGTCGGCGTGCTCGATGCCGCCGAGGGTCTCGTCGGAGAACACCACGCCGAATCCGAAGGTGTCGTCCGGCGCGTTGCGCTCCCACACGTCGATCTCGTGCTCCGGGCCGAGCTGCCGCAGCAGCGCGGAGAAGTACAGACCGCCTGGACCGCCACCGATGACCGCGATGCGCACCGCGGGCTCCTTCCGTCGGTTCCGCTCCCGGCAGCGTATGCCGCATTGCGCACGACCGTCAATTTTACGTAATATCGCCTCCGTGACGACGAGAAACTGCCTGGTCACCGGAGCCGGTAGAGGCATCGGCCGCGCCATCGCCCAGCGACTTTCCGAGTCCGGCAACCGCGTCGCGCTCACTGCGCGAAGCGCCGGGGAGCTCGCCGAGGCCGCCGCGCGGCTGCCCGGGCCGGCGCTCGACCTGCCCGCCGACCTCGCCGACGCGCAGGCCCCGGATCGCGTTTTCGACGCGGTCGAACGCGAATGGGGACCGGTCGAGGTCCTGGTGCTCAACGCGGGCACCGCGACCTCGGCACCGCTGACCGCGACGACCGACGACGACTGGGAACGCGCACTGCAGATCAACCTGACCGCACCGTTCCGCTTCCTGCGCCGGGCGGTTCCGACGATGGTCGAACGCGGCTTCGGCCGGATCGTGGTGATCGCGTCGATGGCCGCCAAGCGCGGCGACCCCTACGTCAGCGCCTACACCGCCAGCAAGCACGGCGTGCTCGGGCTGGTGCGCTCGGCCGCCGCGGAGCTGGCCAGGACGGGTGTCACGGTCAACGCCGTGTGCCCGGGCTTCGTCGACACGCCGATGACCGACCGCACCATCGACAACATCACCGCCAAGACCGGGCGGAGCGCGCAACAAGCCCGCAGCGCGCTGGAGGGCCGGCAGCCCATCGGCCGGCTGATCAGCCCGGACGAGGTCGCCGACGTCGTGGAGCTGTGCGTGCGCAACGCCGCGATCAACGGGCAAGGGATCACTGTGGACGGAGGAGCGGTGCAATCATGACCATCGAACGGATCAACCCCGCGGAACTGGCCCGCCCGGCGGGTTTCTCGCACGCCGTGGTGGCCTCGGACTGCCGCCTGGTGTTCCTGGCCGGGCAGACCGCGCTCGACGCCGGCGGCAAGATCGTCGGGGACGGCATCGTCGCGCAGTTCCGGCAGGCGCTGGGCAACCTGCTCACCGCGCTGCGCGCCGCCGGGGGCCGTCCCGAGCAGGTGACCGAGCTGACCGTCTACATCGTGGACGTGGACGACTACCGCGCGCACGCCCGGGAAATCGGCGCGGTGTGGCGCGAACTCGCCGGACGGGACTACCCGGCGATGGCCGGGATCGGCGTGCAGCGCCTCTGGGACGCCGAGGCGCTGGTCGAGATCAAGGGCACCGCCGCGATCCCCGCCGGATGAAGCCGGTTCACTCACCCCGGTCGGTCAAGCTCCCAATTTTGCCTAAAACCGAGAACCCACCCGACCCCCGCGGCTCCCAATTTTGCCTAAAACCGGGAACCCACCCGACCCCCGCGGCTCGCGATTTTGCCTAAAATCGGGAACCCGCCCGACCCTCGTGGCTCGCGATTTTGCCTAAAATCGAGAACCCACCCGACCCCTGCGGCTCGCGATTTTGCCTAAAATCGGGAACCCGCCCAGCGGTCGTGGCTCGCGCGAAGCCGGCGCCCAGGCTCCTTCGGGTGGGCGTTCCCGGAGCTTTCCGGAACGACTCCGGTCAGCGCACCGTGACTGCCTCGACGTGGTCGTGGGCCTGCCGCTCCAGCAGGGACTTCAGCTCGAAGAACACCTCGGCGGCCACCGTCCCGGTCCAGTCCTTCGGCAGCAGCTCGGCGGGCAGCCCGGGGTCCAGGTAGGGCAACCGGCGCCAATCGGTGAGCACCCGCACGTAGTCGGCGAAGGCCTCCGGCCCGCGCGGCGACCGGCGGCGCCGCCACCGCCGCAGCACCGGCTGGTGCACCCCGATGAACTCGCCGTAGAGCTCCTGCAGCTGCTCCAGGTCCCACCACTGCGCCACCTTTGCCCGCAGATCACCGAAGGCGAGGTGCTCCGCGTGGAACAGATCGGCGTAGCCGGCCAGCTCGTAGCGCTGCAGGACGCTGCTCGCCGCGTCCCGCAGGTCGGCCGGGGCGATCCACACCCCCGGCGCGGCGGTGCCGAAGCCCAACCGCGTCAGCTGGGTGCGCAGCACGTGCCGCTTCTGCCGCTCGGATTCCGGGACCGAGAACACCGCCAGCACCCACCCGTCGGCGAGGGTGGCGCGCTCCCGGCGGAAGATCCGCTCGTCTCCTTCGCGCAGGATCTCCAGCGCGGCACCGGACAGCTCGTATCCCGCTGCCCCGCCGCGCCGCTCGGCCAGCAGGATGCCGCGCCGCTTCAGCCGCGAGATCGACGAGCGCACCGCGGGCTCGTCGACGCCGAGATCGGCGAGCAGCCGCACCAACGACGCCACCGACAGCCAGCCACCGGCCTCGCGCGCGTACAGGCCGTAGAGGGTGACGATCAGTTGCCTGGGCTGCATGCCGCGGCCGGTCAGCTCGCCCACCACGGCATCGCCCACCGATGCGCCATCCGTCACGATGTCCGTCGTCACGCGAACACGATAACAGCGGTCGCGCGGGCCGACTCGATCCACAGTGCTGCGCCCGAATTCCCTGCCGCACCGGGTGATTCCCGGCGCATTGGCAGCGCCCCGGACGCGAAGTAGGATCCCGCACGTCGTCCAGTTCCCGGAATCCGGAGGCGAAGAACGTGGCCGTCCTCGACGAACTGCTGCGGGCGCTGACGTCCGGCCGGATCAGCGTCATCGACCTGACCGCGCCCCTGACGTCCGACGTGCCCGTCCTGCGGCTACCGGAGCCGTTCGCCAACACCATCGGCTTCAGCCTGGAGGAGATCAGCCGGTTCGACGACCGCGGCCCCGCCTGGTACTGGAACAACATCCACACCGGGGAGCACACCGGCACCCACTTCGACGCGCCGGTGCACTGGATCACCGGCCGCGACGGCCTCGACGTGGCCTCGGTCCCGCCCCGGCAGATGATCGGCCCGGCCGCGGTGCTGGACTGCTCCGCGCAGGTCGCCGAGGATCCGGACTTCCTGCTGGAGACCGAGCACATCCGCGAGTGGGAATCCGCGCACGGCCCCCTGCCCGAGGGCGGCTGGCTGCTGATGCGGACCGGCTGGGACGCGCGCAGCGGCGATCAGGCCGAGTTCCTCAACGCCGACGACAGCGGCTCGCACACCCCGGGGATCTCGCCGGACTGCGCCCGCTGGCTGGCCGAGGAGAGCGCCCTGATCGGCATCGGCGTGGAGACCGTGGGCACCGACGCCGGGATGGCGCCCACCTTCGAACCGGCCTTCCCCTGCCACTCGCTGCTGCTCGGCGCCGGCAAGTACGGCCTCACCCAACTGCAGAACCTCGCGCTGCTGCCACCCACCGGAGCGGTGCTGGTCGCCGCGCCGCTGCCGATCGTCAACGGCTCCGGCAGCCCGACGCGGGTCCTGGCGCTGATCGAACAGGACTGACCCACGGGCAGGGGAAGGGGCGAGATGAACGTCGCCGAGGTCGTTGGCCGCACGGTGGCCGCACTGGGCGCCGACCACGTCTTCGGCGTCGTCGGCAGCGGCAACTTCCACGTCACCAACGCACTGGTCGCCGCGGGTGCGGGGTTCGTGGCCGCCCGTCACGAGGGCGGCGCGGCGACGATGGCCGACGCGTATGCGCGCACCAGTGGCCGCCTCGGGGTGCTCTCGGTGCACCAGGGCTGCGGGCTGACCAATGCGCTCACCGGCATCACCGAAGCGGCCAAGAGCCGGACCCCGCTGCTCGTGCTCGCCGCGGAGACGGCCTCCGCCGCCATCCGCTCGAACTTCCGGATCGACCAGGATGCGCTGGCCACCGCTGTCGGCGCCCGCGCGGAGCGGGTGCACAGCGCGGCCACCGCCGTCGATGACGTGGTGCGGGCGGTCCGGCTGGCGACCGAGGGCAGGCGGACCGTGGTGCTGAACCTGCCGCTGGACGTCCAGGCGGCGGAGTTCGACGGCGAACCGCACGTCCCGCAGCTCCCGGCGCTGAACCCGGTCGCGCCGTCCGCCGCGGCGGTGCGGGACCTGGCCGACCGGCTGGTCACCGCGCAACGCCCGGTCTTCATCGCCGGTCGCGGTGCCCGGCACGCCGGCGCCGAGCTGCGGGCGCTGGCCGAGGCCTGCGGGGCACTGCTGGCCACGTCGGCGGTGGCGCGGGGCCTGTTCCGCGACGACCCGTGGTCGCTGGACGTCTCCGGCGGGTTCGCCACGCCGCTGGCCGCCGAGCTGATCTCCCGCGCGGACCTCGTCGTCGGTTGGGGCACCGCCCTGAACATGTGGACCACGCGGCACGGCAACCTGATCGGCGCCGGGTCCGCGCTGGTGCAGGTCGACGTCGAGAGCGAGGCGATCGGCGCGCACCGCCCGGTCGAACTCGGGGTGCTCGGCGACGTCGCCGCGACCGCCGAGGCGGCCCGGGCCGAACTCACCGACCGTGGCGTCCGGCCCGCCGGTTACCGCGATCCGGAGGTGCGGGAGCGGATCGCGAGCGCTGGGTCCTGGCGCGACGTGGCATTCGACGACGAGTCCACACCGGACGCCATCGATCCGCGCGCGCTGACCATCGCCCTGGACGCGCTGCTGCCCGAAGAGCGGGTGCTGGCGGTGGATTCCGGCAACTTCATGGGCTACCCGAGCATGTTCCTGCGGGTGCCCGACGAGCAGGGCTTCTGCTTCACCCAGGCCTTCCAGTCCATCGGGCTCGGCCTGGCCACCGCCATCGGCGCGGCGCTGGCCCGCCCGGACCGGCTGCCGGTCGCCGCGCTCGGCGACGGCGGCGCGCTGATGGGCATCGCCGAACTGGAAACGGCGGCCCGGCTCGGCCTGCCGATGGTGATCGTGGTCTACAACGACCACGCCTACGGCGCGGAGGTCCACCACTTCGGCCCGGACGGCCACCGGTTGGACACCGTCGAGTTCCCGGACACCGACCTCGCGTCCGCCGCGCGCGGCTTCGGCTGCACCGGGCTCACGGTGCGCACCGAGGCCGACCTCGCGCCGGTGCGCGACTGGCTGAACGGACCGCGTGCCACGCCGCTGGTGATCGACGCCAAGATCGCCCCGGGCGAAGGCGCCTGGTGGCTCGTCGAAGCATTCCGCGGCCACTGACCCTCGCGGATTCTCGTCGTACAAGCGGCAAACCTGCAGAAGCTGTTTGAGATGTGATGGCGCGGAGTCGTGGTCGGCCGGCTCGTGCCTTCCGAGCGGTGAAGCCACTTGTCCGCCTCGCGGCGGTCAAGGCGAACGGACCGTTCGCCCCACCTATCGAAGCGAACGGGCCGTTCACTCCACACCAGCAGTGCCCACCGACGCTGAGTGGATGAAGTGAACGGACCGTTCGCCCCACCTATCGATGCGAACAGGCCGTTCACTCCACACCAGCAGTGCCCACCGACGCTGAGTGGATGAAGTGAACGGACCGTTCGCCTCACCTATCGATGCGAACAGGCCGTTCACTCCACACCAGACTGCCGCTCGGCAGCCGACATGAACCGCGCTCTTGACTTCGCGCGTACGCGGATTCATTCTCGCTGAAATACTTCACCCACACCGAAGGCGCGAAGCCATGATCGGCCCTCACCTCCGGGAGTTGCGCCAGAAACGCAACCTCACCCTCAAGCAGCTGGCCGAACTCACCGGCTTGTCCACCGGACTGCTCAGCCAGGTCGAGCGCAGCATCCACGACCCCAGCCTGGAAACCCTGCGACGACTGGCGAAAACGCTGGAAGTCCCGCTGTTCAGCCTCTTCGCCGAGGACGACGTGCAGCAGGTGGCCGTGGTCCGCCGCGAGCGGCGGATGAAGGTCGGCTCGCCGCACGGCGGGATCGCCTACACGCGCCTGTCCCCCGGATCGGGCCGCCTGGAGCTGCTCGAAGGCCGCCTGGAACCCGGCGCCGCATCGTCGGAGGAGCCGTGGAGCCACCCCTCCGAGGAATGCGTGCTCGCCCAGGCCGGAGAGCTGCTGGTCGAGGTGGGCGACTCCCGGATCCGGCTGGAACCGGGCGACAGCTGCTACTTCGACTCGCGAGTCCCGCACCGCTTCGTCAACCCGGGTACCGACACCGCCACCTTCCTGGTGTCGGTAACGCCGCCGAGCTACTGACCCGGCCGAATCCGCCCACCCGCAGAGGAATCGCACACCGTGAACGCCACCCCGGCACCGCCCGCCGAGACCATCACCGACCCGGACCTGTTCCGCGCCTCGTTCCCGTCGCTGGCCGAGAACGTGCACCTGGCCAGTTGCAGCCAGGGCGCCGCCTCCTACCAGCTCGGCGATGCGCTCGCCGAGTTCCAGCGCTCCATGCACGTGCACGGAGCGCCGTGGGAGATCTGGATGGACCAGGTCGAACGGGCGCGCCGAGGCTTCGCGAAGCTGATCGGGGCCGAGCCCGACGAAGTCGCGGTCCTGGCCAACGCCACCGAAGGCGCGTTCCAGGCGGCGTCGACCAGGTCCTACGCCGAACGGCCGCGCATCGTCACCACCGACATGGAGTTCCCCTCCATCGCGCACGTGTGGCTCGCGCAGCGCGCCCGGGGAGCCGAGGTCGTCCACGTCGGGGCCGAGGACGGGCAGGTCCGCACCGCGGACTGCCTGGACGCGATCGACGAGCGGACCCAGCTGGTGTCGGTGCCGCTGGTGTCCTACCGCAACGGCCTCCTGCTGCCGGTCCGCGAGGTGATCTCCCGCGCGAAGGAGCAGGGCGCGACGACGTTCGTCGACGCCTACCAGGCCGCGGGTGTGCACCGCATCGACGTCGAGGAGCTCGGCTGCGACTTCCTCGTCGCCGGCGCGCTCAAGTACGTGCTGGGCATCCCCGGCATCGCGTTCCTGTACGCGCGCCGCGGCGTGCAGGATGCGGTGGCACCGCAGCTGACCGGGTGGTTCGGCCGCGAGAACCCGTTCGCGTTCGATCCGCGCTCGGTGGACCACCCGGCGCGGGCGAGCCGCTACGAAACCGGCACGCCCGGCATTCCGGCCGCCTACGGCGCGAACGCCGGTCTGGACCTGGTCAACCGCCTGGACGCGGCAGCGGTGCGGGAACACGTCCGGGGGCTGACCCAGCGCCTGCAGGAAGAGCTGCTGGCGGCGGGCGAACGGCTCTGGTCGCCGACCGATCCGGCGTCGCGCGGACCGCAGGTCGCGCTCCTCGACGACGCACCGGGCGAACTCGCCGCATGGCTCGCCGAACGCCGGATCGCGACCAGCCCGCGCGGCACCGTGCTGCGGATGTCCTTCCACTTCTACAACAACGAGTCCGATGTGGACACCGTCGCCGCGGCCATCGCCGACTACCGCAGATCCGGGAGATGACATGGACTCCACCACAGGCAGCGCCACCGGGGTGGGCACGTCCGGCACCGGGCTGCGCCGGCAGCTGACGCGCCGCCAGGTGACCATGATCGGGCTGGGCGGCGCGATCGGCACCGGCCTGTTCCTGGGGTCCAGCCTGGCGATCTCGCAGGCCGGACCGGCCACCGTGCTCGCCTACCTCGCCTGCGCGCTGGTCGCGCTCGTGATCGCCTGGGCGCTGGCCGAGATGGTGGTCCAGCACCCGGACGCGGGCGCGTTCGGCGCTATCGCGCACCGCTACCTGGGCCCGTGGGCGGGATTCGTGGTGCGCTGGACGTACTGGACCATCCAGGTGATCGCGGTGGGCGGCGAGCTGATCGCGGCCGGGATCTACACGCAGTTCTGGTGGCCCCAGTTGCCGTTGTGGCTGCCCGTGGTGGCGTTCTCGGTGCTCATCCTCGCGGTGAACGCGGGCGCGGTCGGGCTGTTCGGCACCTTCGAGTACTGGTTCTCGATGATCAAGGTCACCGCGATCGTGGTGTTCATCCTGCTGGCGCTCGCCCTGGTGACGGTCGGGCTGCCGAACGCCCGGCCCACCGGCTTCGACAACCTGGTGGCGCACGGCGGATTCCTGCCCAACGGGTGGACCGGCCTGTACCTGGCGATGGTGTTCGCGCTGTTCAGCTTCATCGGCACCGAGGTCGTCTCGGTGACCGCAGCCGAGTCGGAGAACCCGGAACGCGACATCCCCCGCGCGGCCCGGCAGATGGTGCTGCGGTTGTCCCTGTTCTACCTGCTGGCCATCGCCCTGGTCCTGACCGTGGTGCCCTGGACGACGGTCGCGCAGAGCAGCGGGGTGTCCGAGAGCCCGTTCGTGACGGTCTTCGGCGCGGCCGGAATCCCGTTCGCCGCGCTGGTGATGAACTTCGTGGTGCTGACCGCGGCGCTCTCCAGCGCGAACACGAACCTCTACCTGTGCACCCGGATGCTGCACTCCCTCGCCGGGCACGGCTACGCGCCGCGCTGGACCGCCCGGTTGAGCAAGGGCGGCGTGCCGCGCAACGCGCTGCTGCTCAGCGCGGCCGGGCTGCTCGTCGCCACCGTGCTGTCGGCCGCGCAGGGCAACGCCGCGTACCTGGTGCTGTTCGGGTTGTCCATCTTCGGCGCCCTGGCGGTGTGGATCCTCATCCTCGTCACGCACCTGGCGTTCCGGCGGACCCGCGCGGCGGTGGGCCTGCCGCTGCCGAAGGTGCGCCTGCGCGGCGCGCCGGTCACCGGAATCGCAGCGATCCTCTTCCTGGTGGCGATCCTGGTGTCCACGGCGTTCATCGACGACCTGGCGATCGCCTGGTGGGCGGGCGTGCCGTTCTTCATCGTGCTGAGCGCGATCTACTTCGCCATCGGCCGGAAGCCGCGCAGGAGGTCTTCCACGCAACCGGAGCGCAGATGAGTCTCGCGCCGGATGCCTTTACACTGCAGGTGCAGGCAGGTTCTTCTCGTGAGGAGCGGTCATCACAACCGACGGTTCCACCAAGCGAGCAGCCCTGGTGGTGAATGCACGGGCCCGCACGGGCGCCAAGGCGTACGCGCGGGCGATCGACGAGCTGCGCAGCCTGGGCGTGCCGCTGGACTCGACCTTTCCGCTGCACGATCCGGCCCGGCTCCCGGAGACCGTGAGCTCGGCCGTGGACGCGGGCCACGACCTGATCATCCTCGGCGGCGGAGACGGCAGCGTCAGCTCGGTGGTCGACGTCCTCGCACACCGCGGCGTGCCGTTGGGCCTGCTGCCGCTGGGCACCGCCAACGACTTCGCTCGCACCCTGCACATCCCCACGGATCTCGACCAGGCCTGCCGCACCATCGCGCACGGCAAGGTGGTCGACATCGACCTCGGCCTCTGCGGGAACAACTACTACGTCAACCGCGCGTCGGTCGGTCTCGGCGCGGGCGTGGCCGAGGCGATGTCGCCGACGCTGAAGAGGTGGACCGGGGCACTGGCATACCCGGTGGCGACCGTCAAGGCATTGCTGCGACACCGGCCGTTCTCGGCGCATCTGACGTTCCCCGACGGCGACCACGAGCCGCAGGAGCACCACGGATTGCTGCAGCTCTCGATCGCCAACGGCCGCTACTTCGGCGGCGGGCAGCTCGCGGCGCACGACGCCGGGATCGACGATGCGACGCTGGACATCTCCGTCATGCGGCACGGCAGCCTCCACGACCTGATCGCCGCCGCGCGCGATCTCAAACGCGGTGCGCTCGACAGCGAGCACGTCCGCCATTTCCGCACCAAGCGGGTCGACGTGGCGACCGGGCCCGACCTTCCGATCAACGTCGACGGTGAACTCGTCGACGGCACCCCGCAACGCTTCTCGGTCGCGCGCGACGCTCTCCACGTCGTCGTTCCCCGAACCTGGAAGGACGCCAGCAACCCGGACTTCTAGGACGGCGGAAGCGACGAGATGGCGCTGTGCTCTGCCGGTCTCGTACCCGGGACCGGCAGAGCGTCGCGAGATGATCGGCTTTGTCCGCCAACCAAATCGCGAAGCGCGATCGGACGTGGATCAGCCGAGCATCACGACAACCGGACCTCCGGTGGCGTTTCGAGTCCGTCGGCAAGTGGATCACCACCCGTGATCCGGTGGACGTGTCCGCTGCCCGCACGAAGCCGCCTTCCCGGGGCCGGCGACCAAACCGCCGAGTACGACACCGGAAACGGGCGACGATAGCGCACTTGAGCCAGGATTCACCTGTCGACGACAGCTGCAGCACGGTGATCTCGAACATGGTGGAGATTTGTTGCAGCCCGGCCACAGCCACACCAGTTGCCTGTTATCGTCCCGGACGAGGCACTTCGGGTCCACCTAGCTCAGATTTACTCTCGTCAAGCAGGTACTGAACGCTTCTGGGGAACCGAGGGATTTTCCGGTGCTGGGGTTGAGCACAACCGGACTCATGGGCGGCGGCATCCGTCGCGCAGCAAGATGGTTGGGGGATCAGTGCTGCGCATTCACTTCAGCGATCGGGATCTGGCCCGGGTGACGGTGGCCAGCGACCCCCTGTGGGAGACACTCCTTGCGGTGCATCAGCTCAACGGTCGGGCGACCGCGGCCTTCCGGCCCTGGCGACTGCAGGTCGCACGGTTGGAGGGGGCACAGTCGTTGGGCCCGGCAGCACGCCTGCTGCTCACCCTGGCGCCGCCGCTGGCGGGCTACTTCCCGGACTTCCTGACCCCGGCCGCCGGCCGGGAGGGCTTGTCGGCCGGGCTGGACGCGCTGCGCGGCACGCCGCACCAGCGCCTGTCAGAAGAGCTGCCCCGGGCGTTCGAGGGACGGCGCCCTCCGGTGTGGGTACGTGATCTCGCCGCCGGCGACGCCCAGCGCCTCCAGGACCTCGCGGACGCACTGCACGTCATATATCGCGCAGTCGTCGAACCTCACTGGACGGGCACGGAGTCCGCCGTCGAGGTGGACCGCGCGCTCCGCGCCCGAGCCCTGCGCGACGGCGGCGTCCACGGCCTGCTGTCGTCGCTGCGACCGGTGCTGCGCTGGCGGCCACCGGTGCTCGAGATGGACTATCCCGAATCCAGGGACCTCCACCTCGATGGGCGGGGACTGTGTCTCGTCCCCTCCCGCTTCTGCTGGGGCAAACCCGTGGCGCTGGCGGATCCGACCCTGCCCCAGATCGTGGTCTATCCCGCACACCAAGCCCCAGCAACGCCGCCCGGGAGCGCAGCCTCGGACCCCCTCGGTGCGCTCCTGGGCCGCACCCGTGCCCGGGTGCTCGCCGCCCTCGACGGGGTGTGCTCCACCGGGGAGGCAGCACACGTCCTCGACCTCGCCCCCTCCTCGGTGAGCGAGCACATCTCCGCCCTGCGGGCCGCCGGCCTGGTCGCGACCCGACGCATGGACAACCGAGCGCTCCACACGCTCACCCCACTCGGCACCGGCCTCCTCCACGGCAGCGCACACCCGGGCCCGCCCGGCAGACAGACGAGCCCCGACACGGCTGGGGCGTGACATAGCCGGCGCCGCGGGTCGGCCAAGCAGATCCGCGATCAGGTGCTGCCTGTAGGCCACATCCACAGCCGGCTGCACGTGTTGATCTCCCACCCACTGGCCACAAAGTTTTGGGCCAGTGGGCGGAAACGGTTCAACCAGAGATCGGACATTCCTCCGCTCACGACGCATCGAGATGCCCGGTCAAGAAGCCAGAAAATATTTAGCTCACGGCATTCAGGAATGCCGACCAGGCAACTTCCTCGCCGTACTTGTAGGCGCTGGCGTTGAATCCGATGTATTCGCCTTCAGGCATGTCGTCATGGAACGTGCAGTACTGCCAAGAGACACTGCTGCCCTTGTCCGCATCGCACTTGTACGTGTGTTCACTCGGCTCTGCGTGCGCCCAGCTCTTGAGGACTGCCCGATCGGCCTTCGTGTCCCTGAGCCAGAAGCGGTCACCGTGGGGCTCGAAACACACCTTGCCTGCGCCATCGCCCAAATCACCGCAAATGGCATCAACTGGCGGCGTCTTGTCGGTGACGACCGCGGTCTCGTGGTACGTGTACGCCTTCGCAGGCATAGGAGCCGCCGGAGATTCCGCCGTCGACTGCTTACCCTGGTCCGGCGCCTGCGCGACGGCGGACCCCGTATAAACGGCCACACTGCACAGCGCTATCACACTCGTGCCGACGAGCGCGACGACCCTGTTCTTGATTCGCATGATCCCTCCAGAACCAATCTGCTGCCCGAACAGATCGCGGCTCCCCATAAACCGCGGGGTGACCGTCCGGGCATCTCCTTTCTAATGACCTATCGCCCTTGTGCGCGAGAGGTTTCGGTTCAGACCGAAAGCGACTGGTCAGCGGCACGAGTTCGAGTCAGCCGTAGTGTTTTCGCAGGTAAACGGAACGCTTCTCGGTCGCGCGCGACGCTCTCCACGTCGTCGTTCCCCGAACCTGGAAGGACGCCAGCAACCCGGACTTCTAGGACGGCGAAATTCGTTACCGGAAGCAGAGACGGCGCCTCAATACCGGTCCGGATCACGTTCGGTGAGTTGTCCACAACGGACGGAGCTCCTGGCGAGCCCGGCCGATCAACGGGATTTGCGTCGGCAGAGCGTCAACGACCGTCTGGCCGCAGCCCCGACTCGCGCAGCAGCTCGGTGAGCCGGTCATGCGGCAGGGCCGGGGAACGGTGCCCGTCGCGGCTGGTCAACGCCGATTCGCCGATGAACTACTTCCTGCTCGCCCGCGGCGGGCCGGTGGTGAACACGATCGTCAGCCTGGGCATCGCGATCGCGGTGATCAACGCGGTGATCGCGATCATGCTCCAGCTCGGCCGCAGCGCTGGCCATCCTGGCGATCGGCTACCTCTACTACTTCGGATACATCCACCCCCGCCGAGAAGACCGCTGGACGCTGCCCGACCCGGTCGGCGAAGAGCCCTGACCGGTCCACATCGGACACGCCAGCGGCATCTCAGCCCCGTGTTCATGGCTTGCTCATCCGTCGAGGAAACGCAGCAGTTCCGCGGTGACGAACTGGGGGTTTTCCTCGGCGAGCCAGTGTCCGGCGCGCGGCACGTCCACCGCGCGAACGATGTTGGCCATCCGCGGGTCCACTGTGGCTCGGATCGCGTCGAGTTGCCCTTGGGCGGTCATGAGCAGGGTCGGGATGCGTACCGGTGCCGCGGACGCGGTGTCGCGCACGTCCTTGTCGAGGGCGCGGTAGAGCTCGAAGCCGCCCGACAGCGCCTCGGGCCGGCTGTAGGTCCGCGCGTACTCGTCGATCTCGCCGTCGGTGAACGGAGACCGATCCGAGGTGCCGCCGAATGCCGTGCCCTCGAACGAGACCTGGGGGTAGAACAGTGCCAGGTACTCGCGGACGTCATCGCCCACGATCGCCTCGGGGACCCGTCGCTGGGAGTGGAGGGCGATGTGCCAGCTCAGCGTGCGGTACGTGGATGCGTCGATCGCGGGCCCGGGTAGCGGCAGGTCGAGGTATCCGAGGCGGGCGGTGTCGCCGGGGAACTGGCTGGCGTACTGGAACGCCACCGCGGCGCCGAAATCGTGCCCGATGACGGCGGCGTCCCGGACCTTGAGCCTGTCGGCGATCAGCGTGTGCACGTACCGCGCCAGGGTGGCTTTGTCGTAACCGGTCGGTGAGCCGGTGCTGTCGCCCAGTCCGGGAAGGTCGACCGCGTAGACGGTGTGGTGTTCGGCGAGGGCCGGCATGATCTGCCACCAGCCGTACCAGGTTTGGGGCCAGCCGTGGATCAGCACCACCGGCGGGCCGCTGCCGCCGGTCACGTAGTGCATGCGGACGCCATCGACGTCGGCGAACTCGTGCCGGAAGGTGCCCTGGAACGCCGGATCGTCCTGGGTGGCGACGGCGTAGGGGGCAACGTCGTCCGCGGTCGGCGCGGAACAGGCCGCGCCGCCGATCGTGAGCAGCAGGGTGAGTGCGAGGGTCGCCATCGTGCGCGCGGGCCGGCTGAACCTGCGCGTCAGCGCCCGAATTGCGGTGATCATGTGTTCCTGTCCTGCGGAGGGAGTGGTGGAGTCGGCGCACGGTCGCGCCGTCGATCAGCGCCCAGTCTCAGCGGGCGCGCACCGATCTGGCACGAAATCTTGCCGTTCTGGCAAGGTGAGCGCGTGTTCCGCGCGACTTCGCGCGCTGCGCCGACACCTCGGCATCACCCTCGCCGACCTCCACCGAACGTCTCACGGCGAAAGGCGCCTTCCGGGAGCGAGTTCGGGGCGGCCAGTTGCACCAGCACCGCGCCGGCGAGCAGCACCACCGCTCCGGCCAGTTGCGCCGGGCTGAGCGCCTGGCCGAGCAGCAGCCAGGCGAGTCCGGCGGCGACCAGCGGTTCCACCAGGGCCAGCACGCTGGCCAGGGCCGAAGGCAGATTGCGCAGCGCCCGCAGCCCGGCCAGGTAAGGCAACGCGGTGCCGACCACGGCCAGCACCAGCAGGGCCAGCCACACCGGGACCTGCAGGCCGCCGAGCATCGCGGGGGCGGTGAACAGTCCCGTGGGCAGCGTCCACGGCAAGGCGACCACGGCCACCACCACCGCGCCGATCGACAGCCCGGCCGCGGTCAGCCCGAACGAGTCGTACCGGCTCGCGCCGTGCTCGCCGAGCAGGAAGAACCCGGCCGAGCAGATCGCCGCGGCCAGCCCGGCGGCGACACCGAGCAGATCCAGCTCCGATCCCTGCCAGATCTCCGCGACCAGGACCAATCCGGCCACGGCCAGTCCGATTCCCAGCCACACCAGTCCCGGCAACCGGGTGCGCCGCACCACCCGTACCCACAGTGCGACCAGCGCGGGCGCCAGGTTGACCAGCACCATCGCCACCCCGACCGGGACCCGGGCCACGGCCAGGAAGAAGAACAGCTGCACGCCGGCGACACCGAGCAGGCCGTAGCCGAGCAGCAGCCACAGGTCGGCGCGGTGGAACCGCAGCGCCCGCGGCCGCAGCACCGCGACCACCGGCACCAGCAGCACCGCAGCCAGCGCGATCCGCACCGAGGTCACCGCGGCCGGGGACCAACCCGCCGCCATCACCGCCTTGGCCAGCGGGCCGGAACTAGCGAACAGCACCCACGAGGTCAGGCTCAGCCCCGTCGCCCACGCCCGGCCCGGCGCACGCGCGGCCTTCTCCAGTACGACCACGCCTGCAGTCTGGCCGCGACATGACCGCCCCGGCCATCGGTTTTCCCGCGCACCCCCTCGGCCGGGACGCATCCGGAAGGCACCCGACGCCGGACACTGGTCGGCGATTTCGCGCGAAATCGCCGCCCTGCTCCCCCACGGCCACGTCCCACACGTACCCGCACACCAGTCCGAAACGCCCCTGAAGCCGGTGAAGGTCCGGATCGGCAAAGAATGTCCATAAAGGACAGTGATTCAGCTGTCGGCCGCCAGGCGGGCGAGGCGTCGCGGGGTCGGCCAGCGGACGTGGGTGGCCCAGCCGAGCCTTTCGAAGATCCAGATCACCCGGGCCGAGATGTCGATCTCGCCTCGCCGGACCCCGTGCCGGGCGCACGTCGGGTCGGCGTGGTGCAGGTTGTGCCACGACTCCCCCATGCTCAGCACCGCGAGCGGCCAGAAGTTGGCCGCCTTGTCGCGGCTGCGGAACGGGCGATCCCCGACCAGGTGGCAGATCGAGTTCACCGACCACGTCACGTGGTGCAGCAAGGCCACCCGCACCAGCCCGGCCCAGAAGAACGCCGTCGCCGCGCCCCACCAGGTACCCGTGATCACACCGCCGCACAGCGCGGGCAGGGCGAACGTCGCCACCGTCAACGGGCCGAACAGCCGGTGCACCAACCTGATGTCGGGGTCGGCCAGCAGGTCGGGCGCGAACCGCCGCTGGTTCGTCAGGTCCCGCTCGAAGATCCAGCCCATGTGCGCGTGCCAGAACCCGCGCGCCAGCGCGGCGGGAGACGTGCCGAACGCCCACGGCGAGTGCGGATCGCCTTCCCTGTCGGCGAAGGCGTGGTGGCGGCGGTGATCGGCCACCCAGTGCAGGACCGGGCCCTGGACCGCCATGCTGCCCGCGACCGCGAGCGCGATGCGCAGCCAGCGCTTGGCGCGGAACGCGCCGTGCGTGAAGTAGCGGTGGTAGCCCACCGTCACGCCGAGGATGGTGAACACGTACCAGCCGACCGCGAGCAGCGCGTCCCACCAGCGCAGCCCCCATCCCCACGCCAGCGGCACCGCCGCCACCAGCGCCAGGAACGGCAGGAGGATGAACACGTACACCGACAGGTGCGGGGCCAACGGCCTGGTGCCGGCCAGCAGCGGTTGGGGCGTCGACCCGGACGGCTCGGTGGCGACCATCGCAGCGGGAACCTCGAATCTGCGTCGCGGGAAGTCCTGCCACCACACAACCGGTATCGCGCCCGGAGCACAACGAACCGGCCCGCAAGCATTGGTGAACGTCAGACGAGGGCACGGTGTCAGGTGCTCGGTCGAGCCGCAATTTCCATTGAAATCGAAGGTTCGATTTCAATGGAAATTGCGGGTTCGTCGTGGTCGGTCATGCTGCGCCACCGGTCCGCACCCCTGTCGTCGGCGCCCGATGTGGCGGCCTCAGCGTGGCAGCGGCGGCAACTCGATGCTGTCCAGCCATTTCGTGAAGAACCCGGCGAGCGACCGGTTCGCGAATTCGTCGGCCAGCGCCGTGAAGTCCGCCGTGGTCGCCGTGCCGTGCCGGTGGTCGGCGACCCACTTCCGCAACAGCTCGAAGAACGGCTCGTCGCCCACTTCACGGCGCAGCGCGTGCAGCGTCAGCGCGCCGCGCTTGTAGACCTGTTCGTCGAACATCCCGGCCACACCCGGATCGGCGATCCGGAGATCCGGCGGGCCTGCGGCGATGTGCGCGTGCCAGTCCGCTGCGTGCTGCTGCGCCGACGGGCCGCCCGAGAACTCCGACCACAACCATTCGGCGTAGGTGGCGAAGCCCTCGTTGAGCCAGATGTGCCGCCAGTCCGCGATCGTCACGCTGTTGCCGAACCACTGGTGCGCCAGTTCGTGCACGACGAGCCGCTCGTTCGTGCGCCGGCCGTCCAGGTGGCCCGCGCCGAAGACCGACATGCCCTGCGCCTCGACCGGCTCGTCCAGGTCGTCGTCGGTGACCACGACGACGTACTCGCCGAACGGGTACGGGCCGAACAATCGCTGCAGCACGTCCATGATCTGGCCGTGCCGCGCGAAGTCCGCGGCGAAGCGGTCGCCCAGCCGCGCCGGGATCGCCGCCCGCTGCGGCACCGGGCCGCCGGCCAGCTCCACCTCGGTGTACAGGCCGACCTGGATGCTCATCAGGTACGTCGCGGTCGGTTCCGGCCGCTCGTATACCCAGGTCGTGGTGCTGCCGCGGCGTTGCCGCGACACCAGATTCCCGGTCACCTGCACCGAGTACGGCGAGGCCGTCGTGAACGAGATCCGGTAGCCCGCCTTGTCCGCGAGGTGATCGTTGCAGGGAAACCAGGACGGCGCGCCGACCGGCTGGCCGGCGACCAGGGAGCCGTCGGTCAGCTCGTCCCACCCGATCTCGCCCCACCGACCGGAAATCGGCTGCGGATTGCCCGAATACCGGACGTCCACCCGGAATTCCGCCGCCGCGGCGACGGGACGTGCCGGCTTGATCCGGAGCTTCCCGCCGCCGTGCGTGAACTTCGCGGGACGGCCGTCCACGAGCACCCGGCGAACCCGCAGGTCGGCCAGGTCCAGGCTGAACCGCGACAGGGCCTGCGTCGCGACCGCCGAGATCGTCGCCTGCCCGGCGAGCCGGTTCGGGCCGACCTGGTACTCCAGGTCCAGGTCGTAGTGCTCGACTCGATAGCCGCCGTTGCCGTGCTCGGGCAGGTAGGAATCCGTCGACCGATCTGCCCCCGGCGCCGGCGCACCCGACTGGTCAGCACCAGGGTTCACCGGCGACGTCCTCCCGCTTTCCGCCACGTCGAGATCGGGTTGCCGAGCCACCGCGAGTGCGCGGGCACCTCGTCTCCCCGGGTCACCAGCGACCCGGGGCCGAGGGTGGTGTGCGCACCGATGCTCGCACCGGGCAGCACGATTCCGTGCGGGCCCAGCGTAGCGCCGGCGTCCAGGCGCACCTCGTCCAACCGCATGACCCGATCATGGAACAGGTGGGTCTGCACCACGCAACCCCGGTTGACCGACGCGCCGTCGCCGAGCCGCACCAGGTCCGATTCGGGCAGCCAGTAGGTCTCCAGCCACACCCCGCGACCGATCTTCGCGCCCATGCTGCGCTGCCACGCCGTCAGCAGCGGCGTCCCGCCGGCCGAACCGATCAGCCACGGGACGGCCAGCACCTCCACGAACATGTCCGCGAGCTCGGTCCGCCACACGAAGGAGCTCCACAGCGGGCGTTCGTCCGCCCGGTAGCGCCCGACCAGCAGCCACTTCACCGCGGTCGTCATGGCGCACGCCAGCAGGCCCGCGGCCAGCAGCACCGGCCCGGCCAGCGACGCGGCCAGCCAGAGCCCGCCTTCGGCGTGCAGGAACGCCAGCGCCGCCAGCACCAGCACCGCCAGCGCCGCGCTGAGCACGACCGGCACGAACCGGAACAGCTCGACCACCGCGCGGGCGATCTTCAGCCGAAGCGGCGGGGCGAACGTCCGGCTCGCGTCGGCCTCGTCGATGGAACGGCGCAGCGGCATCGGCGGCATGCCCAGCCAGGACGAGCCCTTCTTGGCCTTGCGCGGCGTCGAGGACAGCACCCCGACCAGGCCGCGCTTGGGCACCGAACGCCCTGCCGCGGTCATGCCCGAGTTCCCGAGGAATGCCTGCTTGCCGATGCGGGCCGGGGCCACGTGCAGCCAGCCACCGCCGAGCTCGTAGGTGGCGACCATGGTGTCGTCGGCGAGGAAGGCGCCGTCGGCGACCTTCGTCATCTTCGGCAGCGCCAGCACGGTGGAGGCTTCCACGCCGCGACCGACCTTGGCACCGAGCAACCGCAGCCACACCGGCGTGAACAGGCTGGCGTACAACGGGAACAGGCCGATGCGGGCCATGTCCATCAGGCGCTCGGTCGCCCACACCTGCCAGGCCATGCGGCCGTGCACCGGGTGGTAGCCCTCGCGCATCCCGATGCTCAGCGCGCGCACGCTCACCAGCACCAGCAACGCGTACGAGACGAGGTAGCACGCGCTCGCCAGGGGCACCGCCAGCAGCGCCCGGGTCAGCGCCGAGCCGAGATCGGGTGCGCCGCCGAGAGCGAGGCCGAGCACCATGACGCCGGGCAGTGCCGCCAGCGCCGGCAGCAGCCCGAGCAGCACCGAGGTGACCCCGTAGACCGAGGCCCACACCTGCGACCTGGGCGGACGGCTCGACGGCCAGGTGCGGCCCGCTTCGCGCACCGGGACGGCCGGGGACCCGGCCCACCGCTGCCCCGCGGGCACCGAGCCGCGCACCGTGGAGCCGGCCGCGATCTCCGCGGACTTGCCGATCCGGGCGCCGGGGATCAGCGTGGTGCGGGCGCCGACGCGCGCACCGGCGCCGATCCGGATCTTGCCGATGTGCACCTCGTCGCCGTCGACCCAGTGGCCGGCGAGGTCCACCTCGGGTTCGACGGCCGCGCCCTTGCCGACCTTGAGCATGCCGGTGACCGGCGGCGGCGAGTGCAGGTCGACGTCCTTGGCCACCTTGGCGCCCAACGCCCGCGCGTAGTGGGTCATCCAGGAGGCACCGGACACACCAGTCGCGCCGCTGAACTCGGCGAGCCGCCCGGCCGTCCACAGTCTCAAGTGGACACCCCCGCCGCGCGGGTAGGTGCCCGGGCGCACCCCGGCGAGCAGCAACCGCGCACCACCGGCCGACAACGCGATCCGGCCCGCGGGGCTGAACAGGAGCAGCCACGCCGCGGCGATCCACCAAACCGACACCGTCGGCGCGAACGGCACGGATCCGGTCCAGGCCAGCACGTTGCTCAGCGCCGCCAGCACGGTCGTCCAGCGCAACCCGACGATGGCCAGCAGCGGCAGCATGATCAGGGCCTGCCACAGCCCGGTCAGGCGCGGCGTCGGGCGGACGACGCGCCGCGAGGTCTCGGTCATCGCCTCCAACGCGTCCAGGTGCGCGGCCAGCGAACCGAGCGTCGGGTGCTGGTAGATGTCGGCGACCGACACCTGGGCGTGGCGCATCCGGATGCGCGCGATCAGCTGGGCGGCGGTGAGGCTGCCGCCGCCGGTGGCGAAGAAGTCCGCGGCGGGGTCGGTCACCTCCACGCCGAGGATTTCCGCCCAGCCCTCCGCGAGCCACGCCTCGGTCGGCGACATCGCCGACCTCGCGGCGGGATCGCCGCCGGTGGTGGGCAGCGGCCACGGCAGCGCGGCTCGGTCCACCTTCCCGGAGGTGCGGGTCGGCAGGTCGGACACGACCGCGAGCAGCGGCACCAGCGCGGCGGGCAGCTGTTCCTGCAGCCGCCGTACCGCGCGGTCGTAGTCGAACCGCGCGTCCGCTGCCGCCTCGGACTCGGCACGCGGCACCACGTAGCCGACGAGGATCTGGTTCCCGGCGGCGGTGGTCTGCACGGCCGAGGCCGCCCCGGCAACGCCGGGCAGGGCCTGCAGCACCGCGTCCACCTCACCGAGTTCGATGCGGCGGCCACCGAGTTTGACCTGTTCGTCGGCCCGGCCGACGAACAGCAGCCCCTCGGGCTCGGCCCGCACCACGTCACCGCTGCGGTAGGCCCGGGACCAGCCGAGCGACGGCAGCGGCGCGAACTTCTCGGCGTCCTTGCCCGCGTCCAGGTACCGGGCGAGGCCGACGCCGCCGATGATCAGCTCGCCGGTGTCGCCCATCGCAACCGGTTCGCCGCGCTCGTCGACGACCGCGAGTTGCCAGCCCGCCAACGGCAATCCGATCCGCACCGGCCCCTCGCCGGTGAGCCGCGCGGCGCAGGCGACGACGGTCGCTTCCGTGGGCCCGTAGGTGTTCCAGACCTCGCGGCCTTCGACGGCGAGTCGTTCGGCGAGTTCCGGCGGGCACGCCTCGCCGCCGAAGATGAGCAGCCGAACCTCTTCCAGCGCTTCGACGGGCCACAACGCGGCCAGCGTCGGCACCGTCGACACGATGCTGATGTGCCGCGCCACCAGCCAGGGGCCGAGGTCGACACCGGTGCGCACCAGGGCGCGCGGCGCGGGCACCAGGCAGGCGCCGTGCCGCCAGGCCAGCCACATCTCCTCGCACGAGGCGTCGAACGCCACGGACAGCCCGGCCAGCACCCGGTCCCCGGGGCCGATGGGTTCCTCGGTGAGGAACAGGCCGGCTTCGGCGTCGACGAAGGCCGCGCCGGCGGAGTGGCTCACCGCCACGCCCTTCGGCTTCCCGGTCGAACCGGAGGTGAAAATGATCCAGGCGTCGTCGGTGGGCGATGGTTCGCCCGGGCGACCGAGCGGCTCGCGGCGCAACGCGAACGAGCCCCCGTCGGAGAGCACGGCGCAGACCTCGGCTTCACCGAACACGAGTTCGGCGCGCTCGTCGGGGTCGTCCGCGTCCACCGGAACGTAGGCGGCGCCGGCGGCCAGCACGCCCAGGATCGAGACGTAGAGCTCCGCGGTGCCGGAGGAAATCCGGATTCCGACCCGGTCGCCGATGCCGATACCGGCTTCGGCGAGCCGTCGCCGCACGACGCCGATCTCGGCGGTCAGCCGGCCGTAGCTGAGCACCATCGTGCCGTCATCGATCGCCGGTGCATCCGGGAATCGACGTGCCGTGCTGTCGAGAACCTCGACCAGGGTGCGCTGATCGGGCGCGAAGTCCGACCAGAAGACCGCGCCGACCGCGGTTTCCGGAGATGCGGACGGGACGAGCTGTTCACCTGCTGCGGTCAGAGTCACCGAACGCGCCGTCCCGCCGACGACCCGTTGCCCCGCTGCCCGCCGCGCGGCAGGTCCCGTGAGGTGTCGCAACTCCGAACAGGACGTGAAATCACTGTCTCGCTCCGCGGTAGTCCAGGCGCGTACTCCGACGACCCGCCCAGGGCAGACAGGTCAGCTTACGGATCGAACGGGTTTCCGCATCCCGAAGGCCCCCGCGAAGTGCTTGCCATCACAACTCGAGACGGCGTTGGTCGTACTGGTCCATCTCGGTGTCAAGCGTTCGCTCGCCGTTTACCGCGCGCCGCGCTCCGGGTAGCGCTCGGTGAAAGATCCGTTCCGAGTGGAAGTGGAGGGAAGTCCGATGCCGGATGTGGGTTCGTTCATGGTGTTCCTCGTCGTCGGCGCCGCGCTGGTGGTCGCCGACGGTCAGCTGATCCGGCGCAGCGGAACGACCTACCTGCAGTCGACCGCCCGCGATACCGCCGCCGCGGATTCGGTGAACCAACTGGTCGTGGTCGTGTTCCACCTGGCAGCGCTGGGTTTGCTCGCGCTGATCTCCGTCGTGCCGATGGATCTCGGCAGCGCGCCGGAGACCGTGGTGGCGCGGCTGGGGGTCCTGCTACTGGTGCTGGCCGTGGCGCACGGCGTGACGATCTGGACGCTGGGCCGGATCCGCACGCGCCAGCAGTCCCGGATGCTGCAGGAGGAAGTCGTCCGCGCGCAGGAGGGTTCGACCGACCGCTGACCCGAGCGAGCCCCGCAGGTGTCGGGCACGGCGCTCCGGGTAGTCCTGAGTCGACAGTGCCTGATTTTCCGGAGGGCGCCATGACAGAACGTCATGTCGTTCGCGACCGCGCCGAAGGCACTTGGAAAGTCGTCGACGCGAGCACTGGAAAGACGGAGTCGCGAACCAGGACCCAGGCCGGGGCCATCGCCGAGGCGGCGGACAAAGCCCGGCGCACCGGTGGCGGTGACGTGGTCATCCACGGCTTCGACGGCGAGGTGAACGAGAAGCGCACGGTAGCGCCCGCCACCTGAATCCGCCGCGCTCGCTTCGGGCGTGCAACGTGGCTGGTCGACCCGGGCTACGGGGCGGGCGGGCCCATCGTCGCCAGGGTGCCCGACAGCGAGCACCGCATGTCCCCCGCGGATCTTGAGGTGCCGCGCGTACCAGTTCGCCGCCGAGCCCGAGTCCGACGTGGTGATCGCGTCGTCGGGCAGCATCGGCGACAGCTCGTGGAAGACCTGCTCAGGGTCCGCCTGTCCTGCCGTTCGTCCACAATGGTCGCTTCCGGCTCGCCACCACGGCCGCCGGGTCGATCGGTCGCCGCCATGTCAACGCTCCACCCCACGCGGCATCAGGTTCTCTGCGCCGCCGGGACTAGAACTGGCCGCCCAGCGTTCTCAACGCCACGCCTGGGATGAAATCCGGCTGTGAGGAATCGAGAACACAGGCCTCACAGCTACCACGGGGGGAACCCAGGGAACCCCCGCGCCGCCCCGAGCAACACGTCTGCCGCAATTTCAATGGAAATCGAACCTCTGATTTCCATTGAAATTGCGGCAGGGCGTCACTCGCCGGGTGTTGACCAGCTCATCCGCACTTCCGTGCCGGCATCGCCCGGCGTGATCACCGCCTCGTCGGCGAGGTGGCGGATCAACGGCAGCCCCCTGCCCCGGTCGACGTCCGAACCCCAGTCCAGCGGCACCCAGCTGCCGCGATCGGTGACCGTGACCTGCACACGGCGCTCGGCGGCGAAGTGCACCGCTTCCACGTCCATCGCCCCTGGACGCGCATAGGCGTGCTCGACGACGTTCGCCATCGCCTCGTAGCACGCCAGCGCGAGCGCTTCCGCGGCGTCGCGCCCGAGGCCCGCGCAGCGGCTCCACCTCGCCAGCTCGTCGCGCAGCGCGGGCAACTCCCCTGGAGATGCCGAAACCATCCGGTAGCGCAGCGCGGGCACCGGGGCGCCACCATCTCCGGCGGCACCGAGAGCACGACCTCCGTTCGGCTCACCAGCCATCATTTCCAGCCCCATCCGTGGCGCGGACCGCGGAACTCAAGTGCCTGCGGCGGCGGCCATCGCCTGGTCTTGGGTGGAGAAGAAGGCGATCTCCTGGTCGAGGCCGGTCAGCTGCACCGGCCGCACCGTTGCCGGGCCTTCGACGACCACGCGGAACCCGATGTCGGTTCCGGCGCGGTTCCGAGCGCGGACCAGGACGGCGAGCCCCGCCGAGGACAGGAACGTCACCTCGCTGAGGTCCAGGATCAGGACCTCGGGCCGCATGTCGAACGCGTTCATGATCGCCGACTCGACCCGCGGGGCGTTGAGCAGTTCGACTTCACCCGCGATTTCCATCAGCAACACGCGATCGGACCATCGGGTTACCACGGTCAACGGTGCTGCGGGGTCGCTTGAACCGGTAGGCGTGGACATGTCCCCATGGTGGTCGTCACCGTGCCCGAATGCAAAGATGATCAAGGATCGGCGAGGCTACGATGTCCCCATGCGGCCCGCGGTCAACTCGTCCGACGACGCAGCGGAGCGGTTGCGGCAGATCGAGCTCGTCACCGACACGGCGCTGGCGCACCTCGAATCCGACGACCTGCTGCGTGAAATGCTGCACCGGGTCAGCAAGTTGCTCGACGTCGACACCGCCGCGGTGATGCGCTACGAACCCGCTGGCGAGCTGCTGGTCGCGACCGCCGCCGTCGGGATCGAGGACGAGGTCCGCCAGGACGTTCGGGTTCACGTGGGCCCAGCCTTCGCCGACGCGGTCGCCTCCGGGCGCCGTCCGCCGATCCTGGACAGCCACGAAGACCCCTCGGTCCTCCGACCGGTTTTCCAGGAGCACGGGATTGAAACGCTGATGGGCACCCCGATGCTGGCCGGCGGCGAGATCATCGGTGTGCTCTACATCGGTACTTACGACACCCGCCGCTTCACCGAGCATGACGTGCACCTGCTCCAGCTCTTCGCCGATCGCATCGCGCTGGCGATCCGCGCCAGCACGACGCGCGCCGAGCGCGCCGCGACGAAGGCGCTCCAGCGCAGCCTGCTGCCCACTCGACTGCCCGCGGTCCCGGGGATCACCCTCGACGCGCGGTACGTTTCCGGCGTCGATCCGGGTGTCGGCGGCGACTGGTACGACGTCTTCACCCTGCCGTCCGGGCACATCGGCATCGTGATCGGGGACGTGGTCGGCAGCGGCCTGGCGGCAGCGATCATCATGGGCCGGTTGCGCAGCGCCCTGCGCGCCTACGCCCTCGAAACGGAAGACCCCGCGCAGGTCCTCCACAAACTGGATCGCAAGGTCACCCACTTCGAACCGAACGCCATGGCCACCGTCGCGTACTCGATCTACGACCCGGCCGCGACCACGTTGCACATCTCGATGGCCGGACACCTGCCGCCGGTGATCGGCTCGCCCTCCCGCCGCAGCCACCTCGCCGACGTGCCGGTGGATCCCCCCGTCGGTCTCGGCGTCACTCGCCGCGAACGGCGGGCCGGCGTGCTCGCGTTACCCGCCGACGGGGTCGTCTGCTTCTTCACCGACGGTCTGGTCGAACGCCGCCACCGATCGATCGACGTCGGGTTGGAGCAGCTCTGCGAGGCGGTCTCCCCCGCTCCGGCGGACGCCGTGTGCACCACTGTGATGAACAAGCTCGTCGGCACCGAACGGCCGACGGACGACGTCGCGCTCCTCGCGATCAGCCACTCCGGCTGAGCAGGGGCGGGTCAGTCGCGCGGCAGCAGCGGGCCGAGGTCGGGGTTCGGTCGGCGAGCAACCCACTGTTGACGACCATCATTGCCCGGGGACACACCAGTACCGATCGCGGAGTGCCGCAACATCATCACTGCGGTGGGGCGCACCCGGCCTCCTCCTCGGCCATCACCACCGCCTCTCCTCCTCGTTTCGCCGGCCGACCCCTCGACTTCACGATCGCGGAAACGGCCGTCGCGGTGTTGATGATCGCGGCCGCGGGTATTGCGTGGTCATGGCAAAGGACAACAAGACCAGCAAGATCGTCACCGACCCGGACCGAGCTCTTGCCCGGGCACGAGCGGCCGCCGAGCAGATCAAGCCGAAGGATGAAGCGCTGTACTGGGCGACGATGGCTCAAGCCCTGCTCTTGAGCGAGATCCGCGACATGATGCGCGAAATCCGCACTCGCCAAGGCGGGAGCGTGGAACTGCCCGAACAAGCGCCGCCACGAGAAACGGCCAGGGTCACCGTCGTCGAGAAGTAGCACGGCGTGGCGTCGCCGGGATGCCCGGTCGGCGATCGCCGGCCGTCAGCGGGAACCACGAATCCGGGCCGGTCGCCTTGAGCTTCGGCCTCGCTTCCCGGTACTGGTCGTTTCGGCTGCCCTGGCTGCCGGGATGGCGTCCTCGGGCGGGAACGTCTCCCCAGCCGGCCGAGCACCCTCGTCAGTCGATGCTTCGGCTTCTTCGGGGGCTTCCTCCCGCCCGAGCGGACGTTCCTCCGGTTCCTTCGACGAACGCACCATGCGGTAAGCGACGTACGCCATGGCGGCCGCTGCCGCGCTCCCCGCTGCCACCATGCTCGTGCGCCGCAAAAGCATCATCCGCCGCTCGCGGACCTTTGACCTCCGAGTGAACCTGCGCTTGCCATGACGCCTCGGCGCACGGGTTTCAAGCACGTCCTGGACGACCTTACGAACGAGGCGCAATGCGATCTTGACCATGTCCCAGAAGTGCAGCAAATAGCCAAGGAGCGTGGCCAGATAGGCCTTGATCTTAATCATGTCTCGAGCTCCAAATCAGCGATGCCACCACACGTGCCAACGGTTGCAACCCATTCTTCTGCCGCAGGGAGCCGGACGCCATTCGCGAGTTCATACGTTCAAGCATCGCTCGATCCAGTGAGGCACGATCAAGCGGTGTATCAACCGCGCTGCGTTGCCGCCCGGAACGCCACCACGATGGCACGCACGATCAGCACCAGCAGGAGGACCGCGCCCAACACGACCAGCAGGATGGGCAACAAGATCATTCCGGCCACCAGGATGAGTTTGGTCTGCCAGCTCATGCCGGCTATTGCACCCTTGATCGCCTCCCAGACCGGGCTCTTCCCGAGGATCGCCGCCCGCACCGCCCGTAGCGCAGCCCCAGGCACCGGCCCGGACTTGGCCGCGCGTTCGGCGAGTTTGCCGACCACTCTCTCGGTCTTCGTCGAGATGAGCTGTGCGCAGGCTTCGACCGCGGCGCGGGCGAGGCGCCAGAGGCTGTTCTCCAACCGCTCCAAGGCAGCCACCGTGCCCTCGCCGACCTCAGGGGGCGCACCGCTGCGATCGGCCACGTCTCCGGCGGTCGACTCCGCCGGCACCCTGCGGGCCCGCCCGGACGATGCGAAATCTCGTTGCGATCGCCCACTTCGGTCGCCGATGACTTCCCCGGGCTGTTTCTTTCGCCGCCCCGGAGGGGCACTTGCCTCTCTCACATCAACCCCGTTTTCCAGAATCGCCTCCGCCCTGGATCCCTCGGCCGATCGGAGGCGAACACGCGACTATCTCTTGCCGCCCCGGAGTTTCATCCGCTTCCCGCGACTCGCACCCGCCCTACCCGAGCCCCTTCCACGAGCGGAACGGCGCCCGGAAACGCTTCTCGCTTTCTTGGCGCGCCCGGAGAATCCGAACCTTCGCCCGCGCACCACACCTGGCACTGCCCGTGAAAGCCTTCCGAAAGCACCCGTGAACGTCGCGGACAGCGTTCGAATCCACTGGAATGCTTTGCGGCCGAGGCGACCCAAGGCGGATTTCACCCCACCCCACCAGCCGAGCAAGATCCTGACGAGGTTCGCCAGCGCCACCCTGATCCGAATCATGGCCATCACCGAACCTTGAGTTCCCATCGGGTACCCGGGAACGCACAACGGGAATCGTCGGCCGGTCCGGCACTGAGATTTTTCCAACCTCGTTTTGCGTGGCGGTGCGGATAAGTTGCCGAGCGACAACCTATTGCCTACTTCCGGCCTCGTAGCAATCCGTGCACAACAGCGGTGTCACACGTCACACCGGAACAAGTTCCGTCAGGTGTAAGACCAACACGTCGCGGGTAAGCGTGAAGCGACTTCGCATGACCATCGGGTCGAGCTTTACCCGAAGGCGAGCGGGGTCCCGAGCAGTCGCATCTAGGGAGCATGGCATGAGCACAGGCGACGAAGCCAAGCACAAGGCCGAGGAAATTGCCGGCAAGGCGAAGGAGAAGCTCGGTCAAGCCACCGGCGACAAGGAGAAAGAAGCCGCGGGCAAGAGCGAACAGACCAAGAGTGCGCTGAAGCAGGCGGCGGACAAGGTGAAGGATGCCGTCACCGGGCACAAGGACAAGAAGCCCGACCAGGACGGATAGCCGCCTGTTTCGTGGGCCGCGCACCCCCGCTGGTGTGCGGCCCACGGCGCTCACAGCTCTGGAAGCGACGACGACGAGAGCAGGTGACCATCACTGGTCGTCCCGCGGCAGCAGGGGGCCGAGCGGACCGAGGTCGAGGTTGAGATCGTCGGTCGAGAGCCCAAATCGATCGCGCAGTTCCGTCATCGCCTGTTCCAGCTTCATGAGGGCCAGACCCAGCTCTTCGACCTGCTCATCGTCGAGCGTGCCTTGGTCGACTCGGCGCAAGGCCTGGCGTTCCATGAGCTGGCGCAGCAACTCGACGATGGTCAGCACGAGCCGGACCAGATCGCGCTGGACCGACTCCGCATCGGTTTCGATGCGGTGCTGCAGTCTTCCCGACCGGCCGACCCGTCGTTCTCCGGACGGTTCACTCATCGCTGCCCCGCTCCCAGGAGTCGACGTTCATCGTGCTCTCTTGGATCGATGTGATGATCGCCCGCAACGAGACCCGCACCAAGTCCACCCCGGCCAAGGAAATGGTCACATCACCGGTGATCACCACTCCGCCGGCCAACAGCCGGTCGAGAAGGTCGACGAGCGCGATCTCCCGAGCGTCCCGAACAGTTCGCGTGCTGACGTCGTGTCCTGTGGTCATCGCCGCGCTCACCGGCCCTCCGCGGATACCACCGCGAACGAGTACGGTGCCCAAGGTCCCGTGAGCTCGATCTGCAGGGAGCTTCCGCTCGCTATGTCATCGATCGCGGAGGTGAACTCCTCGGTCCGCGAGTCGTCGACCAGGTAGGCGCCGTTGAGCACCATCAAGCCTCGATAGGCCGCGAGGTCGCGATTCTGCGGAGGGTGCACGCGGTTCGCGTGAGCGAGCTTGCTCAAGGCATCGTGGATCTCGCTCGCTCGCTCCACCGCTTCATGCTCTGCCTCCGCCCGCCCCTTCCGCTGCTCCCGGATCTTGCGGAGGTAGGCCTGTCCCGGGCGCTCGCCCTCGCCGGTCTCCGGCTCAGCAGGTTCCCCGGACGTGCTCTTGACGAGGTCCGCGTATGCCTTGACCCCCCACTCCGTGCGGCCGGCTATCAGCGCCAGGACGTCGAGGAACACGGGCGCTTGTTCGGTCAATGCAGCCTGGACCCGAGCATCGTTGTAGTAGACCGTGGCCAACGCCAGTGGCGCCACGGTCGAGGTGGCAGCTGCTGCGTCGACGACGCGATTGTGCTCGCGCACCGTTCTTTCCAGCCACCGCAGGTCTTCCAAGTTCTTCCGCAGCCCTTGCTCGCCGAACTCCTCGGCGGACACCGTGCTGACCAGCGCTGCCAACTCGCCAGAGCCGACCAGCCGGACCCCCGACCCGGCGATCCCCGCGGTGCCGGGCTGCAAGTCCGCGTCCTTCCGGGAGATCGCGTAAACGTAGGACAGGGTTTCAGCCACGGTCCTGCTCCTCAGAGGTGCGCCGAGGAGGTGTGCTTCGACGACGCTCACGGCGTTGTTCGGCTTCGCCTTGCTCTATCGCGCCCTGCGGTGTGCCGCGTTCGGATTCGAGCTCCCGGACCTGAGAGCGCAGCTGCCGGTTCTCCTCGGCCAGATCGCGGTGGCCGGACGACAGGGTGGGATCGTGCTCCCACCAATCGATCCCCATCTCGCGGGCGCGTTCCACCGAGGCGACCACGAGCCGGAGTTTGATGGTCAGCAGCTCGATGTCGAGCAGGTTCACCTGGATGTCACCCGCGATGACGATTCCCTTGTCCAGGACGCGTTCGAGGATGTCCGCGAGGTTCGCGGACTCCTGTCTGGCAGGTGGTGCCCCGCGCTGTCCGTACCAGGCGGGTGCCCGCGCCCCGCCGCCTCGAACCTCCGGTGCCGTCATCCGCTCCTCGCGATCGTGCCCGTTCATCGTTCGTCGCCTCGTCCCCTGGAGTAGCGATCGACCCGGCGGTAGGAAAGGAGTTCGCCGTCCTGGTCCAGTTCCGCTTCGTACACCGCCAGGATGTCCGCCGTGTCCGGAACCCGGTGGCTCTCGACCACCTCGACGCTTACGCGCCAACCGTTTTCCACGCGCTCGAGCGAGGTGACCCCCTCTGGCTGCCGGCCCGTCAGTTCGTGCACTTGGCGGACGGCCAGCTGCGCGGCCTGGGCGGCCTTGAGCGAACGTCCCCCATCATCATCACCTCGCCTGTCCTCTTCACCTTCCGGTTCCCGACGCACTCGCTGCGGCTTGCGGTCTTTCTCGGCACGATCGCCGCGTGGCGCCGACGCCTTCGACCCTGGTTGCCGCGGCCGAGGTCGCCGAGGGCGATCAGCAGGTGGCTCGCGGTCCCTGGCGTCGTCGTCCCGCGTGGTGGCCACCGGATTCACATCTCCCCAGCATCACGTCGGCGTTGCGCTTCGAACAGCCTGGCCAGCAGGTCCGCTTGCAGCTCGTCGCGCTCGTGATCGGTCAGCTCGCCGGCGGCGTGCGCGTCATCGACGTCGGCTATCTGGCGCTGGATCAGGGCGGGGTCGTAGTACTGCCGCTCCGCGTGCTGCTTTATCTGCTCAGCGACCCATACGGCACCTCGGACCGGTGCCAGCGGAAGCGTGAGCAGTCCGGTGATGAGCCCCATGTCAGGTCTCCGGCAGGAAGTCGTAGGGAGCGAGAGGCCCGATCAACCGCAAGTTGACGCGCCCATCCCACTGTCGTCCGAGATCATCCACTGATTGCTCGAACTGCGGTACTGCCTCGCGATCAACGAGGAACGCGACGTGCATGGCGTCGTCCTCACCCGCGACCGCATGTGAAGCGGAAGCAGCGGAGGACTTCTCGAGAGAGCTGATCAGCGTCTCGGTATCGACTTCACGTTTCCTTACCACCGCGTTGTTGACCAGCTCGCCCAGTCTCAGGCGCTCGGCGTAGCCCGCATCCTCGGGCAGCCCTTGAAGGGCCGCGCGGAGTTCCTGGATCTCGGGCTCTTCGGAAACGATCTCACGGAGGTGCGCGTTGTTCGCGTACCGGCCGCGAACGGTGAACTGCACCAGCCCGGCGAGCTCTGCGAGCAGTTCCTCGAAATGCCCCTGATGGGGCGCCAAGAGCTCGTCGACGACGGCTTCCCTGGTTCTCACGACGGATCCGAAGCGCATCGGTATCACCGTCGCCTCCGCCGCGAGGGTGTCGAGCACCCGTTCATGCGCGAGCAGATCCTCGCGCGTCCCGAGCGGACGAGCGAGCTGCACCTCGCTGACCAGGGCTGAGATCTTGCCGTACGAGGCAAGGTCCACCTCTTCCCTGCCATCTCCGACCGAGGGCAGATCGTCCGGCAGCTTCTTGCGGTGGCCGACGATCCCGTACACGTACACGCCGCGATCGACGTCGTCGTTCTGTCCCGATTGGACCTGATCGGCTCGTTCTGCGCGGGTGGCCATCATTCACGCTCCCGACTGCGTGATTCCCTGCGCCGCACGGGTTGCTTCTCTCTCTTGTCGTCCTCGTCGGCACTGCGGAACTCGTCGAACTTGTCCTTGGCCGCGTCGATCATTCCCTTGGTCTTGCCTTTCGCGCCGCTCTCCGTCACGCCCTGCACGAGCTCTGGAAGGTCCTTGCCGCCCTTCTCATCCAGGTCCAGCCTGTTGGTCGCTTGGGCGAAGCGCAGGTAGGTGTCCACACTGGCCACGACGACGCGCGCATCGACCGTGAGGATCTCGATACCCACGAGCGAGACACGCACGAACACGTCGATGACCAGCCCCTTGTCGAGGATGAGCTCGACCACGTCCGCAAGAGTCCCTCCAGTTCCCCGCTGCACCGGGGACCCGCCGCCGCCTTGCATGCTTGCGACGGTCATGCGATCACCTTCTCCGGCTGGATGTCACACGTTCACTTCGACGCCCTTCGCGTTCCTCCTCCTCGTCTTCTTCGTCGCCCTCGTCACCTTCCCGGTGCTCCTCGTCCTCGTCTCCGTACTCCTCTTCGTCCTCGTATCCTTCTTCCTCCTCATCCGCTTCGTCGTAGTACTCGTCTCGCTCGGCCTCGTCTTCCTCCTCGCCGTAGCCTTCTTCTTCGCCCTCTTCCTCTTCGGGCTCCTCATCCACTTCGGCGCGCTCGCCTTCGTATTCCTCTTCTTCCTCGGCGGGTTCGCGGCCGTATCCTTCCTCCTCCTCGCGCAGGGCGTCCTCGTGAGTCCTGACGACCTCCCTGTCGCGGATCTCGCCGCGCCATCCTTCGATCTTGTCCTGTTCCAGGATCGTCCGCGTCATCATGTGCCGTTTGATGTACTTGAAGTCCGCTCGCACACGCCGCCCTTGCGCACGCCACATGTACGCCGTCTTCTCGAAGAATCCTTGCGGATAGTATTCGAGGACAAGCAGAATTCGCGTCATGTTCGGCGCGAGCTCGTGGAACGTGACCGTTCCATCCACGCTCCCCTTCGCGCCTTTCGAAGTCCAGATGATTCTGTCGTCGGGCACCTGTTCGACGATAGTGGCTTCCCAGCTTCGCTTCGACAGGAAGATCTGCGCCTTCCAGTTGACCTTCTCGTCGGATTCCTGGTCCACGCTGAGGACTTTCTTCGTCATGTCCGGAAAATCCTCGAACCTGGTCCACTGGTCGTACACAACGCGAAGCGGCAATCCCACATCGTTGTGCTCGATGATGTTGACAACCTTGGCCTTGCCCTTCTTCCCTCCTTTGCCTCCACCCATGCCTAGCGTCTCTTTTGCTTTTTCCTTCAATCCGGAGAAGCCGGCCTTCAGCGCCGACTTGACCGGGGACCCTCCCGCAGTCAACTCCTTACCCCCCGTCACTGCGGCCATCAACCCCGCACCACCGTTTTCAGCCGACTCCACAAGCCTTTCGGTCATGCCCTCGACCTTGTCGCTGACGAAATCAGCCGCCCGCTCCCCGGCCGCGGTCAACAAATCCTGGAGCCCAGCCTTCAACGGATCGAGCGGCAGCTCGCTCAACAACCCACCAGAACCGGAACGACGCCCATCGGGCTGCTCCGCCATGGTCATCACCTCAGCCACGCTCAAGACGACTTCTTAGTGCTGGACGACTTGGAACTCGTTCCCGACTTGTACTGAGCCGACGTTCCGGAGCCGGTTCTGCTCCCCGCCCGGCCAGTCGAGCGGCCCGCGGACTTTCCCGATGCCCCACTACCGGCCGTCGACCTGGACCGCTCGGTGGTCTTCGACCGTGGCTCGGGTTCCTTCTGCGCCGAGGAGCCGCCTTTCCGACCACTCGGCTCAGAACGACGCGTGCTCGCGCGAGCCGATGCTGAACGCTCATCCTTCCGGCCGCGGGCATGGTCGGTGCTTCGCGGTGACGGCACCGCAGCTCGCTCTTCCTCCTGCTCCTCGGTTGCCGCTTCACCCTCGTCCACGTCTTCCTCGGGAGTTTCCCCGGCGGTCCGCTTGCCGAGTCCAGACGCGCGCTTGCCGAGTCCAGCGGCTTGCCCACCAAGACCAGCCGCCTGTTCCCCGACGTTGGAAACCCGCAAACCGGCGGCCCGCTTGGTCAGATTGTCGCCAATCGAGTCGATCTTGTTCGTCGCCGCCGCGATCGCAGCGGATTTCGCCGCGTCCATCAGGCGCTCACGCGCCTCACCCGTCAACTTCTTCAACTCGGGGGACCCTGCGATCAGTTTGCCCCCCTGCGCGAGGAGATCCTTGGGATTGACCCCGACGCGCCGCCCTGCCATCACCCCGGCGGTCGCGATCGCGAGCTTCATCTTCCGACTGCGCCCGAGGACGTAACCGATCGCAACTGCGAGCGCGATCTGAGGTCCGGATTTCATGATCAACCTCCTGCGGGCGTTTCCGGCGGGCCGGTCGCCCGTAAACGCGAACGGCTCCCCCCGTGTTGGCATGCTGCCGAGCCGCTACGGCGATTATTTTGAGTGGCTACCCTCCTAGTAGTCGACCAAAACCCTTGCCACGGGACAACTTCGTGATCGAACTGGCTTCTCGCGAGAACAAGATCGAGCACCACGCCGAGGCATTCGAGATCGGCTTCCACGGCGAGCGAAGCGTGACTTTCCAATTCCATGAACAGCTTCGAGCAGACGCCGAGCGACGTCAGTCGACCAACTCCGCATCTCGAAGCTCCTCCTCGACAATCTCGCTCACCCAGCGCCGCAGGGGAGACATCCGGTCGGTCGCGCGCCCCTCGCGGTGACCTCTTCGCCACCCGCAGGTCTGCTGGTCGTCCGCCGGCTTCACAACGTCTTCGTCCGCTGCGTCCGAACGAATGGTCAGGCCGCTCAGCGCGCACAGCACACCGCGGCCGGCCGCCAACGTCGCCACGATGTTCCGCGTCTCCGAATCGCCGGGCAGAAGATCCAGGACCGCCGCGTCACCGAAATCCGCCGACGCACGGGCCACGACGGCCAGCCGCAGCGTGTCCGGATTCGGCGCAAAGGTCATTGCCAACCCGGAAAGCACGTCTCGTACACCGATGCCACGGCAGAGAACCGCGGTGGTCGGCGCGACGTTCCCGTCCGAATCACGCATCCCACAAGCAGTCGCGAGGGTCTCCGGACGCAGTACGACGACTGCGCCGGCCGCGGCCGTTCCGATGCCGAGCAGGCGAGGAAACCACGTCATGGCGCTGCCCCTCTCCTCCAAGGATGTCGATGCCCTTCGGGCGTCATCCTTGATCACTAGCGCCTCGCGATGCCCGGCACATCACGGACACCACGCTCGCCACCAGTATGCGCCCAACCCTGCACGCGGAAAGTTTCTCCTGCCGCTCCGATATGGTCGCTTTCCCCAGGGGTATGCCCACGGTGGAATCGCACGCACGACCCGGCAGCACCAGGGCCTCGGAGGCGGCAGATCATGTCAAGCAAGCACGACTCCGCACATGTTCCAGAGCGGCCTCACGAGCACGAGAGCGTTCAAATCGTGCTGGTCGCCCAGATCAACGCGCCCTGGGTGAGCCGAAGCCTGGTCGACGTCGGCGCACTGGTCCGCACCCCGAACGCGGCAGCGGGCATCCGTGGGGGCCTGCACGTGATCGCGGACATCGTCAGGGCAGCGGCGAAGATCCTCGCCGACGGCCGCCTGGAGGATGTCCCGCCCGAGGAACGTCCGCGGTTGGTGGTCACCGCAGAACGTGCAGACAGGTCGAAACCTGATGCTCGCCCGCAGCATTGACAACCCGTGCCCATCCCGGCAGCCACGAGCGTGTCCTGCACCAACACGAACGCGAAGACGCAGGAAGCGCGGCAGTCACACGAGGTTCACCCGCATCAGAAAGCCCGGCTGACGATCGTCTAATCAGGACCGGCGTCAGCCCTTGATCCCGCGGGTCTTCGCGGAACGAAACGAACACTTGCTCACCAGCAACGAATCTCCCGGGAGGATCCGGCGATCTCGTCCTGAACATCGAGCCGTCAGGACTCTCCCGGTCCTTCGCGTGAGACAATGGATGCATCACCTGAGTGGATCGTGTGCTCAAGCATGGGAGACGACCCTGGTACGTCAGCCTGATCTACCACCAGCCGATCTCCTCGACGAGATCGAGACTGCAGCCCGGGCGCTCGTCGTGGTCTGGGGACGCAGTGCGGAACGCGTCCGGCCGACGGTTTCGGCCTCGCAACTGCGCGCCCTGATCGTGGTAGATCGTCACTCTTCGATCAATCTCGTCGGGCTCTCCGACGAGCTCGGCTCGATCCCCTCCGTCACCAGTCGCTTGTGCGATCGCCTTCAGGCAGCCGGTCTGCTCGCACGTCGGAGCAGCGCGATCGACCGTCGTGAGATCGTCCTGCAGCTCTCCCCTGACGGACGGCGTTTCTTGCAGCGCTTCCGGCGTGCCCGGAAAGCGGACCTCGCCGCAGTGCTCCAGCAGATGAGCGCGCGGAACCGCAGTGCCCTGCGCATGGGCTTGAACGCCTTCTACTCGGCGGCTGTGGAACTCGGTCACGCAGACGAAGAGCTCGCTTGAGCGACCAGGTCGAGGTGTAGCGCTGGCGACCAGCCGGCGTCCGAGCTTTCACGACGTGGACGGCGGCGGGACCGGTTCCGGACCGAGCCAGTCGAGGCACACCGCCACGGCGTCGTCGTCCAGTTCTTGATCATGCAGGAAGGCCCGCAGATCGCTCATCAGTGCCCGTACGGCCTCGGCCGGCGGCAGCAGGCGGCTGGATCGAAGTGCCCGTCTGAGCGAGGTCGTGGTGTAGTTGCGATCCGCGAGAACGGCGCCGTATATGCCATCGGTGAGGATGAAGAGCCGATCGCCCGCCTCGAGCTCGAAGGCTTGCGTCACGTACTCGGTGCCGTCGAACATCCCGAGCGGGAGCTGAGCCTCGAGCGAGATGGGGGCGACGTCGTCCTGGCGAACGCGCCAGATCCGCGGGGAACCCGCGTCGATGGCGAGGACGCTGCCGCTCTGGAGATCCAGCTGAACCAGCAGGGTCGCGACGTATTGCGCACCCGTGTGGTGCGACCAGACGGCTTGATCTGCCAATGCCGCCTGTTCGACCAGATCCGCACCGCTTCGGCGAGCGTTGCGCAGAGCCGTGATCGCCAAGGTCGTCAGCATCGACGCCGTGACGCCTTCCCCCATGCCGTTGGTGACCGCGACGGTCAAGGTCTCCGCCTCCTGCGACCAGTCGAAGTTGTCACCTCGCACCGCGTAGGCGGGTTCGAGCTGGCCGGCCAGCCGGTAGGACTTGCCGTCGACGGCCCGCACCGGCAGCAGCTGCCATTGCATTTCCGCCGCGAGGGTCAGCCGTTCCGGCCGCCGGGCTCGCCGGTACCGGTCCGTGGCCACCTCCGCGAGGGTGATCGCATGCGCGACCGTCCCGGCCAAGGCGACCAGTTCGTCCGTCCCGGTGGCATCCGGCAGTTCCGGCAGGCGAACGTTCAGCACGCCGATGCGGTCACCGCGGACCGCCATGGGGAGGTCCAGCACAACTCCGGCACCGACGGCTTCCCGCACGGGGACTTGATCGCAGTAGGCCCGGCCTGCGGGTGTTCCCACCAACGACACCCCCGGTGCCGTCGACGCGAGCACCGGTTCCAGGAGTGCGAGCCGGAGGTCGATCAAGTAGATCTCCGAGGAGATGGCGCGGTAGTGCTTCCGAAGCACTTCCTCAAGAACTTCGGCGAGCTCGTGCGCTGGGGCCTCCTTCAAGGCGCGGTCCACCAGCGCCAGCCGGGCGGGCTCGGTCACGCTTGCACGCGCCCTTCCTGTTGGTCATCCGGTTTCGGGTAGCACCTGATTGCCCGGAAGACGCAGTTCGGCAAACCGCTGGCCCGGACACCACCTTTCCGGCTCTTTCGGTCCTGGCACGCCCAGAACCCGACATGCACAGCCGTCCGCGGCTTCAGCAGCCGGCGACCGGGCAACTCGACGTGGCTGTGAGCGGAAGAGCCCAGCGGTTATCCGAGAATTTCGCCGGGTAGCCGGAGTTGTCGTCACTTCCGCTTCCCACGAGGGGAAGCCGGCGGGAGCAGACCGGGCCAAGGAGGAGACCAACGATGAAGGCGGCCGAGAGCCCCCAGCGCGTTGTCGTCGTCGGGGCGACCGGAAACATCGGAACCAGCGTGGTCGACGCACTCGACGCGGACCCCGCGGTCGGCACCATCATCGCGCTGTCACGGCGAGAGCCACCCGTCACCAGCTCGAAGGTGCGCTGGGAACGCACGGACGTCACCGAAGACGATCTGGTGGCGCGCTTCGCCTCGGCCGACGTGGTGATCCACCTCGCCTGGTTGTTCCAGCCGACCCACGACCCGATCACGACCTGGCGCAACAACGTGCTCGGCGGCATCCGGGTCTTCGACGCCGTCGCGGCGGCCGGTGTCCCGAGCCTGGTGCACGCGTCTTCGATCGCCGCCTACAGCCCGGGACCGGACGCGCGGCCGATCGACGAGTCGTGGCCGACCCACGGGTGGCCTGCCGCGGCGTACAGCGGGGAGAAGGCGTACCTGGAGCGGTACCTCGATGCCTTCGAGCTCCAGCACCAGGACATCCGGGTCGTCCGGATGCGGACCGCGTTCTGCTTCAAGCCGGAATCGGCATCCCAGCAACGACGGCTCTTCCTGGGGCCCATGCTGATCAACCGGCTCGTCAGGCCAGACCTGCTGCCGGCCCTGCCGACTCCGGGCGGCATGCGCTTCCAAGCGGTGCACAGCAACGATGTCGGCGAGGCGTACCGGCTTGCCGCGCTTTCCACCAGCGCCGGAGCGTTCAACATCGCCGCGGATCCGCTGATCGACACCGGCGTGCTGGGCGAGCTCTTCGGCAAGCCGACGGTGGGTGTTCCGCCCAGCATCGCCAAGGGAGTCCTCTCCGCCGCTTGGCACCTGCACCTCGTCCCCGCGTCGCCGGGCCTGTTCGACGCCTTCCTGCGGCTTCCCGTCATGGATGTGTCGCGAGCCCGGGACGAACTCGGCTGGTCCCCGCGGCACAGCTCCACGGACGCCGTCGAAGGATTCCTCCACGGCTTGCGGGAAGCCTCAGGCGGCAGAACCCCGCCTCTCGCGCCGCGCATCCCGGGAGGCCGCCTGCACGAGCTCGCCACGGGCGTCGGTCAACGCCCCTGAGCACCATGACGACGTGTGGTTGACGTCCGTTCCGGCGGGTAGCCGGTGGTTGTTCGGCCTGGCAGGACAGATCTCAGGAAGGTGGCCCGGTGTCACATTCCCAGCACTCGAAGACCCCCGACCTGGTCCGCGCCGGGGCGCGGGGACTCGTCGGTGCCATGGCGATGACCGGCATCCGGACCCTCACCGGGAACGTCGGCCTCGTCGAGGAGACACCGCCGGAAGCGATAGTCGGCAAGCACGCGCCGGAGTCCGTCCAGCAGCTGCCCGTGGAAAGCCGCACCGCGCTCACTGCGGCCGCGCACTGGTCGTACGGCGCATTCGCCGGGCTCGGGTACAACGCCCTGCCGTGGAAGATCAGGTCGCGCCCCTGGTCCGGCCCCGCGTACGGCCTGGTCATCTGGCTGGGGTTCGAGGCCGTCATCGCGCCGTTGCTGGCCGTGCGCCCGACCCGTCGGAGGCTGCTCGGTCGTCTCGTCATCGCGCTCGACCACGCCGTCTACGGCATCGTGGTGGCCGGTCGGCTCGCGCCCGATCCCGATGCGGTCAAGCGGCAACGCGGTGCGGGTGCGTAAAAGCGACAGGCCGCGGCCGTCCCGGCTTGAGACCTGGGCGACCGCCGGGCGGGACTTGTGCCTTCCTGCGCGCAAGCCCCATGCCGACTACTCGCGGACGGCACGAAGAACACCTTCCAGGCACCCCAACAGGCCACATTGGACTCCGGCCGTCGTCGTCAGTTGCAGAACCGCGCGAGTCGTTGCTCCAGGTCGTCACCCGCGTTCGGCAGCCGGAACGCGGGTGAGGCGAGCACGCCGGGGCTGTTCCCGCGGACCGCCTCCCAGAGGAACCGCCGCACCGACGCGGAGTCCGGCAGGATGTCCTCGCCCAAGAACTCCAGCGTCGCGGTCCCGCCGCAGCCGTCGGTGTCGATCCGCAGCGCCCATCCGCTCACCTCGTCCCAGGTCAGCATGAGCGGGAACTCCTCGAACACCGGGACTTGGGAATCCACGAGAATGATCACGGTCGCGAGATCGACATCGAGGTTGATGTCGATCTCGAAGACGTCGACGCCGAGATCTTCCGCCACGGAGGTGGCGTAGCCGACCAATCCGTCTGCCGCGAGGCTCATCGTGTCCATCACCGATCCTCCCGTCCGACCTCGCTTCCCGTTCGACCTCAGCAGGCTGGCGCCCATTGGGTAACCGGTATCGCGCCGGCCTAGTCCAGCCGGCGACGTGCCCGAGGGCGTCGCGGGAACGCACCGGCATCCGCGCGGCGCTCAGCCGCTGCCGTTCACCCTCGACGAGGAGCCCTGACCTAATCGCCTGGGCGCAGCAGGACCTTCACCACGCCATCCTCCTTCCGCTGGAAGATGTCGTAGCCGTGCGGCGCCTCGTCCAACGGCAGCCGGTGCGTCGCGAGGTCGAGCACCCCGAGCGGGTCCGCCTCGTCCCGGACCAGCGGCATCAGATCACCGATCCACCGCTTCACATGGGCCTGCCCCATGCTGACCCGCACGCCCTTGTCGAACATCACCAGCATCGGCAGCGGGTCGGCGGTGCCCGCGTAGACGCCGCTGACCGAGATCGTCCCGCCACGCCGGACCGCGTCGATGCACTGGTGCAGGACCGTGAGCCTGTCCACGCCCGCCTTGGTCATCATCGGCTCCGCTACCGCGCCCGGAAGGGCGCTGACCAGCTTCTGCAGGAACTCCGCTCCGGGCGAGCCGTGCGCCTCCATGCCCACGGCGTCGATGGCTGAATCCGCGCCGCGCCCCTCCGTCATGGCGCGGACCGCGGAAGGCACGTCGTCGTGCGCGCGGGCGTCGATGACCTCGATGCCGTACCGCAGGGCCATCTCCAGCCGATCGGGTTCGAGGTCCACCCCGATCACCCGGGCACCCCTGAAGTCGGCGATCCGCGCGCTCATCTGCCCGATCGGGCCGAGGCCGAACACGACGACCGATCCCCCTTCCGGGACGGCCGCGTACTCGACCGCCTGCCATGCGGTCGGCAGCACGTCCGAGAGGTAGACGAACTGCTCGTCAGGTGGGCCGTCGGGCACCTTGATCGGGCCGAACTGCGCCTGGGGCACGCGCAACAGCTCGGCCTGCCCGCCCGGCACGCTGCCGTAGAGCTTGGTGTAGCCGAACAGCGCCGCACCGCTGCCGTGCTCGCGCACCTGCGTCGTCTCGCACTGGGCGTACAGCCCGCGGCGGCACATCCAGCAGTGCCCGCAGGAGATGTTGAACGGGATCACGACGCGGTCGCCGGGCTTGATGTGAGTGACTTCGGATCCCGTCTCCTGGACGATGCCCATGGCTTCGTGCCCGAGCACGTCACCCGGCTCCAGGAACGGCCCGAGCAGTTCGTACAGATGCAGGTCGGAGCCGCAGATTCCGGTGGTGGTCACCGCGATGACCGCGTCGGTCGCGGCTTCCAGCCGCGGGTCCGGCACGTCGGTCACCCGGACATCCCGCGGTCCCTGCCAAGTGAGCGCCTTCACGCGCACCTCCGAGGTGGTCGATCCGTTCGGCGTCACCCGGGATGGGTCTCGCCGCCGACGGGTGTCAGCACTTCACCGGTGTAGTAGCTCGAAAGTCGCTCTGCTGCGAAGAAGACGTACGACGGCGCGATCTCGTCGGGATGGGCCATGCGCCCCATCGGAATCTGCTCGCCGAATCCCTCCACCTTGTCTTCGGTCAGCGTCGCCGGGATGAGCGGAGTCCACACCGGCCCGGGGGCCACGCAGTTGACGCGGATGCGCCGGCCGACCAGCGACTGCGTGCCGATCAGGTGGTGCGCGCCGACGTAATCCCGCATCTCATCCCTGGGATGCGGTCGCATCGCCTGCGTGGTTCCTGGAGGGCGCTGCTGCTGCGCTCGTGCTGTCTTCGGCAATTCCGCCATCGCGACCTCACCATCGATCGTCCGTTCCGGAAGCGCACTACCCGGCTGCCCGTGGCGCGCAGATCCGCAAACCGGTGCCTAACAGTGGCGCCGCAGATCTACTCTCCGGGCGCCCGCGAGTTGCGATCACGCCTCCGCGCGGGTTTCAGCGCGTCCACTTGGGACGGACCGGGCGTCCGCGCGCGAGCCGCAGCCGGCTCCGCCCGGCCCGCTCGGCGCGAGGGAGCCGGGCTCACTGCTTCCGCGGGCGATCGGCCTTGGGCTTGCCGGGAAGTCCGCCGATGCCGTGCCGCGGCGGGTGCATCGGTTCCGGCGAGCCGCTGGGTTCGACCGGGGAGCCCCCGGGGGTGTCCTCGGCCTCCACGGGCTGCGCCTCCTGCGTCCCGCCCGACGGCGTCGCGCCCTCCCGCAACTCCTGCAACCGGTTTTCCAGCACCTCCATCACTTGAACCCGGTTGTTGTGCACGCGCTCGTAATCCAGCAGCTGCTGGATCTGCTCGCCGTCCAGCGACCGGATCCGGTGCTGCAGGGAGCCGACCGGCACGTTGTCGTAGTCGATGAGGGGAAGCTCATGCGGGGACATCTCTCCTCCTTTGCAACAGCTACAGGCGTTCCCCGTTCCCGGCCGGATCATGCTCGGCGCGGCGCGATGCCGCTCAGCGCCCGGCCTTCCACCGGGAACGCCGGGAACTCCGGTGGGACGACCTGCTGCCGGTCCACGACCAGGGCCCCAGCCGCAGGGACCACGTCATCGCACCGCGTCGTCCGCGATGCCAGCTCAGCGGGCCGATCTTCCCGCGCCGGGCAAGCGAGTTCTTCATCTCCTACCCCTTCCGATCGCGATGCTCCGACCGCCGACAGCAGATGATCTGCCCAATCCTGGTGCGGCGCCGTTTTCTCCGGCGCAGGAACACTTCCCGGCCAAGGCGGGAATCCCTCCGGCACGACCGCTAGCCCTGCTCGCGCGATTCCCGGCGGCGTCGGGCGCGGCGTTCGCGTTCCCGCCGGCTGTAGGTCGCCCGCCGGACGGCCGTCTCCGTTTCGAGGCTGGACCCCAGTGCGCCCGCCACCGTGCCCATGGAACTCGCCAGCCAGGACAGGCTGGCGTAGTCGATGAACGTCGCCGCATGCCCCAACTGCTTTCCCAGGTAGTCCACGCTGATCACGGCGGTGGACCCGATCAGGGTGATCACGAACAGCAGGGCGTACATGCAGGCCACCCCGATGGTCAGGGTGATCAGCGTGGCCGCGTTGTACAGCACGACCTTGTTGCGGTCCTCGCTGTTGCGCGGCCTTTCCCACAGGCTGTTGTGCAGCGTGATCCACGTGACCATGGCGAAGACCGCGACCAGGTTGATCACGACCAGGCGGACGACGCTGAGGTTGTCCGCCAGCGACCAGATGGTCGGGAAGAAGATGCCGAACGCGGCGGTCGCGGTGGCGGCCGCGATCGCCCGCGACAGCTCCGGGACCAACCGCCACGGCCGGTTGTCGCGCACCATCCCGAAGAGGAGGCGCAGCCGGCCGCGCACCCCGGGCAGCACCAAGGTCACGTCGGCGTGGTCGTTCCCGGCGGGGACCTGGCGGATCTGCGAACCGGGCCAGCCCCACCTCGGCGCGTGGTGGTGTCCGCCTGCCGGGCGGGAATCCGTGAGCTTCAGCGTTTCCCGCGCGAGCAACCCCACCAGGTGCACGACGACGTCCCGGACGTACGGCCGCAACCGGATCCAGCCGATCGCCGGCAGCGACGCCAGGCCGACCCCGTGCTCGGTGTCGACCTCGGCCACCACGGGCCGGGTGGCGTCGCGCCGGGGCAGATCGGTCAAGCAGACCAGCAGGTCCCAGCCCTCCGACGACTTCTTCTCCTGCGCCTTGCCCGCGATGTCGATCCTGCCGTCCTCGCTCAGCGACAGCGCCTCGGACCGGACCTCCACGGACCAGTCGAGGTCTTGATCGACTCGCTCGCGGAACTCGCCCGGGAGCCCGTCGGCGATCCGGTGCGCGATCTCCGTGGGCACACCGGGGTCGGCGACCACACCCACCGTGATCGCGCGGTTGCTGCCTCGTCCGGCCGACGACATGCCACCTCCCACTCCGGCACCATCCCTGCCATTCCCGGGGCGGGGCGGTTCCGAAACAACCGCCGCCCGACGAGTTGCTCTCCACCATCGCGGGAGCCGGGCGGCGACACCGGGTACTTCAGCGTTACCGGGCCCTTCCGAGCCGAGGAGGCACCCGCCATGCCCGAGTACGAACATCCCTTGGAAGCGCTGCACCGCGCCCGCGACGCCGTGGCGGTGGCCGTGAGCCGGCAAGCCAGGACCCCGCAACCGTCCCTGCGGGAGCTCCACGCCTTCGGCTCGGCGATCGTGTCGACGATCGCCCAGCTCAGCCAGTTGAGCTCGGTGCTGGCCGAACAGGTGGGGCGCTTCGACGAACGCGAGCTGGAACGGGCCAAGACCAGCGATCACCCCGGCGACAAGCTGAAGGTCGCCGGCACCCACCTGGCCAGGCTGAGCGATCAGTTGGAGGTGGCCGTCACGGATGCCATCCGGTACTGGACCGCGATCGAGAGCGTGGACCTGCACACCTCGGGCGATCTCAGAGCACGACCCGAAACCGAGGCATGACGATCACGAACACCGGACCGGCACACCGTCAGCGGAGGCCGGGACCGGGTGCGCCGATGAACGCCCGGAACTCCGGTGCCGGCAGGGGGCGTGAGAACAGGAATCCCTGGCACGCGTCGACGCCGAGGCCCTCGAGCAGGCGGCGTTGGGTGGTGTTCTCGACGCCTTCGGCGATGCAGGTCCGCCGCATCGCCCGGGCGAGTTCGACCACGGCGCGGACGATCCCGAGGTCGGCCGGATCGGTCCCCATGCCGGAGACGAAGCGCTGGTCGAGTTTGACGATCTGGGTGGGCAGGTCCTTGAGGCGGGCGAGCGAGGAATAGCCCGTTCCGAAGTCGTCCATGGCGAACCGCACCCCGGTGCGGGCCAGGTCGCTCATCGTCTTGCGGGGCTTCGACGGCAGGTCCACCAGGGATGTCTCGACCATCTCGACGACGACCCGGCCCGGCGCGATGCCGGTCTCGCTGATCGCGGCGGAGATCTCGTCGGCGAAGTCCGGGGCCTCGGGGCGCAGCCCGGAGACGTTCACCGTCACGCCCACGGGGCGGCCGTCGTGCGACTTCCAGGTGGTCGCCTCGCCGAGCGCGGTGCGCAGGACCCAGCGGTCCAGCTCGGGCAGCAGGCCGCCCTTCTCCGCCACCGGCAGGATCACGTCCGGCGCCAGCGGCCCGAGGTCCGGGTGCGGCCACCGCACGAGCGCTTCCGCCAGCACGATGGACCGGTCCTGGGCGACGATCGGCTGGTAGTGCAGCTGGAGCCGGTCGTGGCGCAATGCGTCGCGGAGGTCTTCCTCCAGGGCCAATTGCACCCCGTTGGTGGTCGGCGCGGTCCGCGTGAGGCGTCCGTGGCCGCGTTTGGCGTCGAACATCGCCGCGTCCGCGGCGCTGATGATCTCGTCGATGGTGGCACCGTCCTGGACGGCGACCGCGCCGATGGAAGCCGTGATGGAGACCAGTCGGTCCTGCAACGGGATGGCCGCGCTCAGGATGTCCGAGACGTTCGTGATGAGCGCGTCGATCCCGCCGCGGCCGGACACGTCGGAGCAGACCACGAGGAATTCGTCCCCGTAGAGCCGGGCCGGTGTGCAGCATGGCGGGAGCTCGGTGGCCAGGCGCTGCGCCAGCGCCAGGAGCAGCTCGTCGCCCGCGTCGTGGCCGAGCGAGTCGTTCACGCGCTTGAAGTTGTCCAGGTCGCAGAACAGCACGGCCGCTCGGTCGGTGCCGCCGCCGGCGAGCACGGTGGTCAGCAGCTCGTTGACGCCCTGCCGGTTGAGCAGCCCGGTCGTCTGGTCGTGCGTCGCCTGGAAGTGCAGGGTCTCGGCGTGCCGGACCTGCTCGGTGACGTCCTGGAACACCGCCAGCCAGAACCGGTTCCCGTCGTCGCGCACCGACGCCGCGCACCGCACGTCGCAGAACACCGGTCGCCCATCGGCGCGGGCCAGAACCCGGGGTGACGCCGGGTGTCGATCCGGTTCGGCCGGGCCCGCGGGACGCGAGAGCAGTCCCGCCCGGGAATCGCTGGGGTGCATCAGATCGGCGGCGCTCTTGCCGTGCAGCCGGTCGCCCAGCAGGTCGCACAGGGCGCCGTTGGCGTCCAGGATCCGTTCGTCCTGGTCGAGGAGGGCGATGCCCACCGGAGCGAGTTCGAAGAGGTCGGTGAACCGCCGTTCCGAGCGCTGCCGCTGGGCATGCGCCTCGGTCTCGTCGCGGACCACCTTGATGAAGCCCTCCAGGCTGCCATCCGGCGCCCGCTGTGCCGTGATCACCACGTGCGCCCAGAAGCGGGCCCCGCCCTTGCGCAGCCGCCACCCCCGGTCGATGAGGAACCCATGTGCTGTGGCTTGGCCCAATTCCCAGTCCGGATACCCGGACTCGACCTGCTCGGGCGGGTAGAACACCGAGAAGTGCCGCCCGATGACCTCTTCGCTGTCGTAACCCTTGACCCGCTGAGCCCCGGCGCTCCAGCTGCTCACCCGGCCGTCCGCGTCGAGGGCGAAGATGGCGTACTCCCGCAGGTCGGCCGCGAGCTCTCCGATCAACGGATCTCCGAGAAGCGCCGCTCCCGGTCGCCGGACGTCGCTGTCGGGCCGATCGCCGACCGCGTCCGTCGCCTGGCTGTCGGGGATATTCACCACATCTCCGTCCTGAGCTGCACCGCGGCGGCGACAGCCGACTCGCGCGGGCGAGAAACCGCACCGCGCTCCCGCAGCACTACCCGGGCGCCGGGCCCAACGCGCATGGGCGCGGAGCCGCTCGAGCAATGCCACGCACTGTACATTCCGCGAACGCGAAAATCGCTATCGTCACCCACATGGACCACAGCTGGTCACAGCAGGTATCGGGAGTGTTCACGGGCGGACGCCACGGCTCGGGGCGCCGCCGGCGCGATCAGGCCCGAAGTCCGCTCGGCGGCCCGGCAGGTTGCCGAGCTCCGATCATCGGACGAGGCTTGCCCGGACGTGTGCACTCCGGACGGCGAGCAGCGCACCTGACCGGACAGGAAGGCACCCGATGACGCAGTCCCACGACGACGCTCGGCCGAAGGCGGCGCACTTCGAAGGCACCCTGCCCTCGGGGCAGTACTGGCAGAGCTGGACCGTCGAGCGGCCCGTCGCCGTGGTCGTGCTCGTCCACGGCGTGCACGAGCACAGCGGCCGCTACCGCCACGTCGCGGAGCGGCTCAACGCGGCCGGCTACACCGCGTACACCCTCGACCACCCCGGGCACGGCCGGTCTCCCGGAAAGCGCGGCAACATCGGGAGCATGGCCGCTGCCGTCGCCGGGGTCGACCTCCTGGCGCGGCTGGCCGGCGAGCGCCACGACGACGTGCCGCTGTTCGTCTACGGGCACAGCCTCGGCGGGCTGATCTCCTTGCAGTACCTCACCGGGACGCCGCTCGACCGGATCGCCGGTGCCGTGATCTCCGCCCCCGCGCTCAACACCGGCTCGGTGTCGGCCGTGGAGCGGGCCGCCGCACCGCTGCTGTCCAAGCTGCTGCCCGACCTCGGCGTGCGCAGCCTCGACGCGAGCACCATCAGCCGCGACCCCGAGGTCGTCCGGGCCTACCTCACCGACCCGCTCTGCCACGACGGGAAGATGCGGGCGCGGACCGCGACCGAGATCATGCTGGCGGTCGAAGCGATGCCGCAGCGCCTGAAGTCGCTGACCATGCCGCTGTTCGTCCTGCACGGCGGCGCGGACCGGCTGATGCCGCCGGCCGCCAGCGAGCTGGTGCGCGCCCACGCCGGATCGCCGGACCTCACCCTGCGGATCCACGACGGGCTCTACCACGAGCCGCACAACGAGCCGGAGCAGGACCGCGTGCTCGACGAGATCGTGGACTGGCTCGACGCCCACCGGAAGGCCTGAAACGCGGGCGGCATTCGATCGGCGCCGGCGGTGATGTTTCCTCATCCCCGTGGGCGTAAACCCTCGTGCCGAGGCAGCTGAAACCCCGCGCACGAGGAGGTCATGGATCTCATGTTGAACACGCGACTTCGGAACATCCCGGCACAGCTCCGCAAGCGGTTCGGGCGGTCGCGCACCGGGACTGCTCCGGAGCCCGGGCGCGAGTCCGATCCGCTGCTGCACAAGGGCCCCCGAGTTCCGCCGGAAGCACTGCGCCGCGGGCGACGTCCGGAGTGAACCGAACGTGCAGGGGCCGACGAACTCCCGGTTCGCCGGCCCCTGCGTCGTTGCCGCCACCTTCGTCGTGCGCGAGGAATTCCCTTGCGCGATCCCAGAAAACGGCCGGGCGCTACTGATGCACGGGGAAGCGCAAGATCGCACCCGCCCCGTCGGTCAGCCCGGTCCCGGCGGGCACGAGTTCGACGCCGGAGGTCGTCTCCGCGCAGGTCTTGAGCAGCAACGCCTCGTGCTCCGCCGGCGCGTCGGCCTCCAGCAGCAACGTCTCGACCGCGCCCTGCTCGGCCGCCCGCACCACCGGATCGTCCCCCTGGACCGCCCGGCCGTGCGTCAGGCCCGCCTCCATCCTGTCGGCGCTGTCCGCCGCCCTGCGCTCGCTCTCCTCGCCGGCGATCCGCACCAGCTCTTCGTCGAGCGCCTCATCGGAGGCGTTGTGCGCGAGCCCGCCCCGCTCGGTCTCGACGACCAGCTCCGCGAGCTCGACCGGCAAGTGCTCCCGCACCTCGGTCCGCGCCTGCACACCACCGGCGAGGACCACCACCTGCGGCCGGAACTTCGCGGCGACCGCGTTCACATGGGCCACCACGTCCTTCGCATTGCGCTGCAACGTTTCCTCGGCGCGCCGATGAATGCGCTTGTGGGACAACGCACCGTGACGCGGTTTGTGCACGCCGCCGTGCCCCGTGCCTTCCACGACGTCCGTGTCGATCTCCCGCGGCCCGCGATGCTCGGTCACCACGTCCTGGCGCACCTGCGCGCCTTCCTGATCCGCGATCACCACGAGTTCGGACACCGAGCGCGCGGCCTCCCGCACGTAGGCGCCGAGCTGCGGGAGCTCATCCCAGAACGCGTCGTCGCCGGCTCCGGGCTCGACGTCCCACGGCTCGTCGAGCAGCACGGCGGGCCCGGCCCCTACCAGCACCCGTCCCCGAGCCTGCTCCTCGCCGGGCGCACCGCTCAGCGCCGACTCGATGGCGTCCAGCACTTCCGCCGGCGCGCCGGCCGCCTGGAGCCGGTCGCGCAGCGCCCGCCACCGCAGCTCGACCTGCTTGCCCGCGTCCTCCCCGGGCGAGCGGGCCTCCAGGTAGACGGTCGCGAACGGCCCCTCCTGCTCGTACACGTGACGCAAACCAACCAGTTCCATCGCTGAACTCCTCAACTCCGGACGCACGTCGCCGGGTGGCTGCCCGGCGCTTGCCGATCAACGGCTACCCGGGCGAACGCCACGGCAACACATCCCACCCACGACCGCATGGCTTTCCTCACACCACGCATCGATGCGCTCGGCCGAGCCGGACGAGCACTCGCCCGGGTGTCCACAGTGCACCTCTTGCGGGACGCCGATGCGTCTCCGGCGCCGGTCGTGCGCTGTTCATGGTGCGGCTTCGCGCGAGGAGTTCGCGCTGAGCGAAGCCGAAAGCCGCCCGCGGTCACGGCTCCGGGGACTGCCGTTGCGTGGTGGCGAACCGCTGGCGGTAGTGGGTCGGCGTCGTGCCCAGGTGGCGGGCGAAGGCGCGGCGGAGGGATTCGTCGGTGCCCAGTCCACTGTGGCGCGCGGCCGAGGTGACGCTGTGCCCGTCGAGGAGGAGTTGCCGGGCGCGGTCGAGGCGGACGCGTTCGACCCAGCGGGCCGGTGTGGTGCCGAGTTCGGCCCCGAACAGGCGGGTCAGGTGCCGGGTGCTGACGGCCGCCGCGACGGCCATGGCCGGCAGGCTGTGGTCGGCGGCCGGGTCGGCGACCACGGACGCGATCACCGCGCGCAGCACGTCGCTTCGCGCCGGCGGGGTGGCGAGGGCCGTGGAGAACTGCGACTGCCCGCCCGGGCGTTGCAGGAACACGACCATTTCCCGGGCGATGTCCCGGGCCACGTCCGCGCCGTGGTCGTCTTCCACGAGAGCGAGGGTCAGATCGATTCCGGCGCTGATGCCGGCCGAGGTGACGTAGCGGCCGTCGCGGATGTGGATGGCGTCCGGCTCGACGCACACCCGGGGGTAGCGGCGGGCGAGCGCTTCGGCGTGCCGCCAGTGCGTGGTCGCGCGGCGGCCGTCGAGCAGCCCCAGTTCGGCGAGGACGAAGGCGCCGGTGCAGACCGACGCGACCCGTTTCGCCTGCGTGGCGAGCGTGCGCACGGTCGCCAGCAGGCCGTCCTCCGGTCGCCGCTCGGCCAGCCGGTCGCCGCCGGCGACCACCACCGTGTCGACGGGGCCGGCCTCGGCCGCCGAGACGCAGCCGGCCAGCCCCAGCCCGGCGGACGTGGCCACCTGTGCACCGCGCGGCGAGACCAGCACCAACTCGTACGGGTGGCCTTGCCGACCCGCCTGGTGCAAGACCTCCGACGGGCCGCTGACATCGAGCATGGTCACACCGTCGAACACCACGACGGCCACCCGGTGCGTCATGTCCGGATCTGTGGTTCTTCTGGCCGGAAGGACATGGCACCAGGGTAGCCGCCCGGGCGAACCTGGAACCCGTCACCGACCGAGCAGGAGGCAGCGCAGATGAAGGAATCCATCGCAGGCGTGCAGATCCCGGACAGCGCCCTGGCGCGGGAGGCCACCGAGCTGGTGCGCGAGGCCGCGTCGCCGTTGCTGTTCGACCACTCCCGGCGGGTGTTCCTGTGGGGGTCGTTGCGCGGCCGGGAGCAGGGGCTTCGGTTCGATACCGAGCTGCTGTACGTGGGCGCCATGTTCCACGACCTGGGGCTGACCGAGCGGTTCCGCCGTGCGGACCAGCGCTTCGAGATCGACGGCGCCGACGAGGCCCGCAGGTTCCTGCAGGCCCACGGCATCGGCGGCGAGCCCGCCGACCGGGTCTGGACCGCCATCGCCCTGCACACCACGCCCGAGATCCCGCTGCACATGGCGCCCGAGGTCGCCCTGGTCACCCGCGGCGTCGAGCTCGACGTCCTGGGCATCGGCTACCACGCGGTCTCCGACGAGCAACGCGCCGCCGTGGTCGCCGCGCACCCCCGCCCGGACTTCAAGAACCGGATCCTCACCGCGTTCACCGAAGGCATCGAGGACCGCCCCGAGACGACGTTCGGCAACGTCAAGGCGGACGTGCTCGCCCACTACGCCCCGGGCTTCGTGCGCAGCGACTTCGTCGAGGTCATCAAGAACTCCGACTGGCCGGAGTGATCCCCCGCCGAGGGAAGAACGGCACCGCCGATTCGACGGGTCGCCCGGGCTTCTCCAAGAGAACGGCTCCACCCGGCTCATCCCGGAGACGCCCGGTACGTGACGCCGGCGGCGGTTTCGCGCGAAAACGCCATCCCGCCCCACGCGAAGCGGCAGTTTCGCGCGAAACCGCCGCCCTGCGCCCCAGACGGCCACATCCCGAACGTGCGAACGACCCCTGAAGCCGGTTCAGCTCATCGCCAAGGCGTGCCGGTCCAAAGTGGAGCGTGGCGTCACGCGCCGGGGTCGAGGGCGAAGCGGGCCGCTAGGCCGCGCAGGACGCAGTCCAGGCCGGTGGCGAACTCGTCGTCGCGGGCGCTGCGCAGGTTCTGACCCCGCTGCGCGGCGTAAAGCTTGCGCTGCCGCGGGAATTCCCGCACCGCTCGTTCGGCGGCGGGCCACAGGCGCTCGGCCCACTCCTGCTCGCGTTGCCCGCTGCGCGCGAGCATGGTGAGCCAGGCCGCCTCGCTGGTCGACACCCCGACGACGTAGGCGAAGACCGTGTTCATCGCCCGGTCGGCCGCGTCCAGCGGGAAGCCCCCTTCCTCGAACGCGGCGAGGATGGCCTCGGTCAGCCGCATCATGTTCGGCCCGAGGTAGGCCACGCCCGCCTCGCCGAGCACCGAGACGATCCACGGGTGGCGCAGCAGCGTCGACCGGATGCTGTGCGCGCAGCCGGTGATGGCTGCGCGCCAGCCCGCGGCATCGCCGGGGACCGGCACCTCGATCTCGCCGTAGACCTCGTCCACGACCAGTTCGATCAGCTCGTCCTTGTTGGCCACGTGCGTGTACATCGAGGTGGCCCCGGCGTTGAGCTGGGCGCCGAGCTTGCGCATGCTCAACGCCCCGATTCCCTCGGCGTCCAGCAGGCGCAGAGCCGCGGCGACGATCTGCTCCCGGCTCAGCGCCGGCTGCTCCCGCCGCTGTCGCTGCGGGCGGGCCCACACCGAGGGAAACGGCTGCTCATCGGCTGACATGCGGGCTCCTCGCTCCTACGCGCGATCCGTTCGAACAGTGTACGTCCTTGCGCACAACGCACGGTCTCAGTACGGTGTGCGGACGTCCGCACACTGTTCGGTTCGCAGGTCAGAGGGGATCTAATGCCAGTACCGCAATTCGACGTCGACCGGTGGCAGGCCAGGCTCGACGAGCTGCGCGCCGCCCACCACGTCCCGGCAGCCGCGCTCGCCGTGCTGGCCGACGGCACCGTCCACGAGCTGGCCAGCGGCGTGCTGCACCGGGGAACCGGGGTGTCCGCCACCCCCGATTCGGTCTTCCTGGCCGGATCGCTCGCCAAGACCTACACCGCCACGCTGGTGATGCAGCTGGTCGACTCCGGCGAGCTGGACCTGGACGCGCCGGTGGTGGGCGTGCTGCCGGAGTTCGCCACCCCGGACCCGGAAGCCACCAGGACGATCACCGTCCGGCAGCTGCTGTCGCACACCGGCGGGGTGACCAACGACTTCTTCCACGACTCCGGCCGCGGCGACGACTGCCTGGCGAAGTACGTCGAGGCCGCCGGGGACGTGACACTGGACTGCCCGCCGGGCACGGCGTTCTCCTACGGCAGCCTCGGCTACGTCGTGCTCGGCCGGATCGTCGAGGTGCTCACCGGGCAGACCTGGGACCAGGCGCTGCGGGACCGGCTGTTCGCCCCGCTCGGGCTGGAGCACTCGATGACGCTGCCGGAGGAAGCGCTGCGGTTCCGGACGGCCATGGGCCACCTCGGCCGGGAGCCCGAACCTGCGGCCGTCTGGGACATGATGCCGCGCTCGGCGGGGCCGTACGGCCGGGTCATCGTCTCGGCCGGTGACGTCGCCCGCTTCGCCAAGATGCACCTGGACGGCGGCATCGCCGCGGACGGCACCCGGGTCCTGTCCGCCGATGCGGTCGCCGCGATGCAGCGCCGCGAGGTGGACAGCCCGGACAAGTGGAGCATGTCCGCGGACGGCTGGGGTCTCGGCTGGACCTTGCACGACTGGAACGGGGTCTTCGGCTTCGGGCACGACGGCAACGCGGGCGCGCAGCAGTCCTACCTGCGCGTCATCCCGCGGGCGGGCGTGGCGTTCGTGCTGCTCACCAACGGCGGCGACTTCGCCCGGCTCTACGCCGACCTGTTCCGGGAGCTGCTGGCCGAACTGGCCGACGCGCGCATGCCGGCCCCGTTCGCTCCGCCGGCGAACCCGCCCGAGGTGGACCTGACGCCGCTGCTGGGCAGCTATCGGCGCGCCGGAACCATCACGACCATCAGCCGGGACGACGCGGGCGGCGCACGGATCCGCTACGAGTTCGTCGACGAGCTGGAAGGCATTGCCCCGCCGATGGAAGCGAGCCTGCTGCCGGTATCGCCGACGGTCTTCGCCGCGCCCTTCAACCTCGGCGGCGAGGCGTACAGCCCGGTGGTGTTCGCCACCCTGGCCAACGGCACCCCGTGCGTTTACGTCAGCATGCGCGCCGCCCCCAAGGCCACCTGATCGCGGGTTAGCCCGCGATCAGGAAGGAGGTTCCTCTTGGAGGTCGTTTCAGAACGGCTCCGCCCGGCTCGTCCGAAGGCGTCCGGCGCCTGACATCGGCGGCGGTTTCGCGCGAAACCGGCGCCCTGCGCCCCAGCCGACCACGTGCTCGCACACCATTCCGGAACGACCCTTCAGAGGTCGGCCAGCTCCGCTGCCACGGCGGTGAGCTTGCCGCTGATGCGGGCGACGGCGTCGGCGCCGAGCGGCAACCGCAACGGCGGATCCTCCCGGTCCGCGACGGCGACGAGCTGGGCGGCGGCCCACGCCGGGTCGCCACCCGGCTCGCCGTCGTCGTACTCGGCGAGCGTCTCGCCGACCTGGCGGTAATCGTCGATGGACCGGCCGGCCCGCGCCGAGCCGACCGACGCGAAGTCGGTCTGGAAGACCCCGGGTTCGGCGATCGTGACCGCGATCCCGAACGGCGCGAGCTCCTCCCGCAACGCTTCGGCCAGTCCCTCGACCGCGAACTTGCTCGCCGCGTAGACGCCGAATCCCGCCCCGGAGGCGAACCCGCCCATCGAACTCATCATCAGCACGTGCCCCGACCGCTGGGCGCGCATCACCGGCAGCACCTGGTTCGTCACCGACAACACCCCGAGAACATTGGTGTCGAACAGGGTTCTCGCCTCCTCCACGGAGGTTTCCTCGACGGCACCGAGGAGTCCGAGAGCGGCATTGTTGACCAGCACGTCGATCCGGCCGAACCGATCGACCGCGGCCGCGACCGCCTTCCGCACGGTGTCCGGATCGGTGACGTCGAGGCGGCACGTGAGCAGCCGCTCCTCGTGCTCCAGCGCGACGGCGGCGATGCGTTCGGGGGCCCGGGCCGTGGCCACCACGGCGTCCCCTCGCGCCAGCACCGCGTCGACGAGCGCCGCCCCCAACCCGCGCGACGCGCCGGTAACCAGCCAAGTCCGCATGCCCACCCCTTCTCGTCGGGTCCCGGCATCACGATAGGCAGTCAGGCGCGCCCCCGGGTGGGGTTCCGGGCAGTCGACTGGACGGTGCTCGCGGAGAGATATCCGAAAGCGTTTGGCATGCAAGTCTTTTCGACGGAGAAAACAGGTAGCGGGTCATCTCCCGCGAGCGGCGCTTCGGCGGCTGCGCCTGGCGTACGGCAGCGCGAACATGTACAGGCCGCTGAGCAGGAGCAGCGCGAGCGGGAGCAGCGGTACGTAGGAAATCCAGACGACGGGCTCTTCCTGCGCCAGGGCGACGAAGGTGATGATCACGGTCACCGTGAAGGCGATGGAAAGCCAGCGGTGGCTCTGCCGAACCCACTTGTTCCAGTTCATTCGGACCTCCTGCGAAATCGGGAAACCCCGGGACCAGCCGGGTGGGGACGTTCGTGGCGGTCGGCCGGGCCCTGCCCGGCGACCGGTGGTGTCCGCTCCGGTCACGCTAGGCGCGGGCACGCGGCCGGCGCTTCTCGATTCCTGACCGGTCTCCCGCTTCGCCCCACGCACGACGGCATCCCCACCGCTGGTGGCGCTCGGACACCTGATACCGCCACCGGCAGTGCGAGAGCCGGCTGACCTCGGAGTCTTTTCGGCGGCCTATCGCTACAGCGGCGAGCCACCGGTCGTGCCCGCGGACGCCAGCGCGCGCAGTGCGTTCGCGGTGTGCTCGTCGAAGGGGTAGAAGAACTCGATCGCCAGCTCCGACAACGTCACATCGGCCGGAGCGCCGAATGTGGCCATGGTGCTGAACATCGCCAATTCGCCCTGCGGGGTGCGGATCCTCAGCGGCACCTGGATCGGGCTCGGCGCATTTCCGGCGCTGCCGCCCCGTTCCGCTCCCGGGTCCTCGGGGACGGGATACCCGCCCACCTCCTCGTACAACGCGCGCAGGTGCGCGTCTCCGGTGGCGATGACCTGGCGGTGCAGCCGTTCCAGGAACAGGGCGCGGACCTCGTGCAGGTTGACCAACCGCCGGGCCAGTCCGTCGGGGTGCAGGGCCAGGCGGAACACGTTGGGCTGCGGCAGCAGCAGGTGCTGCGGTATGCCGTCCATGAGCACGGCCATGGCCCGGTTGCCGAGCAGCACGTTCCACAGGCGGTCGACCACGACCGCCGGATACGGCTCGTGGGACGCCAGCATGGTGTCCAGCGCCGAACGGATCGAGGCCATGGCTTCGTCATCGAGGCTGCTCTCCTGGTACGCCGGTGCGTAGTCGGCGGCCAGCAGCAAGGTGTTCCGGTCGCGCAGGGGAACGTCCAGGGCACGGGACAGGCGCAGCACCATCGCCCGGCTCGGCCGCGCACGGCCGGTCTCCACACAGGACAGATGCCGCGCGGAGGTGTCCGCCAGGAGAGCGAGGTCCAGCTGGCTGAGCCGCCGACGCCGCCGCCACTCGCGGAGCAAGATCCCCACCCTGGCCGGTTGCCGCACACCCATGTTCCGAAGCCTAGCCAGCCGCAGATCACCGCGGCCATGACCTCGGAGGTCATTGAACTCGTGCCCTGCGCGATGCCACCTTCTGGGCAGATCGACGACGAGGAGACGCACATGAGCAGCCCGACCACTACCGCCGGCAGCCCGAGGGAACGGGCCGACCTGCTGCGCAGGAGCCTGCGGATCGACAGCGGGGGCACCGCGGCCTTCGGGGTGATCATGCTGGTGGGCGGGCAGTGGCTCGCTGCTCCGCTCGGGCTGCCGTCCGCCTGGTTCCTGCCGATCGGGATCGCGATGCTCGGCGGCGCCGCCGCTCTCGGCCTGATCGCCGGCTACCCGGAGATCCCGTCGCGGCTGGCCGGGTCGGCCATCGCGGGGAACGCCGTGTCCGGTGCGGTCATCCTCCCGCTGACGTTCACCGGTGTGCTGCCGCTCACCGGCCTGGGCGTGGCCTTCATGCTCGCCGGCGCCGCGTGGGTCATCACGTTCGCCGCACTCGCGTTCGCCGGTCTCCGCAGCTCGCGGAGCCCGAGGACCGCGCAGCGGGGGCATTCGCACGGGAACGTGGCGCCGAGCGGCGCGGCGCGCACGTGACCGCACGAGCCACCGAACCAAGGGGGCCTTCCAGGATGCGACGTCGGCCGCATGCGGTGGAGACCGCGGGGCGGGCCCTGCTCGAATGATCTGTCCACATGAGACTGTCCGGCCGCTGCGCGTGCGGGAGGACGCCGTGGCGGCCGCTGCGAAAAAATCAGTTGCCCGGGTGGGGCGCCACCCCCTAGCCTCCTCGGTACACAGGAAAGGAGGTGGTCCAACGTTGAATACCAACAGGACTTGTGAGGTGGCTGTCCGCTAGGACCGCCCAGGCACTCCAGCCGACCCGACGTGCGATGCCCCCTGTGGAATTCGACGCGGGCAAGCGGTCGGCGAATACCAGGCAGCTACCCGACCCCGAAGCCCCGAACTGTGTCCGGTTCGGCCTGTGCGGACACCGCCAGGAAGCGGCTTCGGGGTCGCTGCTTTTCCAGCCGGGCTTCGGAATCTCCCACAGCCGGGCGGAAGCGTCGTGTTCGCGGGTGTGGCTGCGGAGCACCACCGCGGTCAATGGTGCGGCCCTCTGGGCGGGCGGGCGTCGAGCAGGACCGCGCAGGTGATCAGCAAGGCGATCACCACGAGAACGGTCACGGCGAGTTCGACGAGGACTTCGGTGGACATGGTCAGCTCCCGGGCGTGGATTCTTCGGCGCCGCGGCGGGCGCGCAGGCTGGTCAGCGTGACGGCCGCCAAGACCACCACGATGACCGCGAGTGAGAGCGGGGTCGGGATCTCCGGGACGGCGGGCCAGATCCCGTGCGCCCAGTGCAGGACCAGCTTCACCCCGATGAACGCGAGGATGATCGCCAACCCGTGGTTGAGGTGGGTGAGCTTGGCGAGCGCCGTCGCCAGCACGAAGTACAAGGCACGCAGTCCGAGCAGGGCGAACGCGTTGGTGGCGAACACCAGGTACGGATCCTCGGTGATGCCGTAGACGGCGGGGACGGAATCGACGGCGAACACCACGTCGGTGGCGAAGACCGCCACGACCACGACCGTCAGCGGGGTCAAGGCACGTCGGCCGCCTTCGCGAACCGTGAGCCGGGGGCCTCGGTAGTCGTCGGTGACCGGCATCAGCCGCCGCAGCAGGCGCACCGAGCGCATCTGCGACACGTCGCGGTCGAAACCGGAACCGGTGATCGCCTCGTGCAGGATCTTGACGGCGGTGGCGAACAGGATCGCGCCGAAGACCAGGAACGCCCAGGTGCCCGCCTGCAGCAGGGCGGCCCCGGCCGCGATGAAGATCCCGCGCAGCACCAGAGCCCCGACGATGCCGTACAGCAGCACCCGCTGCTGCAGTTCGGCCGGCACGGCGAAGCCCGACAGCAGGATCATGAAGACGAAGAGGTTGTCGACCGACAGGGACTTCTCCACCACGAAGCCGGTGATGAACTCCAGCGCCTGGCTGCCGCCGAACGCACTCCACAGGAACAACCCGAACACCAGCGGCAAGGCGAGGTAGAAGACCGACCAGCCGATGGCCTCGCGCATGGAGACCTCGTGCGGGCGGCGGGTGACCAGGAAGTCGGCGCACAGCAGCGCCAGCAGCACGGCGATGCTGATGCCCCAGAGCCACGGCGAGCCGATCGAGTCCGATGGGGCGGCGGCGAGAGCGGTCGGACGAGGCATGGAGACCCCCTCGAACTCGGTTGCGTTCGAGGTCTCCTTCGCCCGTGCGGGCGGCCTGCCGGGGATGCCAACGGGCATCCGTCCTGACCGGACAGACCCTGCGGAAGTACTCCCCCCGAGCCGAGTATCGAACAGCGCCCGAACGGCGGCCACCTCAAAGCGCTCGCCGGGCCTCCCGGAGATCGCGACTCCGGCCGGTGGCGCCGAACCCCTTGCGGTGCCTGCGCGTCGTCAGCCGCCGACCTTGGAACGGAGGCCGTCCAGGACGAGTTCGAGCCCGCGTTCGAAGTCCGCCGGTCCGCCGGGCGCCCGGTCGATCGCGCCGGCGCTCGCCGCCTGCAGCGCCATCTGCTCTTCCACCGTGTGGCCGAAGACGAGGTGCAGGAGGGCCCGGGTGCCGACGTCGACCAGGTCGTCGGGCAGGCCGCCGTCGCGCAGGGCCGCTCGCAGCTGGTTCGCGGGCTCGGCGGCACCGAGGCCGAAGGTGTGCGCCGTGACGACCACCTCCGCACCGTCGCGGTAGGCGAGCATCGCGTCCCGGAGCTCTGCGCAGACCTCGACCACGCGCCGGTCCCATTCCCGGGCCCGGTGCGCTCGCCTGCCCCGGGTCAGGATCTCGTCGGCGACCGCGGCCAGCAGCGTCTGCTTGTTCGGCACGTGGTGGTAGAGCGCGCTCGGTTGCACACCGAGATCGGCGGCCAGGCGGCGCATCGACAGCGACTCCAGCCCGTACTCGTCGAGGACCGCGATCGCGCGATCCACGACGTCGCTCCGGTGATACCGCACGCAGACCCCTCCCGTTGACCGATCGCCCCGCCCAGCCTAGCCTGAACACCGTTCAGGTGAACACTGTTCAGGTTGCCGCACCTGCCGACACGGGAGAAGCGATGAACACCACCTTCCACCAGCTCGCCGATGGGATCCTCGCCGGGGTGCCGGCCACCCCCGAGGCCGCCCTCGCGGTGCTGCGCGCCGACGACGCCGAGCTGATGTCCGTCGTCGCCGCCGCCGGCCGGCTGCGCCGCGCGCACTTCGGCAACGCGGTGAAGGTGAACTACCTGGTGAACCTGAAGTCGGGGCTGTGCCCGGAGAACTGCAACTACTGCTCGCAGGCGCTGGGCTCCGACGCGCCCATCCTCAAGTACTCCTGGCTGTCCAAGGACGAGACCCTCCAGCAGGCCGGCGCCGGGCTCAAGGGCGGCGCGAGCCGGGTGTGCCTGGTCTCCTCCGGACGCGGGCCGTCCACCCGGGACATCGACAAGGTCACCGAGATGGTCGGGGCGCTCAAGGAGGAGTACCCCGACGTCGAGGTCTGCGCCTGCCTGGGGCTGCTCAAGGACGGCCAGGCCGAGCGCCTGAAGGCCGCCGGGGTGGACGCCTACAACCACAACATCAACACCGCCGAGAGCAACCACGACAACATCGTCCAGACCCACACCTACGCGGACCGGGTCGAAACCGTGGAGAAGGCGAAGGGCGCGGGGATCTCGCCCTGCTCCGGCCTGATCGCGGGCCTGGGCGAAACCGACGAGCAACTCGTCGAGGCGCTGTTCGCGCTGCGGGAGCTGGGCTCGGACTCGATCCCGGTCAACTTCCTGATGCCCTTCGACGGCACCCCGTTCGAGAACACCTGGGAGCTCTCCCCCACCCGCTGCGTGAAGATCCTGGCGATGGCGCGCTTCGTCTGCCCGGACAAGGAGATCCGGATCGCCGGCGGCCGCGAGATGCACCTGCGTTCGCTGCAACCGATCGCGCTGCACGTCGCCAACTCGATCTTCCTAGGCGACTACCTCACCTCGGAGGGCCAGGAAGCCAAGGCGGACCTCGAGATGATCCGCGACAACGGCTTCGTCGTCCTTGGCTCCGCGGAGGACCTCGCGCGGCAGACCGGGCGGCTGGAGCCGATCGATCCGGCGATCCGGCGCCGCGGTGCCGGCACCGACGTCCTCCCCAACGCCTGACATGACCGCCGAAGCACTGCTCGCGTTCGACCGCGAGCACCTGTGGCACCCGTACACATCGATGGCCGAACCGACGCCGACGCGCCTGGTCACCGGCGCCGCGGGCAGCCGGATCAGCCTCGACGGCGTCGGCGAGGTGGTCGACGGGATGGCGTCGTGGTGGTCGGCGATCCACGGCTACCGGCACCCCGTGCTCGACGCGGCGGTGCGCCGGCAGATCGAGCAGATGTCGCACGTGATGTTCGGCGGGCTCACCCACGAGCCGGCGATCGAGCTGGCCCGGCGACTGGTCGACCTCGCACCCGCCGGCCTCGACCGCGTCTTCCTCGCCGACTCCGGGTCGGTGAGCGTCGAGGTGGCGATGAAGATGGCGCTGCAGTACCAGCGCGGCGCCGGCCTGCCGGACCGGACCCGGTTCCTCACCGTCCGCGGCGGCTACCACGGCGACACCTTCGACTGCATGAGCGTGTGCGACCCCGACGGCGGGATGCACGCCATGTGGTCCGGCGTGCTGCCGGAGCAGGTGTTCGGCGAGCGCCCGCCACGGCTCGACGGCGACGTCGACGCCTGGGCGGCGGGCTTCCGCGCGCTCGCGGCCGAGCACGCGGACCGCCTCGCCGGGCTGATCGTGGAGCCGCTCCTCCAGGGCGCCGGCGGCATGCACCCCTACCCCGCCGCATGTCTGCGGGTGTTCCGCGAGATCGCCGACGAGCACGGACTGGTGCTGGTCTTCGACGAGATCGCCACCGGATTCGGCCGCACCGGAACGCTTTTCGCCGCCGACGCCGCCGGCGTGACCCCGGACGTGCTGTGCGTCGGCAAGGCGCTCACCGGGGGCTACCTGTCGCTGGCCGCCACGCTCTGCACGACGGAGGTCGCCCGTGGCGTGTCCGCCAGCGATTCCGGCGTCCTCATGCACGGCCCCACCTTCATGGGCAACCCGCTGGCCTGCTCGGTCGCCTCGGCCAGCCTGGACCTGCTGAGCACCGGCGACTGGGCGGCGGACGTGCGCCGGATCAACACGGGTTTGCAGGCGCTGCACGACATCGATGCCGTCGACGTGCGGGTCCTCGGCGCGGTCGGCGTGGTCCAGCTCGACCACCCGGTCGACGTGGTCAAGGCGACCGAAGCCGCCCTGGAGCAGGGCGTGTGGTTGCGCCCGTTCCGCGACCTGATCTACACCATGCCGCCGTACGTGTGCACCGACGACGACATCGCCGCCATCTGCGCCGGGATCGCGGCCGCTGCGGAGGCCGGATGAGCGGCTGGGAAACGTGGTTCGCCGAGCAGCGGACCAAGCGCGAAGACGCCGGGTTGCAGCGCACGCTGCGGCCGCGGGCGGTCGATGACGACGTCATCGACCTCGCCAACAACGACTACCTGGGGTTGAGCTGCGATCCCGAGGTGCGCCGAGCGGCCGCCGACGCCGCCCTCGCCTGGGGCGCCGGCTCGGGTGCGTCCCGGCTGGTCACCGGCACCACCACGCTGCACGCCGACCTGGAGCGCGAACTCGCCGAGTTCACCGGTCGCGACGCGGCGCTGGTCTTCTCGACCGGCTACCACGCCAACCTGTCCGCGGTGACCGTGCTGGCGGACAAGCAGACGCTGATCGTCTCCGACGCACACGTGCACGCTTCGCTGATCGACGCCGCGCGGCTGTCCCGGGCGGCGATCGAGGTGGTCCCGCACAACGACGTCGCCGCGGTCCGGGCCGCGTTGGCCGAAGCCGGTGGCCGGCGGGCGATCGTGCTGACCGAGTCGGTCTTCTCGGTGCTCGGCGACGCCGCCCCGCTGGAAGATCTGGCGGCGGCCTGTGCCGATCACGACGCGCTGCTCGTCGTCGACGAGGCGCACGGGCTCGGCGTGGTCGGTGACGGCGGCCGAGGACTGGTGCACGCCCACGGCCTGGCCGACGACCAGCACGTGGTGATGACCGCGACGCTGTCGAAATCGCTCGGCGCGATGGGCGGTGCGGTGCTCGGCTCCGCTGCGCTGATCGACCACCTCACCAACCGGGCCCGCCCGTTCATCTTCGACACCGGGCTGGCACCGGCGCCCACCGCCGGCGCGCTGGCCGCCCTCCGCAGGCTGCGCGGGCGACCCGGTTTCCCGGCGCAGATCCACCAGCGCGGCGGAGAGCTGGCCGACCGGCTCGGCGTGCCGCGGTCGGCAGGCGCCGTGCTCTCGGTGCCCATGCCGTCTCCGCAGGTCGCCGTCGCCGCACAGGCCGCGGCGCTCGCAGCCGGAGTCCGGGTGGGGTGCTTCCGGCCGCCATCGGTGCCCGACGGGATCTCCCGGCTCCGGATCACCACCCACGTCGGCCTCGACGACGAGCGCTGGGCGCGCGCCGTCGACGTGCTGGCCCGCACCATCGACGACCACCGGCGGCAGGCATGATCACCATCATCACGGGCACCGACACCGGTGTCGGCAAGACCGTGGCCACCGCGGCGCTCGCGGTCCGCTCCGGTCCGGGAACGATCGTCGTGAAGCCCGCGCAGACCGGCGTCGGCACCGACGAGCCCGACATCTCCGTCGTGGCGCGGCTGGCGGGCTGCGAAGTCGCCGAGTTCACCCGGCTCGAAGATCCCCTCGCGCCGGACACGGCCGCCCGGCGGCGCGGCATCGGGATCCCGCCGATCAGCGAGCACGCGGCCCGCATCCGCGGGCTCGCCCGGACCCGCGACACCGTGATCGTCGAAGGCGCGGGCGGCCTCATGGTCCGCCTCGACACCGGGGGCGGCACCCTGCTGGACCTCGCCACCGGGCTCGCCGTGGACCACCCGGTGCGGGTGTACGTCGTGACCCGGGCCGGGCTCGGCACCCTCAACCACACCGAACTCACCGTCAACGCCCTGCGTTCGCGAAACCTGGAGCCGGCGGGACTGGTGCTCGGCGCGGTGCCGGAAGCGCTCGGGCTGGCCGAGGAGTGCAACCTCGCCGAGCTGCCCCGGGTCACGGGAGTGCCGATCGTGGCGGCGATTCCCGACGGCGCAGGCGGTCTCGAACCGGAGCAGTTCCGGGCGCGAGCCGGCTCCTGGCTGGCCGACTGCCCGAGTTTCCGGGCCGGTCACGCCGCTTCGTAGCCGAGCCGGGCGCCGAGGCTCCTCGCCGCCTCGCTCACCGCGGCGCCGAAGATCGCTTCGTTCTCCTCGGTCAGGCGGCTCATCGGGATGTTCACGCTGAGGCTGGCGATCGGCTTCTCCGGTCCCTCCAGGACGACGGCGGCGACCGAACCGACGTCGGCCCGCCATTCCCCGTGGTTGAGCGCGAATCCGCGTTCCCGGATCCGGGCCAGCTCGGCGAGCATCTGGTCCGGATCGGTGATCGTGTTGTCGGTGTAGCGCGGTAGCTCGTCGGCGAACAGGCGCTTGAGGACCTCCGGGCCGCTGTTGGCGAGGACCGCCTTGCCGTTGGCGGACGCGTGCAGGGGAAGCGCGTGCCCCAGGGCCATGCTGATGCGCAGCGGCTTCGACGTCTCCAGCCGCTCGATCAGGACGACCCTGTCCTCCTCCGGGACCGTGAGGTGGATCGTCTCCTCGGTGCGCCGGCGCAGGTCCTCCATGATCGGCCTGGCCGCGTCGCGCAGGCCGAGGTCACCGCTGGCGCGGCCGCCGATCGCGAGCGCCTTGGTGGTCATCACCCACCGCTTGACCTCGCCCGATGCCGGACGTATCCACCCGGCCTCGTCGAGGGTGAGCAGCGAGCGCTGGACCGAGCTCTTGGGCATGTCCAGCGCGCGGGCCAGTTCGCCGACGCCGATCGGCTGCCGCGCGGCGACCTCTTCCAGTACCCGCAGCGTGTTCAGGACGTTGCGCAATGCCTTGACTCCCCAGTCCGCCGTGCCTACTCTCTCGGCGCTTTCATACGGCACAGCGTACCACGTCACGGCACAGCGTCACCTGATCGGCTCAGAAGGGTTTGGTGCAATGGCCGCCAACAGCGGACGGCATTTCCTGCAGATCCCCGGACCGACCAACGTCCCCGACAGCGTGTTGCGCGCCATGGCGCAACCCACGATCGATCACCGCGGGCCGGACTTCGCGGAACTCGCGCAGGACGTGCTGCGCAGGGTCCGGCCGGTGTTCGGCACCGATCGGCCCGTCGTCATCTACCCGTCCTCGGGCACCGGGGCCTGGGAGGCGGCGCTCGTCAACACCCTGTCCCCCGGCGATCGCGTGCTCGCGTTCGAAACCGGCCACTTCGCCACCTTGTGGCGCGACATGGCGGAAGGCCTCGGGCTGGTCGTCGACTTCGTCCCCGGGGACTGGCGGCGAGGCGTCGACCCGGCCGTCGTCGCCGAGCGGCTGGCCGCGGACGAACAGCACGGCATCGCCGCGGTGATGGTCGTCCACAACGAGACGTCGACCGGGGTCACCAGCCGGGTGCCGGAGATCCGCGCTGCCATCGACGAAGCGAACCACCCCGCGCTGCTGCTGGTCGACACGATCTCCTCGCTGGGCTCCATCGACTACCGGCACGACGAGTGGGGCGTGGACGTCACGGTCAGCTGCTCGCAGAAGGGCCTGATGCTGCCGCCGGGGCTGGGGTTCAACGCGATCAGCGAGAAGGCGCTCACCGCCGCCGAAGGGGCGCGGCTGCCGAAGTCGTACTGGAACTGGGCGCCCATCCTCGAAGCCAACGAGCGCGGCTTCTTCCCCTACACCCCGCCGACAAACCTCCTCTACGGGCTGCGGGAAGCGCTGTCCCTCCTCGAAGCGGAAGGACTGCCCAACGTCTTCGCCCGGCACGACCGGCACGCCGAGGCCACCAGAGCAGCCGTGCGGGCCTGGGGCCTGGAAGTGCTGTGCGCCGACGAACGCGAGCACTCCAGCTCGCTGACCGCCGTGCGGTTGGGCGAGGAACACGACGCGAACAAGGTCCGCGAGGTCATCCTGGACCGCTTCGACATGTCGCTGGGCGCCGGCCTGGGCAAGCTCACCGGTCGCGTGTTCCGCATCGGCCACCTCGGCGACTTCAACGACCTGACGCTGGCCGGCACCCTCGCCGGCGTCCAGATGGGACTCGAACTGTCCGGGGTGCCCGTCGACCCCACCGGTCTCCAAGCGGCCCTCGAGGTGTTGCGCGGCTAAGGAGTGTTTTCAAGTTGGTTTGCGTGGCGGTGCGGGTGGCGGCCCCCCTGCGGGAATTACCGATGCCCCCTCGCTGTGGGATCCCCGACATCATGAATGCCAATTCACCACGTCGGGGCTGTCCTCGCGAGGAGCCATCTGAGAACCCGCGGCGGTGCGAGTTGAGTCCCACACCGCAAGCGGCTACCGCCGCTTATTACCGCGGCCCAGGTAAATCAGCGCGGCGCCCTGGTCCGCCGGCCGGGCGCGGCGACTGCAAGGACGAATCGGTGGAAAGGAATCGCGATGACCGTCCCGACAACTGACGCTCCCGCCGCACGGCAAACCCTCGGTTCGCGCCTGGAACGCGCGCTCCGCGCCGCGCTGGACGGCGAGGTCGCCTTCGACGACTACACCCGCCACCTCTTCTCCCGCGACGCCAGCATGTACTCGATCACGCCGCTCGGCGTCGCGTTCCCGCGCCACGACGACGACGTCGCCGCGGCCGTGAAGGTCGCCGCCGAGCTCGGTGTGCCGGTCGTGCCGCGCGGCGCGGGAACGAGCCTGGTCGGCCAGACCGTGGGACCCGGCCTGGTGCTCGACATGTCCCGGCACATGAACCGGATCCTGGCGATCGACCCGGTGGCGCGCACGGCGCTGGTGGAGGTCGGCGTGGTGCAGGACCAGCTCAACCAGGCCGCCGCCGCGCACGGGCTGATGTTCGGCCCGGACACCTCCACCAGCAACCGCGCCACGATCGGCGGGATGATCGGCAACAACTCGGCGGGCAGCGGCTCGCTGACCTACGGCATGACGATCGACCACGTGCGGGCGCTGGACGTGGTGCTCGCCGACGGCTCGTGCACCCGGTTCGAGCCCGTCGACGAGGCCGAGCGGGCGCGCCGGGCGTCGGCGGAGACCCTCGAAGGCCGGATCTACCGAGCGCTTCCGGGTCTCGTCGCCGCCAACGCGGGCGTCATCGAGGCGAAGATGCCGGCGTTCTGGCGCCGCGCCTGCGGCTACCGGCTCGACCGGCTGGTCGGCTTCGGGCCGGAAAAGCCGTTCGACCTGGCGAAGTTCGTGGTGGGCGCGGAGGGCACGCTGGTCATCGCCACTCGCGCGCTGGTGGACCTGGTGCCCAAGCCGTGGCGGACGGTCTACGCCGTCGGCCACTTCACCGACACCGCGAGCGCCATCTCCGCCACCACGGACGCGCTGAGCTGCGACCCGCACCAGGTCGAGCTGATGGACCGGACGATCCTGGACCTGTCGCGGCAGAAGATCGAGTTCGCCGACCTCGGCAACGTGCTCGTCGGCGACCCGGGCGCGCTGCTGTTCGTCTCCTTCACCGGCGACGACGAAGCGGACCTGGTCGCCCAGCTCGACCGGCTCGATGCGCGGTGGCAGCAGAACGGGCACGGCTACCACACGCTTCGCGCGGTCACGCCCGCCGAGCAGCAGGCGCTGCTGAAGGTCCGGAAGTCCAGCCTGGGCCTGCTGATGGCCGCCGGCGAGGGGACCCGCCGCCCGCTGGCCTTCGTCGAGGACACCGCGGTGGACCCGGTGCACCTCGCCGAATACACCAAGCGGTTCAAGGAGATCCTCGACGAGCACCGGATGGAGGCCGGGTTCTACGGCCACTGCTCGGTGGGATGCCTGCACATCCGCCCGTTCGTCGACCTGACCGACCCCGACGAGGTCGCCAAGATGCGCGCCGTCGCGGAAGCGGTCAAGGACCTCGTCGCCGAGTACGGCGGGGTGAACTCCAGCGAACACGGCGACGGCCTCGCCCGCAGCGAGTTCAACCGGGAGATCTTCGGCGACGAGCTGTACGAGGCCATGCGCGAGGTCAAGCGGCTCTTCGACCCCGACGGCGTCATGAACCCCGGCAAGATCGTCGACGCGCCGTCGATGACCGAGAACCTCCGCGACCGCGACGCGCTCCCGCCCGCCCCACCGCTGCGGACGATGCTGGAGTTCGAGGTCGTCGGCGGCATGCGCGGCGCCGCGGACCGCTGCATGAACATCGGTGCCTGCCGGAAGTCCGCCGCGGGCGTGATGTGCCCGTCCTACATCGCGACGAAGAACGAGGAGCACTCCACCCGCGGCCGGGCCAACGCGCTGGTGAAGGCGCTGTCCGAACCGGACCCGCACGCGGCGCTGGGCGGCGAACGCCTCCACGAGATCCTCGACCTCTGCCTGATGTGCAAGGCGTGCAAGAGCGAATGCCCGATGAGCGTGGACATGGCGTCGCTGAAGGCCGAAACGCTCGCGCACCACCACGAGATCCACGGGACCCCGCTCCGGTCGCGCGTGTTCTCCTCGATCCGCGCGCTCAACCGGCTCGGCTCGGCGACCGCCCCGCTGTCGAACCTGCCCAGCCGGATCCCCTTCCTGCGCAGGGTCCTGGACCGCACGCTCGGCATCGCGGCGGCCCGCCCGCTGCCCACGTTCCAGCGGGTCAGCCTGCTCCGCTGGTTCCGCCGCCGCACGTCCGCGCAGGCCGCCGCTCCGCAGGGCGCGGTCACCTGGCTCGCGGACTCGTTCACCACCTACACCGAGCCGCACATCGGCCGGGCGGGCATCGAGCTGCTGGAACGGTCGGGCTGGCGGGTGGACCTCGCGGGCGGCGGCTGCTGCGGGCGGTCGAGCATGTCGAAGGGAATGCTCGACGACGCGAAGAAGAAGGCGACGGCGCTGGTCACCTCGCTGGAGCGGGACACCGCACCGGATTCGCCGATCGTGGGCTGCGAGCCGTCGTGCGTGTTGATGCTCCGCGAGGAGCACAAGTCGCTGCTGCCCGACTCCTCGTCGGTGCACGCCGTGGCGCAGCGGGTCAAGCAGGTGGAGGAACTCCTCGTCGAAGCGATCGACGCGGGCCGGCTGACGCTGCGCGCGGATTCCTGGCTCGCGGGGCGCCGCATCGTCTTCCACGGCCACTGCCACCAGAAGGCCGAAGTCGGCACCGCCGCCACGGTCGCCCTGCTGGGCCGGATCCCGGGGGCGCAGGTCGAGGAGATCGACGCGGGCTGCTGCGGGATGGCAGGCTCGTTCGGCTTCGAGTCGGAGCACTACGAAACGTCCATGACCGTCGGCGGGGACCGGCTTTTCCCGGCGCTGGCGGCGGAACCCGAGGACACGGTCGTGGCCGCGACCGGGGTTTCGTGCCGGCAGCAGATCTTCCACGGAGCGGGCCGCACCGCGTGGCACCCGGTGGAACTGGTCCGCGAGGCGCTGTCCATCGACTAGGAGCTCGTTTCAGGGCGGCTTCACCAGGTTGATCCCGAAGGTGCCCGGTGCCGGCGCAGGTGGCGTTTTCTTGCGGAAAAAGGGACGCGGACGCGTGGGGGAAAACAGGTTTTTGCTGAAAAGAGGAC
>NZ_JBWKKH010000001.1:131827-211192 GCF_056431645.1 Saccharopolyspora sp. NPDC045839
GGGGTGGTTCAAGGGGGTGGGGAGGGGGGGTGGGGGGGGGGGGGGGGGGGGGTTTTTGGGGGGAAGGGGGGGGGGGGGGGGGGGGGGAGGGTTTGGTTTTGGCAAAAAACCGGCGCCCCACCCGGCCACGCCCCACCCGTGCCCGCGCGTCATTCCGAAACTCCTCTTCGAACAGCCGCTAGGAGGGACCATGCGAATAGTTCGCTACCGCCTCGGCGACCGGGTCGGTCGCGGCGTCGTCGTCGGCGACCTGGTGCACGACCTGCCCGACGGGAACGACACCCCGGGGCGAGCCGTGGGGACGCTGTCGGAGGTCACCCTGCTCGCCCCGTGCGAGCCGCGCGTGATCGTCTGCGCGGGCAGCAACTACGCCGGCCAGATCGCCGAGAAGGGCAGGCCCTGGCCGGAGCGGCCATCGCTGTTCCTCAAGGCTCCCAACGCGATCACCGGTCCGGATGCGGAGGTGCTGCGGCCGCCCGAAGTGCGGCGGCTGGAGTACGAGGGCGAGCTGGCCGTCGTCATCGGCCGCACCGCGCGCAACGTGCGGGCCGATCGCTTCGCCGACGTCGTGCTGGGCTACACCTGCGCGAACGACGTCACCGCGGACGACTGGCGGGCCGACGGCCAGTGGACGCGGGCGAAGAGCGCGGATACGTTCTGCCCGCTGGGCCCCTGGATCGAGACCGAGGTGGCCGATCCGTCGGCCCTGCGGATCACCACGAGGCTGGCCGGGGAGGTCGTCCAGCGGGGATCGGTCGCGGACATGGTGTTCGGGATCGGGGAACTGCTGGCCTTCGTCACCCGCTGGATCACCCTCGAACCCGGCGACGTGCTGCTCACCGGCAGCCCGGCCGGGGTGGGGCCGATGGTGCCCGGAGACCTCGTCGAGGTCGAGATCTCCGAGGTGGGCGCGCTGCGCAACGTGGTGGCCGCCCGGGTCTGACCCGGCCATCCGACCGCCAGATTCCGTCGTCGTACCAACGAATCCACCAACCCCTGCGAGCCAACGTCAGCCTCGAGGAGTGTCGATGTCCTTACAGGTAATATCGATCATCGGCCTGGTTCTGATCTTCGCCTTCGCGACCGTGCGCTCGGTGAACATGGGAGCGGTCGCGTTCCTGGGCGCCTTCCTGCTCGGCACGTTCGTGTTCGGCAAGTCCAACGACGATCTCTTCGCCGGCTTCCCCGGCGACCTGTTCGTCACCCTGGTCGGCGTGACCCTGCTGTTCGCCATCGCCAAGGCGAACGGCACCGTCGACTGGCTCATCCACAGCGGAGTGCGGGCCGTGCGGGGGCGAATAGCCCTCATCCCGTGGGTGATGTTCCTGGTCACCAGCCTGTTGACGATGGTGGGCGCCGTGGTGCCCGGCGCGGTGGCGATGATGGCCCCCATCGGGATGAACTTCGCGACGCGCTACCGGATCAACCCGCTGCTCATGGGGTTGCTCATCATCAACGGCGCGAGCGCTGGCGGCTTCTCGCCGATCAGCATCTTCGGCAGCATCACCAACGGCGTCGTGGAACGCAGCGGCCTGCCGGGCAATCCCGTGCTGCTGTGGATCAGCCTGCTGCTGTTCAACACGCTGCTGAGCGTGGCGGTGTTCTTCATGTTCGGCGGGAAGCAACTGCTCGGCAGGCGGGTCAGCACCGATCCGGCGCAGCAGGACGACGAGCCGGTGGGTGGCGGCGGCACGGCGACCGCGACCCGGACGAGCACGGCCGTCGAGGCGATCACCTTGAACGTGCAGCGGATCGTGACGCTCGTCGGCCTCGTCGCGCTGGCCGTCGGCGCGCTGGCGCTGGAGTTCGACGTGGGCCTGCTCGCGCTGAGCATCGCCACGATCATCATCCTGCTGTGGCCCGGTGTCACCAAGAAATGCGTGTCCGAGGTCGCGTGGCCGACCGTGCTGCTGGTCTGCGGCGTGGTGACGTACGTGAGCCTGATGGAGAGCGTCGGCACCATCGAGTACCTCGGCAACGGCGTCGTCGGCATCGGGATCCCGCTGCTGGCCTCGTTCGTCATCTGCCTGATCGGCGGCGGGGTGTCCGCGTTCGCGTCGACCACCGGGATCCTCGGCGCGCTCATCCCGCTCGCGGTGCCGTTCCTGCAGACCGGTCAGGTCGGCGCGGTCGGCCTGATCATCGCCCTGGCGATCTCGTCGTCCGTGGTCGACTCGTCCCCGTTCTCGACCAGCGGTGCGCTCGTCATCGCCAGCACCCCGGAGGAGGCGCGGGACACCACGTTCAAGCGTCTGATGGCGTGGGGCATGAGCATGATCGTGGTCGCGCCCGTGTTGTCGTGCGCGATCTTCGTGCTGCCCGGCTGGCTCTGACGGAACCCGGGGTCCGGCGGCCCGCGCCGCCGGTCCCCGGGCCACCGAACGTCATCCCCGCAGGCGTTCCTGGGCGATCTTCACGTAGCCGTCGTGGCCCGTGTCGATCCCGTGGATGCCGAGCGAGACGCTGAACAAGAACGACGACAGCTGCTCGATGTGCGCCCGGAAGTGCTCGCGCGGCCGTCCGCCCGCGTCGACGTAGGCCGCCAGCAGCCGGTCGAGACCGGCTTCGCCGAACGCCCGGCGCGGGGCGATGAAGTCGAGCGCCGGATCGTCGACCGCGGCGTCGGTCCAGTCCAGGATTCCGGTCAGCGTCCCGGAGTCGTCGACGAGCAGGTGCCCCGGGTGCAGGTCGGCGTGCACCAGGCGGAGCCCGGCGGACTCGCCGATCCAGTACCGGTCGTCGTCGATCCACTCCCGCCACCGGCGAGCCCGCGACTCCGGAACGTCCAATTCGGACCCCGCGCGGCGGAGGTGGTCGTCGGCCTCGTCGCGCAAGGCCGTGCGCTCCGACACCGGAACACCGAGCTCGGCGATCTCCGCCGCCGACGCGTTGTGGAGCTCCGCGATCACCGCGCCGAGGACCCCGAAGAGCCCCTCGGGCACGTCCATCCGCCACTGGTACGCCAACGTCACCGGATCCTCCGGCCCCAACGGCGAACCGGGCAGCCGCCGGTAGGCGACGAGCTCGGAGGTGCACACCTCCCACTGCGGCAACGCGACGTCCAACCGCGGCCGCAGGAACTCCAGCAGCCGCCGCTCCCCCGCGATCAGCTCGCTGACCTCGGGACGCCGCGGCACGCGGAGCACCCACCGCGCGCCGTCGGCAGCCACGGCGTGCCCGACCTGGAAATCCCAGCCCGTCTCATCAACTTCGAGCACACGAACGTGCAGCCCGTGCTTGCGGGCAAGATCGGCGAACACGCCACGAACCGTAGCGGCCGGAGGCCGCTCGGCGCGATTCAAATTCAGGCGCCGCGGACCATGGCGAGCACCGCCTCGCGCAGCGGGCCGTCGGTGGCGAGCCGCTCCACGGCATCGAAGTGGTGGCCGTCGGCCTGGTCCACCACCTGGCACGGCACCCCGTGCGGCGACCACGCGCGCACGAGCTCGGCCTGCTGGCGCGCGAACTCCGAAGGCTCGGCGCCTCCGAAGGTCAGGATCAGCGGGGATGCGTGGGCGGGCTGCTGCCGGACCGGGCTGTTGCGCCGCGCGGTCTCTCGCGTGCCGACCATCCAGCGTCGTGGACGGACTTCGCCAGGCGAGTGCGCGCGAGACCTTGCACCGCCAGGTCTTCCACCGCGATCGCTTGGTTCTCGCGGATCAACTGAGTGGAGAGCCGGTGGTGGAACTCGCGGCGCGCATCGGCCACCCGAGCGTGAGCCCGAGCGACCTTGAGCCTGGCTTTGTCCCTGTTCTTGCTGCCTTTCTCCTTGCGGGACAGGGCTTGCTGTGCCCGCTTGAGCTTGCGCTCCGCTCCACGGAGAAACTTGGGTGCTTTGATCTTCGTACCGTCCGAAAGCACCGCGAAGTGACCCAACCCCAGATCGATCCCTACGTCCGGGGCGTCCGTACCGATGGATTCGGGGTTGGTGTCGATGACGAACGAGGCGAAATAACGCCCCGCCGCGTCCTTGATCACGGTCACGCTCGACGGTGTTGACGGAAGTTCGCGAGACCAGCGCACCGGCACATCACCGATCTTCGGTAAGCGGAGCTTCCTCCCTCTGGTGACCGACCAACGCGCGTTGGCAGTGAACCGGATCGACTGGCGACGGTCCCGGCGGGTCTTGAACCTCGGCACGCCCATGCGGCAACCAGCGCGCTTACCACTGATCGAGTCGAAGAAGTTCTTGAACGCCTGCTCAGCATCCCGTAGCGATTGTTGCAGCACGACAGCAGACACCGTGCCCAACCACGAACGTTCGGGCGTCTTCTTCGCTTCGGTGACCAGGCGCTTGGACAACTCGGCAGCTCTGGGCACCTACTCGCCTGCTTCGTAAGCATCCTGCCGTGCTCGCACGGCGTCGTTGAACACCACGCGAGCACACCCGAACGACTGAGCCAGCGCGATCTGCTGCCCAGGCGTTGGATACAAGCGGAACGCGTACCGAAGCTGCACCACTATGATCATATGAGGTTGGTCTCACGGCCGAATACGGGGGATCTTCACACAGGTCGACACTGCTGCTTCGTGCCCCACGCTCATTCGGCCTCTTTGACGAAGTATCGACACAATGTGTTCACCGCGCGCCACCTGGAACGCACGGCCTGCTCCTCGGTGAGATCGGCCTGCCAATGGCTCCCGGTTCCGCTTCGCGGACCGCAGCACGAGCCGAGGCTCGCTTCCCGCATCCGAAGCCGGACCCACGACCGGTCCTACGATGAACTCGCGGGGTGGCGCGCCGGCCGCGGGAACGGCGGACGATTCGAAGGACTGGAGACCATGCGGATAACGGTGCTCGGCCCGGTTGGGGCGTGCGCGGACGACGGGACCCCGATCCGCGTTCCGGGCATCCGGCCGCGCATGCTGCTCGCGAGGCTCGCGCTGACCGCGGGCGAGAGCGTGCCGACAGGTTCGCTCGTCGACGACCTCTGGGACGGCGATCCGCCGGCGGAAGCGGTCAACGCATTGCACGCACTGGTGTACCGGCTGCGAAAGGCGTTGGGGGACGCCGGGGCGCTGGAGTCGACGGGGACGGGTTACCGGCTCGCGGTACCGGCGGAGAACGTCGACGCGCACCGCTTCGAGGAGCTGACCGCGCGCGGCAGGCGGGCGCTCGCCGCCGGCGCGCCGGGAGACGCGGCGACGTCGCTCGGCGCGGCGCTCGCGCTGTGGCAGGGGGCCGCGCTCGCCGATGTGCTCGACGCTCCGTTCGCCACCAGGACCGGCGCGCGGCTGGAGGAGCTCCGGATCGGCGTCGTCGAGGACCGCTTCGACGCGGAGCTGCAGCTCGGTCACCACGCTGAGATCCTGGCCGATCTGGAGGCGTTCGCCGCGAAACACCCGCTCCGGGAGCGGCTGGCCACGCTGCTCATGAGCGCGTTGCACGCGGCGGGACGCCAGGCCGACGCCCTCGCCGTGTACGAGAGGCTGCGCGGCACGCTCGCCGACGAGCTCGGCGTCGATCCTTCGGCCGAAGTGCGGGAGGCTCACCTGGCCGTGCTGCGCGGCGGGACGAACCGCCCGGCGGCACGACCCGAATCGGCACCGGGCCGCCTGCCGGCGCCGCTGACCACGTTCGTCGGCCGGGACGACGAGTTGGCGCTGCTCGCCGAGTTGATGGAAACCTCCCGGCTGGTCACGGTCCTCGGCCCCGGCGGCGTGGGCAAGACCCGGCTGGCGGTGGAGGCGGCGTCCCGGCATCGGGCCCACCGGCGCGGCCGGCTGTGGCTGGTCCCGCTCGCCGGGGTGAGCGGGCCGGGCAGCGTGGCCGACGCGGTGCTAGGCGTGCTCAGCTCCCCGGACGGCAGGCTCTCCGGTGGCGCCCCCGGCGATCCGCTGGACCGGGTGGTCGAGCTGCTCGGCGGCGGAGAGGCCGTGCTCGTCCTGGACAACTGCGAGCACGTCGTCGGGGCCGCCGCGGAGTTCGCCCGGCAGCTGCTGGAACGCCAGCCGCAGCTGGCCATCCTCGCCACCAGCCGGGAGTCGCTGGAGGTCATGGGCGAGGCGCTGTGCCGCCTCGGGCCGCTCGACCTGCCGCGGCACCGCGCGGCCCCGGCGGATGCGTCCGGGTCCACCGCGGTGCGGCTGTTCGTCGACCGCGCGGCGGCCGTGCGGCCGGGTTTCGAACTGAACATGTCCACTGTAGACGCGGTGGTGAACGTGGTGCGCAGGCTGGACGGCCTGCCGCTCGCCCTGGAACTGGCCGCGGCGCGGCTGCGGGCGATGAGCCCCGAGCAGATCGAGCGGCGACTCGACGACCGGTTCCGGTTGCTGTCCACGGGAAACCGGGGGGCGCAGCCGCGCCAGCGCACCCTGCACGCGGTGATCGAGTGGAGCTGGGACCTGCTGACCGAGCGGGAAAGGCTGCTGGCACGGCGGATGTCGGTGTTCCCCGCCACGACCGGTGGCGACGCGGCGGAGGCGGTGTGCTCGGATGCGGCGGACCTGCCTGCCGGCGACGTCGGCTACGTGCTCGACGCGCTGGTCGAGAAATCCATCGTGGAGCAGACCGGGAACGGGTACCGGATGCTGGAGAGCATTCGGGCCCATGCCGCGCACAAACTCCGGCAGGCCGGGGAAGAAGAGCAGGTCCGGGGCAGATTCACGCGCTACTTCGCCGGGTTGGCCGAGGAGCACGAGCCGCTGCTGCGCTCCGCCCGGCAGCCGGAGTCCCTGCTGGTCTTCGACGCCGAGTACGACAATCTGATGTTCGCACTGCGATCGGCCATCGACGACGAAGATCCGGGCACTGCGGTCCAGATCCTCGGCCCGTTGTACTGGTACTGGAACTCCCTGCGCTACGACGCGCGGTCCGACAACTACGTGGCCAGGGTGGTCGAGTTCGGCGACGCGCTGCCCGAGGACGCCCGCGCCGCGTTCACCGCGATCCACCTGCTGGCCGGAGACAGCGGGCCGAAGGCCGACGCCGAACGGGCTCACGCGCTGATCGAGGACTGCGCGCGCACCGGAGCGCTCCAGCGCTACCCGATGCTGCTGATGGCGACCCTGCCGATGGGGCACTTCCTCGGTCTGGACGAGCTGGTCGCACGCCAGATGCGGGAGGTCCGCGCCCGCTCCGATCCGTGGACCACCGCATGCACGTTCATGGTGGAAGCGTTCATCCACCGCGATCACGGCGACTGGGGCGGCTGCTCGACGGCGCTGGCGCACGCGTTGCGCGGGTTCGAGGAGACCGGTGACCGCCTGTGGACGGCGATGGTGCTGTCCGGCCAGGCGCAGGTGCTCTCCGTCGGCGGCGACCACGACGAGGCGATCGCCGCCTTCGAACGGAGCCTCGCGCTGACCCCGCAGGACGCGTTCCCGTACCGGGTCGGGCTCGCCACCGAACGGATGCGCAGCGGCGATCTCGACGGCGCCCGGCGTGACATCGACGCCGCCGAGCAGGAGGCCATGGATCGCGGCCAGCGGTTGCTGGAGGCCGAAACCCTGGTCGCCATGGCCGAGTTCCACCGCCGCTCGGGACATCCGGACCGCGCGGACCGGGAACTCGACCGGATGGCGCTGCTGGCCCGCGAGACGCCGCTGCCCGCCGAGGCGATCGAGGCCCGGATCGCCCCGGCGAGGATGGCGAACCGGCTCGCAGCGGGCGACGCCGCGAGGGCGCGCGAACTGCTTTCCAGCGCCGTTACCGCAGCATTCGCCCACCGGGACATCGCGCCGGCCGCCCAGCAGCTCGCGCAGCTGCTGGGCCTGGAGGGCGATCCGGTCGGCGCGGCAACCGCGCTGGGGATGAGCCAGACCATCCGCGGCGCGTTCGACCACGGCGACCCGGAACTGCGCGAGCTCGTCACCGAACTCGCGCGACGCCTCGGCCAGGCCGAATACGACGAGACGTACCGCCGGGGCGCCGACATGCCGCGCCGCGAAGCGCTCGACCGGTTGACCGCTTACACGACCTGACAGCGGCGCGACCGGGCTGTCAGGTCGCTGTCAGACGGCTGTCATCGCCGGTCGGCACTGTTGCCGGCGTGTCGATAACGCAACGCAACCCACGACGCTGGCTCGTCCTGGTCGTGCTGTGCCTGAGCACCCTGGTCCTGACGATCGACAACCAGGTGCTCACGGTCGCGATCCCGGTGCTGGTCCAGGACCTGGGGGCGGACTCCCAGGACATCCAGTGGATCGGCGACGCCTACATCCTGACCACCGCCGGCCTGCTGCTCACCGCGGGCAGCCTGTCGGACCGGTACGGGCGGCGGCGGGTGATGATCACCGGCCTGGCCCTGTTCGGGCTGGCCTCGCTGCTGGCCGCCGGCGCGGCGAGCTCGGGCGAGCTGATCGCCTACCGCGCCCTGATGGGCGTGGGCTGCGCGCTGGTGCTGCCGAGCACGCTGTCGATCCTGATCACGGTGTTCGACGACGAGGAGCGGCGCAAGGCCACCTCGGTCTGGTCGGCGGTGGTGATGGTCGGCATGATCGGCGGCCCCATCCTCGGCGGGGTGCTGGTCACCGGCTTCGGCTGGGGATCGGTCTTCCTCATCAACGTCCCGATCGCGATCCTGGCGATCATCGCCGCGCTCGCCCTGATGCCCGAATCCCGGGCGCCCGCCCGCCGGGCCGACCCGCTCGGCGCGATCCTGTCGATGGTCGGGCTGACCGTGCTGGTGTGGGCGATCATCGAACTCCCGGTCACCGGCCTGACCCACCCGGCTACCCTGACCCGGCTCGCGGTGGCCGTGGCCGTCCTGATCGCGTTCGCGGTCTGGGAGACCAGGACGGCGTCCCCGATGGTCCCGCTCGCGCTGTACCGGGACCGCGATTTCTCCGGCGGCAGCTTCGCGCTGGTCCTGACGCAGGTCGGATTCGGCGGGCTGGTCCTGGTGTTCACCCAGTACCTGCAGTTCGTCCTCGGCTACACCCCGACCCAGGCGGGCGCGATGATGGTGCCCATCGCGTTGGCCACCATCCTGACCAACGCCCTCGGCGCCACCCTCGGCGACAAGATCGGCAACCGGACCATGACCGCGACCGGGCTGACCGTGGTGGCCGTCGGATTCGCCTTGCTGGGGAGCCTTTCCCCGGACAGCGGTGTCGTCGCGGTGGCATCGGCACTGACGGTGTTCGGCGTCGGGGCCGGTCTCGCGCAGCCAGCCGCCGTCGCGGCGCTCATGAACGCCGTTCCGCCGGAGCACGCGGGCGTCGGGTCCGCGGTGAACGACACCATGCAGCAGGCCGGCGGAGCCCTCGGGATCGCCATCCTCGGCAGCGTCCTGGCCGCGAACTACACCTCCGCGATGCCCGCGACCGCACCAGAACCGGCCCGCACCTCGATCGGCGATGCGCTCGCACTGGGCGATGCCGGGATCGCACACGCCGCTCGCGAGGCGTTCAGCTCGGGCATGGCGATCACCTGCTGGGCCACCGCCGCACTCGTGCTCGCCGCCGCCGTGCTCGCCCGCCTCGTCATGAAGGGTCGCACCTCCCCCGCACCGCAGCAGATCGCCGCAGAAGCCTGAAGCAACGAGCTCGAACCCCTTGGAGGACAACGTGAGAATCATCGTGGACGAAGTGAAGTGCACCGGCGGCGGCCAGTGCGTGCTCGCCGCCGAGGAGGTGTTCGACCAGCGCGATGAGGACGGTGTCGTGGTGCTGCTCGACCCGGCACCGCGGGCCGACCTGCACGATGCTGTGCGGGAAGCCGCGATGCTGTGCCCCGCTGCTGCGATCCGCATCGAGGAAACGTCGTGACCGTCCCCGACGACGTGCTGATCGTCGGCGCGTCCGTGGGCGGCCTGACGGTGGCGGAGGCCTTGCGCCGCAAGGGATTCACCGGCCGGATCAGGATCGTCGGCGAAGAACCTCGCCCGCCCTACGACCGGCCGCCGCTGTCCAAGGAGGTCCTCATCGGACGGTGGTCCGCGGAGGCGGTCCACCTCCGCCCCGCCGGCGGGCTGGACGAACTGCAGGTGGACTGGCTGCTCGGCCACCGCGCCGAGCGGCTCCGGCTCGACACCCGCACGGTCGTGCTGGACCGGGGCAAGGCCCTGTCGTACGGGGCGCTGGTGATCGCGACCGGCCTGGTGCCGCACCGGCCGGCCGGCTTCGCCGGCGCGCACACCCTCCGGACGCTGGACGACGCACTTCGCCTCAAGCAGGACCTCCAGACCGCACAGCGAGTCGCGGTGATCGGCGCGGGAGTCCTCGGCTGCGAGGTAGCGGCCGCAGGCTGTGCTCTCGGCAAGGAGATGACGCTCATCGATCCGGGACCGGTGCCGATGGCGTCGCAGCTCGGGGCCGAGCTCGGCGGTCACGTCGCCGCACTGCACGAATCGCGCGGCGTGCGGCTGCGCACCGGCGTCGGTGCCGCCCGGCTCATCGGTGCGGACGGCAAGACCTCCGGTGTGGAACTGACCTCGGGCGAGGTCGTCGAGGCCGATCTCGCGGTGCTGGCGGCCGGGTCCACCCCTGCCACCGGATGGCTGGTGGACAGCGGCCTGCGCCTGGACGACGGGGTGGGCTGCGACGCCTCGCTGCGCGCCGCCGACGACGTGTACGCGGTCGGCGACGTCGCCCGCTGGCACGACCCCGGCACCGGCACCACCGCGCGGCTGGAAACCCGCACCAACGCCACGGAACAGGCCCTGGTCGTCGCCGGCAACATCCTCGGCGGTGACCGCCGGTACAGCCCGATCCCGTACTTCTGGTCGGACCAGTACGACACCAAGATCCAGGTGCACGGCGTCATCGCGCCGCAAGCGCGGATCCGGATCGCCGAAGGCGATCCCCGCGAGGGCCGCTTCCTCGCGCTGGCCGAAGGCGACGACGGGGTCACCGCCGCCATCGGCTGGAACCACCCCCGCGGCATCCGCACCGCACGCCGCATGCTGCGAAATCCCTTACCAGTAGGAGGAATTCGATGATGGCAGAACCTTTCACCAAGCTGGAGCTGCTGTTCCAGCGGTCTCCCGAGCACCCGTTCCACCTGCCACCGGAGCTCGTTCGCCTGCGCGAGGAACAGCCGCTCGTGCGGATGACCTACCCGGACGGGCACGAGGGCTGGCTGGCGACCGGCTACGACCAGGCCCGCGCCGTGCTCGCGCATCCCGGGTTCAGCAACCGGTACGAGCTGCTGCACATGCCGATGCCCGGTATCACCGAGCCGGTGCCTCCCGCATCGCCGGGGGACTTCCTCGGTTTGGACGCGCCGGAGCACACCCGCTACCGCAGGCTGCTGGCCGGGAAGTTCACCCCGCGCCGGATCCGCCTGCTGGCGGATCGGGTGGCAGAGTTCACCGCGGCGCGCCTGGACGCGATGCAGCGGCAGGGTTCTCCGGCGGACCTCATGGCGTTGTACGCACGACCGATTCCGGCGCTGGTGATCTGCGAGCTGCTGGGCGTCCCCTACACCGACCACGAGAAGTTCCAGCACCTCGCCGAAGGCGTGGTGCTGCGGGACGGGGCCACCCCGGAGGACCAGATCGCCGCGTTGAAGGGACTGCAGGACTACATCAGCGAACTCGTCCTGGCCAAGCGCGCCAACCCCACCGACGACGTCCTCAGCGAGCTGACCACCAGCGACCTGACCGACGAGGAACTGTTCGGGCTCGGCGCCTTCCTCCTGTTCGCGGGCCTGCACACCACGGCGAGCGTGATCGGCATGGCCACCTTCGCCCTGCTGATCAACCCCGACCAGCTCGCCGCCCTGCGCAACGGCCCGGACCTCGCCGACGGAGCCGTCGAGGAATTGCTGCGCTACACCGGAATCGGCCCCTGCACGGTGCGGGCCGCCCTGGAAGACGCCGAAATCGACGGCCGGCTGATCAAGGCGGGAGAGAACGTCACCATCTCCATGGACGCGGCCAACCGAGACCCGGCCAAGTTCCCGAACCCGGACGCCCTGGACCTGCGCCGCAACGCAACCGGACACCTCACCTTCGTCCACGGCGTCCACCAGTGCCTCGGCCAGCACCTCGCGCGAATAGAGCTGCGAACGGCGCTCCCGGCACTCGTCACCCGCTTCCCCGACCTGAGCCTGGCGATACCCGTGGAAGAAGTGCCGATGCACACCAATTCGAACATCTACGAGATGGAGCGACTCCCCCTCACCTGGAACGCCTGACCCCCACCCGGCCCAGCGAGACCATCTCGCTGGGTCGGTTCATGCATGCCGTCGGCGCCACTCATTGCCGCAGAGAAGACGCGATTCCATGTGCACCTCGGAGCGGGTCACGAGCTCCGCGTCGCAGAAGTGCTCCTGACCGGGGACCTGGAACACGGGCGTGTCGGCGATCTCCCGCTGTAGGGTGCGGTCGAGAGCACAGTGGGTATTGATGCACTGTGCAACCGAGGGTGCAATACTGCACTATGAGATGAATCGTGCAACTAACCTTCGCGAGCGGCGCATGGCCGCGACCGCTGCTCAGGTGACCTCCGTCGCCCTTCGGCTGACCGCCGAACGCGGGCTGTCCGGGTTCACCGTCGAGGAAGTCTGCGAGCAGGTCGACATCTCCCGCCGCACCTTCTTCAACTACTTCGCTTCCAAGGACGACGCTGTCCTGGGAATCACCGCGCGCAAGGACGACGACGCGCTCACGGACCAGTTCCTGGCGCGCGGCGACTCCGCGAGCCCCGGACTCTCACCGACCCTGCTCGACGAGCTCGCCGAGTTGGCGGTGCAGCGCTGGGAACGCGCGGACATCACGGCCGAGAGCATCCGCGACGTCCTCGCCGTGTTCGAACGCGAGCCCCGGCTGCTCACCCGGTTCGTCGAGAAGATGCAGCGCGACGAGCAGTCCGACGTGGAGCTCGTCGAGCAGCGCGAGGGCCTCGCTCCCGGTGATCTTCGCGCCGCCGCCGCCGTGCAGGTCATCCGCGCCCTGATCTCGGCCGCCGTGCGGGAATTCCTCACCCTGTCGAACTCCGACTCCTTCGCGGAGATCCTCGCCCGCCGGCTGGCCGCCGCCCGCGAGCTCTTCGCGCCGAACCTCGAACGGAAGTCATGACCACCACCGCGCCCGCCCCGCTGCTGCTGACGCAGCGACGGATCTGGATCATCTTCAGCGCGCTCATCGCGGGCATGCTGCTGTCCAGCCTCGACCAGACCATCGTCGCGACCGCCATGCCGACCATCGTCGGCGATCTCGGCGGCGTCGAGCACCAGGTGTGGATCACCACCGCCTACCTCCTCGCGACCACGATCGTCATGCCGATCTACGGCAAGTTCGGCGACGTCCTCGGCCGGCGCCGGCTGTTCCTCATCGCGATCGCGCTGTTCACGCTCGCCTCGGTGGGCTGCGCGTTCGCCACGGACTTCTGGACGTTCGTGGTGTTCCGGGCCATGCAGGGCCTCGGCGGCGGCGGGCTCATGATCCTGTCGCAGGCGATCATCGCCGACATCGTGCCCGCCAACGAGCGCGGCAAGTACCTCGGCCCGCTCGGCGGCATCTTCGGCCTGTCGGCCGTCGGCGGCCCCCTGCTCGGCGGGTTCTTCGTCGACCACCTGACCTGGCAGTGGGCGTTCTACATCAACATCCCGGTCGGCATCGCCGCCTTCATCATCGCGCTCGTCGCGCTGACCCTGCCGAACAAGAAGGCGACCCAGCCGATCGACGTCCTCGGCGTCGTGTTCCTCTCCACCGCCACGACGTGCCTCATCTTCTTCACCGACTTCGGCGGCGACAAGGCGCACGGCTGGACCGCGGTCGAGACGTGGGCCTGGGGCCTCGGCCTGCTCGCGGCGACGGTCGCGTTCGTCATCACCGAGGCGCGCGCCGCGGACCCGATCATCCCGCTGAGCCTGTTCCGCAACCCGATCTTCGTGAACGCCACCGCGATCGGCCTCGCGCTGGGCCTCGGCATGTTCGCCGCCATCGGCTTCGTGCCGACGTTCCTGCAGATGTCGTCGGGGACCTCGGCGGCCGCCTCCGGACTGCTGCTCCTGCCGATGATGGTGGGTCTGCTCGGCACGTCCATCGCCTCGGGCACCGTGATCACCAAGACCGGCCGCTACCGGATCTTCCCGATCGTCGGCACGATCATCACCGCCGTCGCCATGGTCCTGATGACGACGCTCGCCGCCGACACCCCGATCTGGCTGATCTGCGTCTACCTGTTCATCTTCGGCGCCGGACTCGGGCTGATCATGCAGGTGGTCGTGCTGGTGGTGCAGAACGCGGTCCCGCCCGCCATGATCGGCACCGCGACGAGCACCAACAACTACTTCCGCGAGGTCGGTGCCGCGCTCGGCACCGCGGTGTTCGGCACGATCTTCACCACTCGCCTCACCGAGAACCTCACCGGGGTCTTCGCCGCTTCCGGCGCCTCGGCGGCGGACGCCTCGACCGCGACCGCGACGCTCGACCCCAAGACGCTGAGCCAGCTCCCCGAGCAGCTCCGCGACGGCGTGGTCACGGCCTACGCCGACGCCCTCGCGCCCGTGTTCTGGTACCTGCTGCCGTTCATCGGCATCGCCTTCCTCCTCGCCCTGGTCCTGAAGCAGATCCCGCTCTCGGACGTCGCCGGGCTCGTCGCCCGCGGCGAGGCGATCGGCGGCGAGGAGGCGGAGCGGCTGGAAGCCGAGCAGCGCACGCAGAACGGGCCGGAGGCCGCCCCGGCGAGCGCACGCCGAGAAGGATCCGAAGTCTCCTGACCACCACCTGCGAGTACTGCCGGTCTGCCGGTAGTACTCGCAGGTCACCCGGAATGCGAAGATCGAGCCATGGCTGAAGGACGCGACACCGCCGCCACCGCACCCGCCGGGTGGGACGGCGAGGACTACCAGCGGCGCTTCGACGCATTGGCGGCTTCCGGGGCAGATGTCCACGGCGAAGCGGGCTTCGTCCGCGCCTTCTCCCCCGCGAGCGTCCTCGACGCCGGCTGCGGGACGGGCCGCGTGGCGATCGAACTGGCCCGGCACGGCATCGAGGTCGTCGGGACCGACGTCGACGGCTCGATGCTGACCACCGCCCGCCGCCTGGCCCCGGAGATCTCCTGGGTCCGGGCCGACCTGGCCGGGCTCGACCTCGGGCGCACCTTCGACGTGGTCGTCATGGCCGGCAACGTCCCGCTGTTCACACCGCCCGGCACCCAAGCCGCACTCGTCGCGGGCGTGGCCCGCCACGTGCGCCCCGCGGGACTGCTCATCGCCGGTTTCAGCCTCGACCGCGGTTACCGGATCGCCGACTACGACGCGCACGCGGCGGCGGCCGGGCTCACGCTGAGCGACCGGTTCGCCACCTGGGACCGGGCCCCCTTCACCGACGGCGATTACGCGGTTTCGGTCCACACCCTCTGAGCATCGGAGTCCACAAGAGACAGTCGGGCATTCCGCTGCCCCTTCAGGCTTCGCGACGTGCCCGCTGGGGAAGTCCTCGCTGGATGTGGCGCTGCCTGTCATGGGACGTGGCTACCTTCTCTCGCGAGGTGCCGCCGGGCTGAGTGTCCCGGCGGCGTGGCTTCGAGGAGACTTCTGTGCAGTCGGCTTCGGGCGACGCTTCGGTGTTCGTCTTTCGCATGTGGCGGCGCGATCTGGCGGCCGTGGAGTGGGAACCAGGCCCTCGACTGCTGGTGCACGTCGCGGAAGACGGGAGCGCGGTGCCGGAGCAGCTGTCCTGGGTCACGCGGGACGGCGCGGAGTCCTCGCTCGCCTTCGCGCCGGACATGGGCAAGTGCTTCGGCCACCGCCGAGCGGACAGCGCCCATCTGGTCCAGGTTCGCGGCGAGCTCGAAGGCCGGGAGGTCTTCGAGGACGCCGATGCTGTCCACGGGTTCGAGTTCACCACCGAAACCCTGAGCAAGGGGTGGCACCCGGCGGGACGGCTGCGGTTCCTCATCGACGACGGCGAGGAGTCGCCCCTGCAGTGGGCGGCGTGGCGCGACCGGTCGGGCATCGCGTACTCGGTCGGGCTGTGGAAACCCGGTTGGTCCGGCGAGTCCGAGGAATTCACGGTCGCCGGCATGACCTTCAAGAAAACCGGCGCCGAATTCATGGGCTACCGCCAGCCGCCGGGCCACGCCCCGGTCGCCTACCGGGGCACGCTCGTGGAACCCCCGGAAACGCCGCTGTTCGAGGAGGCGCGCGGACCGGTAGCCCTGGAGGAGGTTCCGGCCGGCACGCCACAGTTGCCGCTGATCGGGTCGGTGCCCCTGGTGCGCACCGATTTCTCCGACGACGAGGCGTGGGCCGCGGCGAGCAGCCAGGTGACCGCACCGCGCCAGGTGTTCGACGACGACGTCTTCATCGCGGACGTGGAACCCGTCGACGACATCAGGTTCGAAGGCCTGACGGCCGCACAACTCGTCCAGCTGGTGCCGCCGGACGCCGACTGGGCGCTGCTGGTCGTCGCCGACGAGGCGACCATGGAGGCCCCCGAGCGCCACGTGCTGGTCGTCGATCTCGACGAGGAAAACCTCGGCCAGACCTTCCGCGCCACTCCGCCGGCGATCCAGGAGATCGAGAACAACCTGTCGATAGCGAACATGGACTGGGAGGAATTCGCCGACAACGTGGACGAAAACGGCATCGTGCAACCGATGCTCTAGAACCTGTTTCCGGACTCACCTTGCATCGCGGTGCAGGTAGCGGAACCTCAGGCGCCTTCTCGCTGTGGGATCCCCGACATCATGAATGACCAGGTCGGCAACCGCCCGCGAGCGGACTCATCCGGCGCGGACGTCGTCCGCGATCCGCAGCCGCTCGCCGATCGCTCCGCCCAGAGCGGTCAGCACGGCGAGTCCCACGAGCAGCAGCGCCACCGACCACGATCGCTGCCCGCTCGCCGCCAGCACCGCCGTCGCCGCGAACGGCACGAACCCGCTGACCACGCCGCCCAGGTTGAACGCGATCGACACACCGCTGTAGCGGAGCTGCGGCGGGAACAGTTCGGTGAGCAGCGATCCCGTTCCTCACGGTTTACCGCTGGTTCCTGCTTCACGGACCGGGCATTCCCGAGGTCTCCACAGGCTGACACCGCCCGTCCGGCGGCGAGGATGTTCTTCGCTGCGTTGACGTCGGCATGCTCCGCGTGTCCGCACTGGGTGCACCGGAACCGCGCTTGGCTCTCACGCGATTTCGGGTCCACAACGCGGCATGCTGAGCACGTCTGAGACGTGTACGCAGCAGGTACCTTTACGATCTTGGTGCCCGTGTAACGGGCAACGTTTTCCACGGCGAGCTGAAGCTTGTGCCAACCCTTGTCCAGGATCGACCGGTTCAACCCGGACTTCTGCGCAACCCGCTTACCCGGTTCTTCGGTGGTGCCCTTGGCTGAGGCGATCATGTTGCGGGTGCGCAGATCTTCGATGGCGACCAGCACGTTACGGGTGGCGAGCTGGTGGGCGGTTTGGTTGCAGAAGTCGTCCCGACGATCGGTTTCACGGCGCTTGATACACCGCGCCTCAGCGAGGGTCTTCTTGCGGTTGGTCGATCCGCGTTGTTGGCGTGCGAGTTTCTGCTGCGACCTCCGGTAACGCTTGGCCTCGCCCTTGGTGCGGAACTCCCGGTCCAACAGGTCACCGTCACTGGTGGCCACAGCGGTTGCGACGCCTCGGTCAACACCGACACCGCTGTTGGGTGCGGCGTGCCTCTCTGGGGTGGTGGCGCCGTCCTCAACGCCGTCAGCATCGTGTCACCGGGCTTTCTGCTGCTCGACATACCGCTTGATCGCCGACAGCGGAGCAAGGCCCACGGTCGCGACGAAGTAGCTGTTTGCTCGCACCGACATCCCGGCACAATGACGAAATGCCGCTACTTCCCCGGAGCGGCTTGGGCAAATGCACACGAGCAGCGGCCGGTGATCGCCCCGATTCGTCACGCATGCGCCGATGCGCGCTCCCCCAGGCCGACCGCTCGCACCGCACAATGAGGCGGACGACCTGGAAGATCGCGACGAAATGGGCGAACACACATGTCGGACGTCGATATCGCGCCGGGCGGCCCGCTGCGCGGCCTGGTGCACGCATGCTTGGACGAGCTGGTCGACGACTTCATCGCGGAGCTGAGCGCGATCGAGCCCTACGCCAGCGGCGCGGTGCCGAACGAGGAGCTGCGCGAGGACGCCGAAGCCAGCATCGAACTGCTCCTGCGCACCGCCGCGGGCCTGCCCGTGCCGCAACGGCTCGCCGGCATCTGCGAACGGATCGGGCGCAGGCGCGCGCACCTCGGCGTCCCGCTGGAAGTCCTGCTCCGCGCGGTGCGACTGGACTTCCGGGTGATGTGGTCGGCGTTCCTGCGCCGGGTGGACCGGTCCGGACTCCCGCTCCTCGTGCACAACACCGTTCGCGTCTGGGACGTGGTCGAGGAGTACAGCGCCCGGGTGCACCTGGCCTACGAGAACGAGGCCGCCGTGCTGGCCAGGGAACGCGACGACGAACGAAACCGCCTGGTGGATTCGCTGCTGGCCGTCGGGGGACGTGATCCACAGGTCGTCGAGCAGGTCGCGCAAGCGCTCGGCATGAACGCGAAGGGCGACTTCCTGGTCGCGGCCGCCCCCATCGACGCGCCGCGCCCGCTGCGCCAGGCGGCCGATCGGTTGCGGGCCACGTCCGTTCCGGCCCACCTGCAGGACGTCGACCGGCGTCAGGTGCTCATCGCCGAGCTGCCGAACCGGGCGCCGGGGACACCGGCGCGGTGGCTCGATTCCGTGCCGTGCGGCGTCGGGCCGATCGCGAACGGGCTCGCCGACGTGCCCCGGGCGCTGCGGATCAGCGTGGAGGTGGCCGCGACGATCAGCGACGAGGACGGCCGGCCGCACCACCTCGTCGAACGGTGGCCGCATGTCGTCGGCGCCCGCCTGGGCGAGGTCGCGGCAGCCCTGCGGGACGAGGTGCTCCCCGCACCGGCCGCCGGCACGCCGCACGAGCGGGCTCGCATTCTGGAGACCGTGCGGGCATATCTGCGGTCCGGTTCGGTCAACGCGGTCGCGAACGAGGTCTTCTGCCATCGCAACACCGTGCTCAACCGGCTGCACCGGTTCGCCGAGCTCACCGGGCACGACGTGACCCGGCCGGAGCACGCCGCCGCGGTCCTGGTCGCGCTGGCCTGCCGAGAACGCTCGGACGGCGAGGTCGCCCCTGGTTGACCGGCTGCGCCGCGGCTTGTGCATACGCCCAAGGAAATCGCCGATTCCGGCGACAGGCGGCAATTCCCCACGGACCCCGGGTTCGGGTCGAATGGACGGCACGAACGAGCCCGCCGACGATCACGCCAACAGCGACTACTGGGATCCGGCCCACCGGAGGATCCGAGGAGCCGCGAACCCGCCCAGAAGGACCTGATCATGAGAAGCGCCTCCGCCTCGCCGACCCCGGACGAGCAGAACACCGCACTGCTGAAGGACTTCGCGACGCTCTCCGCATTCGGAGCGACACCCGGCGGCGGAGTCGATCGCCAGGCCGCCACCGCTGCCGACGGCGACCAGCGCACCTGGCTGCACCGTTGGCTGACCCGCCACGGCTTCGAAGTGCACTACGACGGCGTGGGCAACCAGTTCGGCCTGTTCACCTTCACGCCTGGCGCGCCGTACGTCCTCAGCGGTTCGCACCTGGACAGCCAGCCGCTCGGGGGCCGCTACGACGGTGCCTACGGGGTTCTGGCGGCAGCCCACGCCGCGCACCGAGCCGTCGAGCGCTGGAGGGCCTCCGGTGCTTCCCCGCGCTACAACGTCGCCGTCGTCAACTGGTTCAACGAGGAAGGTTCCCGGTTCAAGCCGAGCATGATGGGCAGCGCGGTCTTCACCGGGAAGCTGCCCGCCGAGACCGCGCTCGCCACGACCGACCCGGCGGGAACCTCGGTGCGGGCCGCGCTCCGCGAGATCGGGACGATCGGCGACTACGCCGGGCCGGAGTTGGCCGCATACGCCGAAATCCACATCGAGCAGGGGCGAGAACTCGAGAACGCGGGCACCACGATCGGACTCGTCGGCTCGACCTGGGCGGCGCGCAAGTACCAGGTGGTCGTCCGCGGCGAGCAGTCGCACACCGGATCGACGATCATGGCGGACCGGCGCGACGCGCTGTTCGGCGCTTCCCTCCTGGTCGTGGCCGTGCGCGAACTGGCGGAGCGGGCCGCGGCCGTCCCGCTGCACACGTCGGTGAGCGAGATGTACATCGAGCCCAACTCGCCGGTGGTGGTGGCGCGCGAGGTGCGGATGCACGTCGACCTGCGGTCGCCCGACGAGGCATTCCTCGACGACGCGGTCAAGGGTCTCGCCGAGGCCATCCGCGGCATCGAGGAGCGCGCGGCGGTCGATATCGAGGTGGTCCAGACGCATGGATGGGGCGTGGCGCCCTTCCCACGGGCGGGGGTGGATCTCGCCGCCGAGGCCGCCGACGAGCTGGGGCTCCGGCACCGGACCATGATGACCATCGCCGGTCATGACTCGGTGAACATGAAGGACGTCACGCCCGCGGTCATGCTCTTCGTCCCCAGCACCGACGGCATTTCCCACAACGAAGGCGAGTTCACCCCCGATCACGACATCTGCGCGGGCACCGACCTGCTGGCCGAGGTGATCCACCGCCTCATGTCGGGCGCCCTGGAATCCCAGCGGTAGCGCCGGAAGCGGCGAGACCCCGCCCTGGTGGACGGGGTCTCGCTGTCCTCTTCGGACCGTTTCAGCTCGTCAGAGGCGAGCTGACGCGGTCGGATCAGGCGAGGTCGAACCGGTCGAGGTTCATGACCTTGTCCCACGCGGCGACGAAGTCGCGCACGAACTTCTCCTTCGCGTCATCGCTCGCGTAGACCTCCGCGAGCGCGCGCAGCTCGGAGTTCGAGCCGAAGACGAGGTCGGCGCGGCTGCCGGTCCACTTGACCTCGCCGGCGTCGTCGCGAGCCTCGAAGGACTGGGCGTCCTCCGACACCGGCTTCCACGTGGTGCCCAGGTCGAGCAGGTTCACGAAGAAGTCGTTGGTCAGCGCGCCCGGGGTGCCGGTGAGGACACCGAGCTCCGAGCCGTCGTAGTTCGCGCCGAGGACGCGGAGACCGCCGACGAGCACGGTCGTCTCCGGGGCGCTCAGCGTGAGCAGGTTCGCCCTGTCGAGCAGCAGGTACTCGGCCGGCAGCCGGTTGCCCTTGCCCTGGTAGTTGCGGAACCCGTCCGCGGCGGGCTCGAGCGCGGCGAACGACTCCGCGTCGGTCTGCTCCTGCGACGCGTCCACGCGGCCCGGCGTGAACGGCACCTCGACGTCGTAGCCCGCGGCCTTGGCGGCCTGCTCGACGGCCGCCGCCCCACCGAGGACGATCAGGTCGGCCAGCGAGACCTTCTTGCCACCGGTCTGAGCGGCGTTGAACGACTCCTGGACGCCCTCCAGGGTGCTCAGCACCTTCGCCAGCTCGTCGGGGTTGTTGACCTCCCACCCCTTCTGCGGCTCCAAGCGGATGCGCGCGCCGTTGGCGCCACCGCGCTTGTCGCTGCCGCGGAACGTCGAGGCCGACGCCCACGCGGCCGAGACCAGCTGCGAGACGCTCAGGTCCGAGTCGGTGATCCGGGCCTTCAGGGCGGCGATGTCCTCGGCACCGATGACCTCGTGGTCGACCGCGGGGAGCGGGTCCTGCCACAGCAGGGTCTCCGCGGGCACCTCCGGGCCGAGGTAGAGCGACTTCGGCCCCAGGTCGCGGTGGGTCAGCTTGAACCACGCCCGGGCGAACGCGTCGGCGAACTCGTCGGGGTTCTCCATGAAGCGCCGCGCGATCGGCTCGTAGACCGGGTCGTAGCGCAGCGAGAGGTCGGTGGTCAGCATGCTCGGCGCGATCCGCTTCGACGAATCGTGGGCGTGCGGCACCGTGCCTTCGCCCGCGCCGCCCTTCGGCTTCCACTGCTTCGCGCCGGCCGGGCTTTCCGTCAGCTCCCACTCGAAGCTGAAGAGGTTCCAGAGGAAGTTGGTGGTCCACCTCGTCGGCGTCGAGGTCCACGTGACCTCGAGACCGCTGGTGATGGTGTCGGCGCCCTTGCCGGTGCCGAAGGAGTTCTTCCAGCCCAGGCCCTGCTCCTCGAGCGCGGCGCCTTCGGGGTCGGCGGCCAGGTTGCTGTCCGGCGCCGCACCGTGGGTCTTGCCGAAGGTGTGCCCACCGGCGATCAGCGCGACGGTCTCCTCGTCGTTCATCGCCATGCGGCGGAAGGTCTCGCGGATGTCGCGGGCCGCGGCGATCGGGTCCGGGTTGCCGTTGGGGCCCTCCGGGTTGACGTAGATGAGTCCCATCTGGACCGCGGCCAGCGGGTTCTCGAGTTCCCGGTCACCGCTGTAGCGCTCGTCGTCGAGCCACGTGGTCTCGGGGCCCCAGTAGACGTCCTCGTCGGGCTCCCAGACGTCCACGCGACCACCGGCGAAGCCGAAGGTCTTGAAGCCCATCGACTCCAGCGCGACGTTGCCGGCCAGGATCAGCAGGTCGGCCCACGAGATCTTCTGGCCGTACTTCTTCTTGACCGGCCACAGCAGGCGGCGGGCCTTGTCGAGGTTGACGTTGTCCGGCCAGCTGTTCAGCGGCGCGAAGCGCTGCTGACCGGCGCCGGCGCCACCGCGGCCATCGCTGATGCGGTACGTGCCCGCGCTGTGCCACGCCATCCGGATGATGAGCGGCCCGTAGTGGCCGAAGTCGGCCGGCCACCAGTCCTGCGAGGTGGTCAGGACCTCTTCGATGTCCCGCTTGACGGCGGGCAGGTCGAGGGTCTTGAACTCCTCGGCGTAGTCGAACTCCTCGCCCAGCGGGTTGGCGACCAGGGGGTTCTTCGCGAGGATCTTGACGTTGAGCCGGTTCGGCCACCACTGGCGGTTCCCGCCGCCCTGGGTCGGGTGCGGGGCGCGCCCGTGCGCGACCGGGCACTTGCCTGCGCTCGCCTCCTTGTTGTCTCCAACAACGGCGTCAGGGCTGTCAGTCACGGGAGTCCCTTTCAGGTTCAGCTGTTCTGTTCAGCGGCGGGGTCGGGCGAGCAGGAGGAGCACAGTCCCCAGTAGATGACCTCGGCCTCGTCGATCGTGAAGCCGTGGGCATCGGAGGCGGCCAAGCAGGGGGCGGCGCCCACGGCGCAATCGACGTCGACGATGGCACCGCACAACCGGCACGCGAGATGGTGGTGGTTGTCCCCGACTCGCGCCTCGTAGCGGGCCACGGACCCCATCGGCTGGATGCGGCGCAGCAAACCCGCTTCGGTCAGCGCGCGCAGCACGTCGTAGACGGCCTGGCGGGAAACCTTCGGGAGTTCTCTGCGCACGACACCGACGATCGAGTCCGTATCCGCGTGCGGATGCTCACGCACTGCGGACAGCACCGCAACCCGAGGCCGGGTCACGCGCAGCGCAGTCTTGCGCAACATGCGCTCAAGATCCGCCGTGGTCGTTGGCACGCGCAGAGCCTGCCGCATTTTCTGGAACTAATCAAGAGTGAGCCCCGCCTCGCCCGTCGTCCACCGCGACCAGCCGCGATCTCCTCCCCCGGTTCGGGAACGTCTTCCGCAGTCCTTCGACGACCAGCGGAGCCATCGTCCCAACGTCCACCGGATTCCTCCCCGTTCAGCGGAAAGTGCCGGGCGTGTACCGGTGGGTGACCGAGCAGACCTTCGCGCTGCTGCACCGGTTCCGCCGATTGCGCGTTCGCCGGGAGGTCCGCGACGGCATTCACGAGGCATTCCTACACCTGACGTTCGCAATCATCTGCTTCCGCAGACTGGTGAACCTGTCACTTTGCTGGGAGTTCCAAGGGATCCTGTTGATCCTTTTTCATCCCGGTCGGCCAGCAGCCGCAGGTCGCAAAGCCGCACGTCGACGGGATGTCGCATGCGCCGCAGGCGCATAACCCACCTACGACACCGGCACCGCCACGCAGAACGAGGTTGAAAAAACCTCCATGGAAGGATCATCTTCGTACTGGAGTTCCGCATCTTTGTGCCGCACCGCAACACCTTTGGCGCGTCACCAGCGCCACTGCAACATCACCACTGGTTACACGGAAAGGATCAGCCTCTCGCGCCATCGTGGTCTTCGCCACATTGACCGAACGGAGAATGGGTGGGCGGCAGCAATCCTGCGGAGGAGCGCAGAAATGAGATATCGCGTTGCCCAAAAGGGCATTCCGGCCGACAACTCTACACAGATCTGTTGATTCGGCGGAGCCCCGGAAGACTAAGCTGATCACGTGCTCGAGTCAGCCGAAATCGACAGCGAAAGCGGACTGTTCACCATCGAAACAGTCACCGCGCGATGTCGCCGGATCGTCGATCGTGCTGAGCACGGGCTCATCGCATCGAGCCCGTTCAACAGCTATTACAAACCTTCTCTGGTGCGCGACCTGGTTTCGTGGTGCTACCCGCGCTTCGACAAGATCGACGTCTTCCCGGTCGTCTGGTGATCGATGGTCACCCGCCGCGCCCCCGCACGAGCCGGCGCGGTCCCGGAAGCTCGCGCACGGCACCACGAAGTGCGCGCAGGCGAAGATCATCCCCGCCGCCCGGACCACGCGAGTTCGCGGATACTAGACTCGGAGTATGGATTCCAGACCCGAGCGGCGTCCGTCGCTGCGCGAGCAGCAGAAGCGCCAGACGAGGGCGACGATCCTCGACGCCGCCGCCGAGCTGATCGGCCGGCGGGGCTTCCGCGAGACCACGATCGACGACATCGCGAAGGCGGTGGGGGCCAGCCGGGCGACCCTGTACTCGTACTTCCCGAGCAAGGACCTGATCGCCCGCGAGATCGTCATCGAGATGTGGGACCGCGCGGAGTCGCTGTACCGCGACTTCGGGGCGCTCGAGGAGTGGTCCCGGGCGAGCATCGGCGGGTGGGTCGAGCACGTCGTCGCCACCTGGGAGCACAGCGATGACCGGTTGCGGGTGCAGAGCTCCGGGCTGGTGCGCTACGACGAGTTCTACCTCGACTACCACCACCGCTTCGTCACGGCGCTCACCGCGAACGCGACCCTGTGGCAGCGCTTCGACGACGCCGACGTGCAGTGCCGCGCGCTGCTGCTGATCAGCGGCCTGGAGCTGTTCCTCAACACCTGGCTGGTGCGGGGCTGGCAGGCCGACCGGGCCGGCGCGATCGACACGATCACCGACGTCTGGTGCGCGGCACTGCTCGTCGACTGAGGTCTCAGCGCCCGAGCTTGGCGCGCATCAGGCCGCCGATCTCGGCCAGCGCGAGCCGGGCCCGGGCGTGGTGGTCGGCGTGCATCAGGAACCCGTGGGCCACGCCCGGGTAGCGCAGCAGCGCCACCTGGACGCCGGTGTCGCGCAGCCGCAGCCCGTACTCCTCCGCCCCGTCGCGACTGGGGTCGTGCGAGGCCGTGACGACGATGGCGTCCGGGAGGCCGGACAGGTCGGCGGCGAGGCTGGGCACGCCGTAGGGGTGGTCGCGGCTCGGGTCGTCCCCCAGGTAGAGGTTCTTGGTCCAGGCGAAGTCGCCCGCGGTGATGATCGGCCCGTCGGCGTGCTCCAGGACCGAGGGCCGGGTGTCGTCGCGGTCGATCCCGGCGTAGAGGTGCAGCTGGAAGACCAGCGGGACGCCGCCCTCGTCGCGGGTCTGAAGGGCGACGCCGGCCGCCAGGGTCGCGCCGGCGCTGTCGCCGGCGACCGCAACGCGGGTGGGGTCGATGCCGAGCTCGGCCGCGGCGTCGCCGATCCACTGCACGGCGGCGTACGCCTCCTCCGTGGCCACCGGGTAGGGGTGCTCGGGGGCGAGCCGGTAGTCGACGCTCACCACCACGGCGCCGGACGCCTCCGCCAGGAAACGGGCGAGGATATCGAAGTCGTCGATGTCGCCGATGACCATGCCGCCGCCGTGGAAGTACGCGACGGCGGGCGGGGCGTCCGCGTCGGTCGGCCAGTAGATCCGCAGCCGCAAGGGACCGTGCGGGCCGTCGATCACGCGGTCCTCGACGCGGTGCATCTGCGGCCCGGAGCGGCGCGGTAGCCGGGCGAGCGCCGTGCGCGCGGCGCTCACGCCGGCGACGTGCATCGGCACCCAGCTCTCGCTCCTGTGCTCCAGGTAGGCGGCGACATCGGGGTCGAGCGACACCATCACGCACCCACCTTCCCGGCCACGTCGGGGGCGATCCGGATCGCCGCCCAGTCCGCCTGCGTCGCGGGCCCCATCCGGCCGACGAACGCGTCCAGCTGCGCCCACAGCGAGCCGGCGATCACCATCGACTCCGGCGCCAGCACCTGCTCGATCAGTGCGGGCCAGGCCTCGGGCACGTGGTCGGCCGCCCGCGCTCCCCTCGTCTCGGCCTGGACCACGCGGGTGACCAGGCCGCCACCGACGGCGAAGGCCTCGCCGGTGAGCGTCGTGCCGCCGTGCAGGAGGTACGCCGCGAAAGCGGCCACGGCCTCCGGCGGGAAGTGGGTGGACATGAAGTCCGCGAAGCCGGGCTGCTCGATGCCCGCCGTCGAGCGGGTCCACGCGGCGGGCAGGATCGTGTTGGCCCGCACGCCGACCGGCCGGCCGAGGATGGCCTGGGTGCGCGTGAGCGACAGGATGCCGCCCTTGGCCGCGGCGTACCCCGGCATCGCCGGCGCGCCGTAGCTGCCGTTGGAGGAGATGTTCAGGATCCGTCCGGCCCCGGCGGCGACGAGGTGCGGCCAGGCGGCCTCGCTGATCCGGTGGGCGCCGCGCAGGTGCACGTCGACCTGGGTGTCGAAGTCGCCACCGGCGCCGGCGTTGTTGATCACGATGTCGAGCCGGCCGAAGGCGTCGACGGCGGCCTGCACGATCTGCGGGGCCTCCGCCACGACGTCGCCCGTCACGCCGACGGCGGTGCCGCCCGCCTCCTCGATGATCCGCACCGCCTCGTCGGTGCCGGGCGGATTGGCCGAGCCGGTCCAGTCGCGACCGAGGTCGTTGACGACGACCCGGCAGCCGCGAGCGGCCAGCAGCCGGGCGTAGGCGAGCCCGAGGCCGAACGTGGAGACACCGGTGACCAGGGCGACCTGGTCGTCGAAGCGCAGTTGATCCATGGCGGCAAGACCTTTCTCGAGAGCGGCGTCGCGCCGGATGCGGCGTTCGGTGGAGGGGAATGGCGGCGACCGTAGTCGACCGCGCGGCACCTGGATAGACCCGAAGGCAATACTTCGAACTTTAGATCTGAAAACCGAGACGAGAGTCTAGACAGCGTTCGCTCGACCGCTTAGTGTCCTGGCTCACACAGTCGTTCGACCCCGGTCTCCGGGCGTCCGACCAGGTCCGTCCTGACCCATCTCACCGGCGCGGACCCGCTCCGCCGCGGCAGCCCGCCATGTCCTCTGCGAGGAGTCGCCTTGTCCGCTTCCGCCCATGCCCTCGCCTCACCCGGCTCGCCCGGCGTCGATGCCGACGAGCTGCGCGCGCACCTGCGCCGGGCCGACTCCGCGGTGCTGCTGGCCGTGCTGGCCCAGGTCACCCGGGACGTGTCGGTGCTCGACGAGTTCGGCGGCGCGATCACCCACGTGCCGGACCCGCCCGAGATGGCGGGCCGCACCGACGCCGACACCGCCGCGGCCATCGTCGACCGGCTGGTCGCGGCGCTGACCGCCGACCGGGAGCCGGGCGACGCGAACGGTCCGGCCCCCGACGACCTGGCGTTCTTCACCCGGCTGGTGCCGGTCGCGATGGGCGCGACACCGGCTCCGGAGTACTACCCGATGTTGCTGGAGCAAGGGGGTTTCCAGGGCTCACGACCGGTGGTGCCGCGCACCGAGCCGCTGCCGGAGACGATCGACCTCGCCATCATCGGCGGCGGCCTGGCCGGCATCGCGGCCGCGCTCACCGCGCAGCGGGAGGGGGTCCGGTACCGGATCTACGAGCGCAACAACGACATCGGCGGCACCTGGCTCACCCAGACCTACCCCGGCGTCGGCGTAGACACGCCGTCGTCGTACTACTCGCTGTCCGCCGAGATCAACCCCGACTGGTCGAGCTACTACCCCAAGGGCGGCGAGTACCAGGAGTACCTGCGCGAGGTCGTCGGCCGGCACGGCGTTCAGGAGCACGTCTCGTTCGGCACCGAAGTCGAGGCCCTGACCTGGGACGACGCCGCCGCACGCTGGCGGATCCGGGTGCGCGACGCCAACGGCACCCGCGTCGAGGACGCCGCGGTGGTGCTGACCGCGGCCGGCTACCTCAACCGGCCGCAGTACCCGGGGGCGCCCGGGCGGGACCGCTTCCAGGGCCTCAGCGTCCACTCCGGCGAGTGGCACCCGGGGCTCGACCTCACGGGCAAGCGCGTCGCCGTCATCGGCGCCGGTTGCACCGCGGCCCAGATCGTCGACGCGATCGCCGACGACGTCGCCCACCTCACCTTGTTCCAGCGCCAGCCGCACTGGGTGGCGCCGCGCAAGCGCGACAGCGACGACGTTCCCGAGCACCACCGCTGGCTCGGCCGGCACGTGCCGTTCTACGCGAACTGGCTGCGGCTCAAGGCTTTCTGGGGCTCCGCCGACAACGGCTACCCGGTCGTCCTCGTCGACCCCGAGTGGGCCGCCACCCACCGGTCGATCTCGCCGGCCAACGACGTCCTGCTCCAGGACTGCCTGGCCTACATCGACCGCACCTTCGGCGCGGGGTCGGAGCTCGCGGCCAAGGTGACCCCGGACTTCGCGCCGTTCGGCAAGCGGATCATCCGCGACCCCGGCGCCTACTACGCCGCGCTCACCCGGGACCACGTCGACGTCGTCGCGGCCGAGCCCGCGGAGATCACCGAGCACGGCATCCGCACTCCCGACGGCGAGCTGGTCGAGGTCGACGTCATCGTCTACGCCACCGGGTTCCACCTCGACTTCCTGTCCGGCCTGGACATCCGGGGGCGTGACGGCGTCCGGCTGGTCGACGAGTGGGCCGGCAACGACCCCCGCGCCTATCGCGGCGGCACCGTGCCCGGATTCCCCAACCTGTTCGTCGCCAACGCGCCCAACGCGAACCCCAGCCACGGTGCGGGCAACAACTTCGGCATCGAGGTCACCGTGCACTACCTGTTCGAGTGCCTGCACCTCCTCGCCGAGCAGGGCGCCCGGTCGCTGGAACCGACGCGCGCCGCGTACGAGGAGTACGTCGCCCGGATCGACACCGACATGGAGCGCACCGTCTGGCGGCACACCCCGACGGCGCACACCTACTACCGCAACGCGCGGGGACGGGTGATCCTCGCCTGCCCGTGGCGGCTGGTCGACGTCTGGGCCGAGCACCGCCGGCCCGACGCCGCGCACTTCACCCTCCGCTGACCCCTGCGCCGGTCTCGAACCGAGCCACCCCACGAAAGCGAGTCCCCATGTCCGTCTCGGCCTCCGGCGGCACCAGACGCCCCGCCACCGTCGCGGATCCCGACGGCCGCCCCGCCCGCTACTGGGTCGGCGTGCTGCTGATCCTGTTGCTGCTCACCGAGCAGTCCGCCCTCGGCTTCTCCCTCATCGCGCCCGCCCTGCCCCAGGTCGCCGCCGAGTTCCCCGGCAGCCAGGTGGTCTGGGTGATGACGGCCTTCACGCTGTCCGGCGCGGTCGCCTCGCCCGTCATCGGCAAGCTGGCCGACCGCTACGGCAAGAAGCGGATGCTCGTCGTCACCGCCGCCGTCGGCGCCCTGGGCGCGTTGCTCTCGGCGACGGCGCCGACGTTCGAAATCCTGGTGGCCGGCCGGTTCCTCGCCGGCATCGCCTTCGCCTGCATGGCCCTCGGCTACACGCTGATCCGGGACACGTTCCCGGTGCGGATGCAGTCGATTTCGATCAGCATCGCCAACACCGGCGTCGGCGCGGTCGGCGTCGGCTCCCTGCTGGTGGCCGGGGTGCTCATCGACCGCTTCGGGATGCGTTCGGTGTTCTGGTTCGCGTTCGGCTTCTGCGCCTTCGGTGCCCTGCTCGCGGCGCTGTTCGTGCGGGAGACGCCGATCCGCACCCCCGCGCGGATCGACTGGCTCGGCGCGACGCTGGTCACCGCCGGCATGTTCGTCGTCATGTTCGGCCTCTCCCGGGGCAAGGTGTGGGGCCTGTTCGACTCCCGGACGCTGACCTTCGTCGCCATCGGACTGGCCGGCTTCGCCGTCTGGGTGTGGTGGGAGCGCCGCACGCCGGAGCCGCTGATCCGGCTGGACCTGTTCACCAACCCGGGCCTGCGCTACACCGTCATCGCCGGCGGCATCGCCTACGGCGCCACGACCCTGCTCGCCACCCTGATGCCGATGCTGCTGCAGGCGCCGCAGAGCACGTCGTACGGCTTCGGTCTCTCCGCGACCCAGATGGCGGGGTGGCTGCTGCCCGGGCAGCTCGCGATCGTCGCCAGCGGGTTCATCGCCGGCGCCACCGCGCGCTCGCTCGGCTTCCGCAACCACCTCACCCTCGGCGCGGTGGCGATCGCGACGGCGGCCGCCGTGCTCGCGGCCGTGCCCTCCGTGCCGGCCGTGATGGTGCTGATCTGGGTGGTCTTCGGCCTCGGCTGCATGATCTACGCCGCCGTCCCGAACCTCGCCCTGCTGACCCTGCCCGAGACGGAGCGCGCCGTCGGGTCGAGCTTCGTCGGCGTCGCCCAGACCATGTCCGGCACGCTGATCTCGACGATCGGTTTCACCGTGCTGGCGCACTTCGTGCTCGCCGCCGGCCCGACCGGCGTCGTCTACGAGGAGGCCGGCTTCCGGGGCGCGTTCCTGGTCGCAGCCGCCGCCGCAGCGATCGGCGCGGTCGCCTCGCTCGCCGTGCCCCGCACCCTGCAGCGCCGGAGCGCGGACCGATGACCGGGGCGGCGGAGAACAGGCCCGGCCTGCTGCCGGCACCGCGGTTCGTCGACACGAACGGCGTCCGCCTCGCCGTCTACGAGGCGAAGCCGGAGCGCGTCGCCCGGGACGTCTGCGTCGTGCTCTGCCACGGCTTCCCGGAGCTGGCCGCCTCCTGGCGGCACCAGCTCCGGCCGCTGGCGGACGCCGGATTCCACGTGCTCGCGCCCGATCTGCGCGGCTACGGCCGCTCGACCGGCCCGGCCGACCCGACGGCGTACAGCATCGCGGAGACGACGACCGACGTCGCCGGGCTGATCGCGGACGCCGGCTACGACCGCGCGGTGGTGGTCGGCCACGACTTCGGCGGCATGATCTCGTGGTGGATGCCGCACCTGCATCCCGGGCGCGTGGCCGGCGTCATCACGCTCAACACGCCGTTCGGGTACTCCAGGGAGAACCCGCTGGAGAAGTACCTGGAGGCCTATGGACCGCGCAACTACGTCGCGCACTTCCAGACCCCGGAGCTGCAGGCGCTCATGGAGCGCGACCCGGCGCGGACCCTCCGGTTCTTCTTCCGCCGCGACACTGGCGCCGGCACCACTCTCTCGCGCACCGGCCGGCACGATGCGGAGTCGATGAGCTACAGCCACCTGCTCGCCGACGACGAGGCCACCTGGCCCGGCGAGGTGCTGGTCGGCGACGAGGAGCTCGACCACTACGCCGAAGCCTTCGCGCGCACGGGGTTCGGCGGCCCGCTCGGCTGGTACCGCAGCATCCCGGGGAACTGGCGCGTGCAGTCCGGGGTGTTCCCGGACGGCGCCATCGCGAAGCTGACCGTGCCGGCGCTGATGATCGCCGCTCGCCGGGACGCGATCTGCCACCCGGACCTGAGCGACGACCTGCTCCAATACGTCGAGACCCTCGAACGCCGCATGCTCGACACCGGCCACTGGACGCAGCAGGAGGATCCGGAGGGCACCAACGAGATCCTCCTGGAATGGCTCACCCGCCACTTCTGACGGGCCGTCGCCGCAAGTGAAGGGCCGTCGCCGCAAGCCTTTTCGCGCCTGCCGTCGCCTCGTCGTACCTGCTGGCCGCGGTCATCGCCGCACTCGACCGGGTTGGTCAGACGTGCTCGGCCACGGTCCTCCCGCAATTTCCATTGAAATCGAAGGTCCAATTTCAATGGAAATTGCGGGAGGACGACGGCGGAGGGTCAGCGGCGGAGGTGGCGCAGCGCGCGGGCGGCCGCGTGCGCGCCGCACATGCCGTGGGCGCCCGGACCCGGCGGGGTCGCCGCCGAGCACTGGAAGTGGCCCGGTAGCCCGACGTCGTAGGGCTGCAGGGTGGTTCGGGGACCGAAGGTCAGCTGCCGGAGATCCTTCGCGCCCGTCAGGATGTTACCGCCGACGAAATTGGCGTTGTCCCGGGCGATTCCGGCCGGGGTGCGGACCGCGGTGCCGACGATCCGGTTGCGGAACCCGGGGGCGAACCGCTCGATCTGCCCGATGATCGCTTCGGTCGCGTCGCCGGTATATCCGTGCGGGACGTGCGCATAGGTCCACAGTGGATGCACATCGCCCACCGAGCGCGTCGGGTCGGCGAGGTACTGCTGGCCGACCAGCACGAACGGCCGGTCGGGCAGCCGCCCGGCGTGCACCGCCCGTTCGGCCGCGGACACCTCGGCCGCGGTGCCGCAGACGTGCACCGAACCGGCCCGCCGGGCCTGCTCGGCGGTCCAGGGCACGCCGCCCGCGACCGCGAAGTCGACCTTGAAAGCGGCGGGCCCGTACCGGAACCGGCGGTAGGCGCGGGAGATCCGCGCGGGCAGCCGGTCGCCCAGCGCGTCGGCCACCGCGGTCGGCGCGACGTCCCACACCACGACGTCCGACGGCGGGAGCTGCGCCACCGAGCGGACCACGACCCCGGTCTCGATCTTCCCGCCGTGGTCGCGCAGCAGCGCGGCCAGCGCGTCCGAGATGGCGCGCGAACCTCCCTCGGCGACCGCCCAGCCGTTGCGGTGGCCGGCGGTCAGGATGCCGAGCCCGATCGCCGAGGACAGCGGCTGGTCCAGCGGACGGAACGCGTGCGCGGACACGCCGAGCCACAAGGCCCGCGCCTGCTCGGTGCGGAACAGCCGCGCCAGCGCCGTGGCCGGCAGGAGCGTCGGGATGCCGAACCGGGCGAGCCGCAGCGGATGCCGCGGCAGGCGCAGGAGCGGACGCAGGATGTCCTCGCTCAGCGCGTCGTAGCCGCGGGCCGGTCGCTCGAACAGCGCGCGCCAGCGGCGGCCGTCGGACCCCAGCCCGCGGGCCGTCTCGGCCACCGAGCGGTGCAGGATGCCGGCGGTGCCGTCGTCGAGCGGGTGCGTGCAATCGATCTCCGGCAGGCGCCAGCGCAGGCCGTAGCGGTCGAGTCCCAGATCGCGCAGGACGTGCGAGCCGACGGCCATCGTGTGGGTCGCCGAGCAGTGGTCGTGCAGCAGGCCGGGCACGATCGCCTCGGCGGTGCGGGTGCCGCCGCCGATCTCGTCGGCCGCCTCCAGCACGGTGACCTCAACGCCCGCCCGGGCCAGGACCGCGGCTGCGGTGAGGCCGTTGGGGCCGCTGCCGATCACGATCGCGGTGCTCATCGGGTTTCCCTCCCGGGGTCGGTGTCGTGCGCTTCCTGGGCGGGCGGAGAGCGGGCCGGTTTCGCCCTCCGCCCCGGAGTCTTCCAGCCGGAAGACCGATCGGCCCGGCTGCGGTCAGGCGGTCGTGCGGACCGCCGGGCCGGGCTCGCGGGTCCAGGTGACGTCCAGCAGGATCGGCCCGTCCGGCAACCACGGTTGCGCCGCCACCGCGCCGGAAACCTTCCAGGTGCCGCGCTCGATCACGCCGAGCGCGGCGTCGATCACCTTGTAGTGCTGGACCTTCGAGTGGATCGCCTGCGACTCGAACACCACGAGCCATTCGCCGGGGGCGAACCCGACGCGGGACCGCACCGCGCGGATCAGGTCCTCGTCGTGCAGGTGGCCGTCGCCGAAGTTGAAGCCGATCAGGGAATTGCGCTCGGGGTGGTGCTGATGGGCCTGCTGGAGCGCTGATTCCGGCTGCCGCAGCCGGTCACCGCGGGCCTGTGCGCGCTGGGCGCGGCGGAACGCCCGGGAGCCCGAGCCGCAACGGGACTTCTCGGCACCGCGCTCTCCCGGTCCACAAGAGACGGTGATCGAAGACCATGCGCATCGGATTCCGCGCTGCACAGTGGACGGCCGGACGAGCGCGAGTCCGGCTCGCGTGTCGAGCGGGCGATGCGCGGCGAGTCCGATTACCCTGACCGGCGACAGATCAACAACACGCACCTGGCACGAGGCCGTTGCGATCCCGCCCGCCCGGGATCGGGCGTGCGGCGGCGCCGCGCTCCGAAGGTGGCGGATCCACCGTCCGCCGCGACCGCCCGCACAGCACCAGCACGCCGGCGCCGCACGACGATTCCAAGCGGAGGGAACGTGCTCGAGATAACCACGCTGACCTGGGTGCTCACCATCGCGGTGATCGTCGGGCTGCTGGCGATCGACCTGATCATGGCGGCCGCGCGCCCGCACCGGGTCGGCTTCGCCGAGGCGAGCGCGTGGTCGGTGGCCTACGTCCTGGCGGCGGTCGTCTTCGGCGTCTGGTTCGCGACGCAGTACGGCGGCCAGGCCGGCACCGAGTACTTCGCCGGCTACATCGTCGAGAAGAGCCTCTCGGTCGACAACCTGTTCGTCTTCGTGATCATCATGACCACGTTCGCGGTCCCCGAGGAGCACCAGCACAAAGTGCTGACCTTCGGCATCGTGCTGGCGTTGATCATGCGCGGCATCTTCATCGCGGTCGGCGCGGCGCTGCTGTCGTTGTTCTCCTTCATGTTCCTGGCCTTCGGGCTGCTGCTGATCTACACCGCGGTGCAGCTGTTCCGGCACCGCGACGAGGATCCCGACGTCGAGGACAACGCCGTGGTCAAGGCGGCCCGCCGGGTGCTGCCGGTCTCGGACGAGTACGTGGGCGGCAAGCTCGTGGCGCGCGTCGGCGGGCGCTGGGTGGTCACGCCGATGTTCATCGTGCTGATCGCGATCGGCAGCGTCGACCTGCTGTTCGCCCTCGACTCCATCCCGGCGGTCTTCGGCATCACCGCGGAGGCCTACATCGTCTTCACCGCCAACGCCTTCGCCCTCCTCGGCCTGCGCGCGCTGTTCTTCCTGGTGAAGGGCCTGCTGGAGCGCCTGGTCTACCTCTCGGCGGGGCTGTCGCTGATCCTCGCGTTCATCGGCGTCAAGCTGATCCTGCACTGGTTGCACGTGGACATCGACGAGCGCGTCCCCGAGATCCCGACGCCCCTCAGCCTCGGCGTGATCATCGCGGTGCTGCTGGTCGTGACCGTGGCGAGCGTGATCAAGACCCGGCGCGACCCGTCGGCGAAGGCCCACCCCGGTTCCCTCCGGGCGCACCGCCCCAAGACCGGATCGCCGGACGCGGACACTCCGACCGACCGGTGACGACTGCCCCGGAATTCTCGGCACCTCCACCGGATTCCGGACCAACCGTCCTTCCCGGTCACCGATTCCGGAGCACTGGGAAGGCATCCTGCGCCATCCGGATCCGAGCCACCGGTGCGGTCGCGAGGCGCACTAGAGGGTCTGGGCGGCGAAGAGGAAGGCGGGCGGCTCTCCCCCGCCGTGGCATTCGACCGAGGCGCCGCTGACGTACGAGGCGAGATCGGAGGCCAGGAAGAGCGCGACGTTGGCGACCTCCTCCGGTCGCGCCATCCGTCCCAGCGGGATGGTGCGCTCGATGGCCTCGACGCTCCCGTCGTCGCCGTAGTGGCCGCCGGTCAGCTCGGTGCGGCACAGGCCGACGTTGATGGAGTTCAGCCGCACCTTCGGCGCCCACTCCACGGCCAGCGAGCGGGTGAGCGAGTCCAGCCCGGCCTTCGCCGCGCCGTAGGCCGCCGTGCCGGGCGAGGGCCGGAGGGAGCTGACGGAGGAGATGTTCACGATCGAGCCGCCGGCGTCCTGCTCCTGCATGGCGGCGTTCGCGACCTGGGCGACCAGCAGCGGCCCGAAGAAGTTGAGGTCCATGATCTTGCCGTGGAAGCGCGGTGACGCGTCCGCCGCCAGCGCGTACGGCGCACCGCCCGCGTTGTTCACCGCCACGTCGATCCGGCCGTGCCGCGCGAGCAAGTCGGCCATCATCGCCCGGACCGACTCCTCGTCCCGCACATCGCACCGCAGGTGCGTCGTGCCCGCGGCCGGCTCGTCCGATTCGGACCGCGCGCACGTCACCACCTGCGCGCCGGCCGCGACGAAGGCCGCGGCGATGGCCCGGCCGATGCCCTTGGTGCCCCCGGTCACCAGGACCACCCGTCCCGTCATGTCCAGCTGAACCGCCACGCGTCTCTCCCATGGGTCGAGAACCAAGCAGATGTTAGGGTACCAAGCAAATGATAGGTCAAGTAGCCCGGAAGGTGGCACATGGGCATCACCTCGGACTTGCGTGACGACGGCATCCGCGTCGTCACCGTCGACTACCCGCCTGTCAACGCGCTCCCCGTTCGGGGCTGGTTCGACCTCGCCGCGGCGCTCGACGAAGCGGGCGCGGACCTGAACACCCACGTCGTCGTGCTGCGCGCGGAGGGCAAGGGCTTCAACGCGGGCGTCGACATCAAGGAAATGCAGCACACCGCGGGGTTCGACGCCCTGATCGGCGCGAACCGGGGCTGCTTCGCCGCGTTCAAGGCGGTCTACGAGTGCGCCGTGCCGGTCATCGCCGCCGTCAACGGGTTCTGCCTCGGCGGCGGCGTCGGTCTGGTCGGCAACGCCGACACGATCGTCGCCGCCGAAGACGCCTACTTCGGGGTGCCGGAGGTGGACCGCGGTGCCCTCGGCGCCGCGACCCACCTCGCCCGCCTCGTCCCGCCGCACCTGCTGCGCACCCTCTACTTCACCGGCCGCAACATCCCCGCCACCGACCTCGTCGGGCACGGCTCCGTCCTCGAAGTCGTCCCGCGCGACCGCCTCGACGAGGCGGCCCTCGCCGTCGCGGCCGAGATCGCCGCGAAGGACACCCGGGTCATCCGGATGGCCAAGGAGGCCATCAACGGCATCGACCCCGTCGACGTCAACCGCAGCTACCGGTTCGAGCAGGGCTTCACCATGGAGCTCAACCTCGCCGGGGTGGCGGACGAGCACCGGGACCGGTTCGCCGGCACCGAGAAAGCGAGGAGCGAATGAGCAAGCCCCGCGACAAGCGCATGACCGCGGACGACGTGGTCGCCCGGCTCGAGGACGGCATGACCATCGGCATCGGCGGCTGGGGCCCGCGGCGCAAGCCGATGGCGCTGGTCCGCGCGATCCTGCGCTCGAACCTGACCGACCTCACCCTGGTCTCCTGGGGCGGCGCCGACGTCGGGCTCCTCGCCCGCGCGGGACGGATCCGCAAGCTGGTGTACGCGTTCGTCTCGCTCGACTCCGTGCCGCTCGAACCGAACTTCCAGCAGGCGCGGCAGAACCGGACGATCCCCGAGGTCGTCGAGCTCGACGAGGGCATGTTCCAGGCCGGGCTGCGCGCCGCCGCCCAGCGCCTGCCGTTCCTGCCCATGCGCGCCGGGCTCGGCTCCGACGTCATGGTGAACAACCCCGGCCTGCGCACCGTGGCCAGCCCGTACCCCGCCGCGGACGGCGTCTTCGAGGAACTCGTCGCCGTTCCGGCGCTGCACCTCGACGCCGCGCTGGTGCACATGAACCGCGCGGACCCGCACGGCAACGCCACCTACCTCGGCCCGGATCCCTACTTCGACGACCTGTTCTGCATGGCGGCCGACAAGGCGTTCGTGACCTGCGAGCGCATCGTCGACACCGCGGAGCTCACCCGCGAAGCCCCCGTCCAGCGCCTGCTGATCAGCCGGATGATGGTCGACGGCGTCGTCGAAACGCCCAACGGGGCCCACTTCACCACGTGCACCCCGGACTACGAGCGGGACGAGAAGTTCCAGCGCGCCTACGCCGCCGCGGCCGCCGACCCGTCGGCCTGGGAAGCCTTCGAACGGCGCTTCCTGCGCGGCACCGAGGACGACTACCAGGCCGCCGTGAAGGCGTTCCACGAAGAGCAGGAGGCGTGAGGATGTCCGACGTGACGCGTGCCGAGATCTGCGCGGCGGCCATCGCCGACGCGTTCGCCGACGACGGCGAGATCTTCGGCAGCCCGATGGGACTGCTGCCCACCCTGGGTGTGCGGCTGGCCAAGCTGACGAGCAATCCCGATCTGGTGATCTCCGACGGCGAATCCCGCTTCCTCGCCGAGGTTCCCGCGCTCGGGGCCGGATCCGATGCGGTGGAGGGCTGGATCCCGTTCCGGAAGGTCTTCGACGTGGTCGCCTACGGCAAGCGGCACGTCATGATGGGCGCCACCCAGATCGACCGGCACGGCAACCAGAACATCTCCGCGATCGGCGAATTCGCGCAGCCGAAGCGCCAGCTGCTCGGTTCCCGCGGCGCCCCCGGCAACACCGCGAACAACCGCACCTCGTACTGGGTTCCGAAGCACGCCCCCCGGGTCTTCGTGGAACGGGTGGACATCGTCTCCGGCATCGGGCCGAAGCTCGCCGAGCAGGCCGGACCTGCCGCCGCCCGGTACAACGACATCCACCGCATCGTCTCGAACCTCGCGGTCCTCGACCTGGGCGGCCCCGACCGCACGTTGCGGCTGCGCTCGGTGCACCCGGGCGTGACCGTCGACGACGTGCGGGCGGTCAGCGGGTGCGAGATCCACGCCGACGACGACGTTCCGGAGACCCGCACGCCCACCGACGCGGAGCTGACCCTCATCCGCGAGGTGATCGACCCGAAGAACCTGCGCGACCGCGAGGTCAAGCCGGAGGCCGCCCGATGAGCACCGAGCAGCTCCTGCGCACCCCGCTCAACGACCTGGTCGGCATCCGGCATCCGGTCGTGCAGACCGGCATGGGCTGGGTGGCCGGGCCGAGCCTGGTCGGCGGCACGGCGAACGCCGGCGGCCTGGGCATCCTGGCCAGCGCGACGATGAGCCTGGCAGAGCTGGAGCGGGCGATCATCGCGGTCAAGCGCCGCACCGACCGGCCCTTCGGCGTCAACCTCCGGGCCGACGCCGGCGACGCGCCGCAACGGGTCGACCTGCTGATCCAGCACGGGGTGAAGGTCGCATCGTTCGCGCTGGCGCCGAAGAAGGAGCTGATCGCCAAGCTCAAGGACCACGGCATCGTCGTGATGCCCTCGGTCGGCGCGCCCCGCCACGCCGAGAAGGTGGCGGCGTGGGGCGCCGACGCGGTCATGGTCCAGGGCGGCGAGGGTGGCGGTCACACCGGCTCGGTGCCCACCACGCTGCTCCTGCCGAGCGTGCTCGACGCCGTCGACATCCCCGTCGTCGCGGCGGGCGGCTTCTTCGACGGCCGCGGCCTCGCGGCGGCTTTGTCCTACGGCGCGGCGGGAATCGGCATGGGCACCCGCTTCCTGCTCACCAAGGACAGCGCCGTTCCCGATGCCGTGAAGCGGCTGTACCTCTCCCACGACGTCAACGGGACGGTCGTCACCGACAAGGTCGACGGCATGCCGCACCGCATGCTGCGCACCCGGTTCGTGGCGGAACTGCAGGAGACGAGCATCCTGAAGCGGCTGGGGCCGACCATCCAGCGGACCCTGAAGTTCAAGAAGCTGAGCGGGATGACCTGGCGCGGCCTCGCCGCCGACGGCCGGTCGATGAAGCACGGCAGCGGCCGGTCCTGGTCCCAGATGGTGCTCGCGGCCAACACCCCGATGATGCTCAAGTCCGGCCTCGTCGAAGGCGACACGAACGCCGGCGTGCTCGCCGCCGGTCAGGTGGTCGGCGTCCTGGACGACCTGCCGACCTGCGAGGAGCTGATCGACCGGGTGGTCACCGAGGCAGCCGAATGCCTGCGGAGGACCCAGAAGTACGCGCTCTGAGAACCAGAGGCGGTGCCCACCGCACAGTGGGCACCGCCTCTTTCGGAAGCTTCGGGCACGCTCATCCGAAGGTGCCCAGATTCCGGCCTGCCGGCATGACAGGGCGGGTTCAGTTGGGCCGGCTGGTGGCCATCTTGACGGCGAAGAAGCCCAGCAGGGTGCCGGATGCGAAACGCTGTGCCCGGAGCACGCGGGGGTGGCGGGCCAGATACCCGGCGAGCGCAGCGGCGGCGAGAACGATGAGGCCATTGATGGTCACGCCGACCACGATCTGCGCGGTTCCGAGTTGGAGGAACTGCCACCACGTCGCACCCAGCGCGGGATCGACGAACTGAGGGATCAGCGCGGCGTACAGGAGCGCGATCTTGGGATTCAAGAGGTTCGTCAGCAGCCCCATGCCGAACAGGCGGGCCGCCGAGTGCGGGACCAGTTCGCGCGGTTCGAACGGCGACCCGCCACCGGGGCGCAGGATCTGCCAGGCCATCCACGCGAGGTACGCCGCGCCCAGGAGTTTCACCACGTGGTAGGCCTCAGGTACGGCCACGAAGAGGGCGGACAGACCGGCGGCCGCCGCGACGAGGTAGACGACGAATCCGAGGGCGACCCCGGCGAGCGACACGAGTCCGGCACGCCGCCCCTGCGAGATGGCCCGCGATGCCAGGTAGACCATGTTGGGCCCGGGGGTCAGCACCATGCCCAACTCCACCACCACGACGCCGAGCAACGAGGCGAGCGGTACGAGTTCCATGGAGCGAACGTATCGGGCGGGCAGTCGCCGTCCCCGGCCGGGCTCACGCGTCTCTGAAACGACCCTTTGCAAGCGGGCGTTGCGGAAAGCGGTGCGGCGGCACGCGACTCGGCTCCCAGCGAGGACGCGGTCGCCACTCTTCGAGCGCCCGGTTCGCAGTTTCAATTGAAACTGCGAACTGGGCGCGAGGAGTCGCCGGTCCAGGTGGAAGATCCTCCGCGATCCGCCTGAATCAGGCGTTGCGGACGGTCAGGCCGCCGTCGACCGCGAGCACCGCGCCGGTGACGAACGAGGCCGCGGGCAGTAGCAGGGATACCGTGACGTGGGCGACCTCCTCCGGCTCTCCGTACCGCCGCAGCGCTGTGCGCCGCCGCGCGAAGACGGCCTTGTCCTCGTCCTGGATTCGCGCGGTCATGCCGGTGTTGATCGGGCCGGGGCAGACGCAGTTCACCGTGACTCCGCTGGGCCCCAGCTCCACGGCGAGCGAGCGCGTCAGGCCGATCACGCCGTGCTTGGAAGCGGTGTAGGCCGTGATCCCGGCCGTCGCGCCGAGCCCCTCGGTGGAGGCGACGTTCACGACCCGGCCCGCGCGGTTGCGGCGCAGGTCCGGAAGGGCCGCCCGGACGAACCCGGGATATGCGGTCAGGTTGATCGCGAGCGTGGTCGCCCACGCATCGTCGAAACCCTCATCCGCCAAGCCGGCGTGGATGCTGACTCCGGCGTTGTTGACCAGGGCGTCGATCGGGCCGAGCGCCTCGCGGACCTCCGACACCGCGGCCGCAGGCGCGCTGGGATCTGCGACGTCCGCGACCACGGCGTGCACCCCGGCACCTGCGCCGCGGATCTCGTCAGCAACCGCCGCGAGCCCGTCGGCGTCGCGGTCGACGATGCCGACGGCGGCGCCCTCGTCGGCGAGCAGGTGGGCCGTCGCCCGCCCCATCCCGCTCGCCGCCCCGGTCACGAGGGCGACGCTGCCGGCGACGGAACGGCTCAATCTGGTCAGTCGGGGCATCGATGTCCTTCCGGTCGGGCGGGCGTCAGGATCGCTGCCGCGTGGCGAGCACCCGCTTCGTCTCGTCGGAGACCGGTGCGGCGAGCACCGCGGCCACCAGGTCGGTGAGGTAGTGGGTGAACAGGGTTTGTTCGCTGCGCGGGTCGTCCTTGGCGCGGCGGCTCAGTTCGAGGTGCGCGAAGTGGATGGCCGCGAACCGGCGGTGCAGCGGCGGGCCGACCGCCTCGGGCGGCAGCATCGGTGCCACCAGTTCGAGCCAGCGGGCCAGGCTGCCCCCGGGGTCGTCGAGCACGATCGCGGCAGGTTCCCCAGGCTCGACCATCCGGTTGGTCCGGCCGAGCAGTTCCGCGGTGATCTGCAGGTACTCGCGGCCGCCCGTGGGATCCGACAGCTTCGCGATCAGGGGCAGGACCAGTGCGGACGCCAGCGCGCGCAGGTCGTCGCGGCCGGTCAGCTCGTACTGGTCGAGCAGCGTGTCGCGGCGTGCCCCGACATCCCGCCCGTGCTCGATCAGCACCTCCCGGAGCAGGCCTTCCCGGTTGGTGAAGTGGTACTGCAGCGCGGTGGTGTTGCGCTGCCCGGCGGCGCGGGTGATCTCCCGCAGCGACACCGCGTAGATCCCGCGTTCGGCGAAGAGCCGGGTGGCCGCTCGGATCAGCGCCGAACGCGCGTCCGTCGCGGGTTCGGCATCGCGCGTCGAGGTGTGGGTCATGGCGAGAACCTATCCGTGCCGCGATTCGCCGGCCGCGACCGCGCGGATCAGCTCGGTGCGGATCTGCCGCTTGAGGATCTTCCCGGAGGCGTTGCGGGGCAGCTCGTCCTCCTGCACCCAGACGTGCGCGGGGATCTTGAACCGCGCTGTCCGCCCGTCCAGGAACGCGCGCAATGCCTCGGCGGTCAGGGTGGTCCCGGCGAGGACCTGGACCAGCACCCCCACCTCTTCGCCCAGGATGTCGTGCGGGATGCCGATCACGGCGCAGTCGGCCACTGCGGGGTGCTCGTGGATCGCGGCCTCGACCTCGGCGCAGTAGACGTTCTCCCCGCCGCGGATCAGCATGTCCTTGGCCCGGTCGACGATGTGGACGAACCCCTCTTCGTCGATCCGGGCGAGGTCGCCGGAGCGCAGCCAGCCGTCGGTGATCGCGTCGGCCGTGGCGTCCGGCCGGTTCCAGTAGCCCTTGACCACGTTCGCGCCCTTGATCCGCAGCTCGCCGATCTCGCCGGTGGGCAACCGCTGCTCGGTGACCGGGTCCACCACCTCGACGTCGCAGATCGCGACCGCGAGCCCGACGCTGTCCGGCTTGGTCAGGTAATCGAGTCCGCGGTTGGCCGTGGTCATCGAGGACGTCTCGGTGAGGCCGTAGCCGTTGGCCGGCGCCGCGCCGGGCAGGAGCGCGGCGGAGCGCTGCACGAGCGCCGGTGGCGCAGCCGCTCCTCCGGTTCCGACCGCGGTCAGGCTGGTCAGGTCGCGCCGCGCGAACTCGGGGTGCGCACAAAGTTGCGCGAGCATCGCCGGCACGCCGGTGAATTGCGTGACGCGCTCGCGCTCGATGAGTTCGAGCGCGGTGCCGGCGTCCCACTTGTGCATGAGGACCAAAGTGGCACCTCGGTGAAAGGCACCGAGCAGCACCGAGTGGCAGCCGGTGCCGTGGAAGAACGGAACCGCCACCAGGGCCGTCGCCGGCACCGCCTGCGCCGCGGCCAGATCGGCGAGCGACCCGCCCTGCCGGAGCAGCGCCCGGGCCGCCGCGTATCCCACGCTGGTCACGTTGCCGCAGATGTTGCGGTGCGTGCCGAACGCGCCTTTGGGAGTGCCGGTGGTCCCGGACGTGTAGAAGATCGTGGCGTCGTCCTCGGGGCCGAGGTCGACATCGGGAAGCTCCGCGGCGGCGGGCACATCGCGGATGTCCCGGCTGCCTGCGGGCAGCGGCCCGGTCGGCCGCGCCACGATCGCGGCGATCCCGAGGCCCGGTAGCACGTCCCGCAGCCGGTCCATCCGCTCCTGGTCCGCGATCAGCACCTTCGCCCCGGAGTCGCGCAGGCCGAACTCCAGCTCGCTCGCCGACCACCAAGCGTTCAACGGCACCACGACAGCACCGGCGCACGCGGCGGCGAAGAAGGCGACCGGCCATTCGGGGAAGTTGCGCATGGCGATGGCGACCCGGTCGCCCTTCCGGATGCCGTGCTCGTCGACGAGCCGCCCCGCCAACCCGGCCACCTGCTGGAAGTGCTCGCGGTAGGTGACCCGCTCGTCGCCGTGGACGAGGAAATCCCGCTCGGCGAAGGCCCGCGAGCTCTCGACCATGGCCCGCAAGCTGGCAGGCGCGTTCCGCCAGGCACGCACTCGCACACCGCGGATGTCGACCTCGACGGTCTCGAAAGGCGCGCCCGGAGCGGTCAGCTCGGCACGGATGTCCTCGTGGTTCCTCATCGTTTCCACGTCCCCACCCTCGCCGGCTCGAACATTCCGTGAGACGCATCGAATCTGCCCCGCCCGCAACGGAAAATCAAGTGCTTGTGCTTCTAAGGCAGTCGCATTACGTTGGCGCCCGTCACCGAAGCCCGCACCGGAGGAGACCGCCGTGGCCTGGGAATTCGAGACCGACCCCGAGTTCCAGCGGGAACTCGACTGGATCGAGGAGTTCGTCCGCGAGGAGATCGAACCGCTCGACCACATCATCGACCACCCCTACGACCTCGACGACCCGGTCCGCGCGGAGCTGATCCCGCCGTTGCAGGAAACGGTCCGCGAACGCGGCCTGTGGGCCTGCCACCTCGGCCCGGACCTGGGCGGACCCGGGTACGGGCAGGTCAAGCTCGCCCTGATGAACGAAATCCTCGGCCGGGCGCGCTGCGCCCCGATCGTCTTCGGCGCCCAAGCCCCCGACAGCGGCAACAGCGAGATCCTCGCCCACTTCGGCACGCCGGCGCAGAAGGAGCGCTGGCTGCAGCCGCTGCTCGCCAACGAGATCGTCTCGGCGTTCTCGATGACCGAGCCGCAAGGTGGCGCCGACCCGAAGGTGTTCACCACCAGCGCGGTTCGCGATGGAGGGGGCACTTCCCGCTCGAGCGAAGCCGAGAGTGGGGGAGAATGGGTGCTGAACGGGGAGAAGTGGTTCTCCTCCAACGCACGCTACGCGGCGTTCCTCATCGTCATGGCGGTCACCGACCCGGACAACCCGCCCTACCGGCAGCAGTCGATGCTGATCGTCCCGGCCGACGCACCGGGCGTGGAGATCATCCGCAACGTCGGGCTCGGCGGTGACCCCGAAGGAGCGGGCTCGCACGCCTACATCCGCTACCGCAACGTCCGCGTTCCGGCCGACGCGCTGCTCGGCCCGCGCGGCGAGGCGTTCATGGTGGCGCAGACCCGCCTCGGCGGTGGGCGCATCCACCACGCCATGCGCACCGTCGGGCTGATCAGGCGGAGCCTCGACATGATGGCCGAGCGAGCGCTCTCCCGCACCACCCAGGGCGAGCAGCTCGCGCGCAAGCAGATGGTGCAGGAGATGATCGCGGATTCCTGGCTGGACCTGGAGACCTACCGGCTCCTGGTGCTGCGCACCGCGTGGCGCATCGACAAGTACCAGGACTACCGCAAGGTGCGCGCCGACATCTCCGCGGTCAAGGCGATGATGCCGCGCGTCCTGCGCGATGTGGCCTCCCGCGCGCTGCAGGTCCACGGTTCGCTCGGCGTCTCCAACGAGATGCCGTTCGCCGGGTACGTCACCCAGTCCTTCCACATGGGGCTCGCCGACGGCCCGACCGAGGTCCACAAGGCCACCCTGGCCCGGCAGGTGCTGCACGACTACGAGCCGTCCGACGACCTGTTCCCCACCCGCCACGAGCCGAAGTTGCGCGACCAAGCCCGCCAGAAGTACGCCGACGTGCTCAAGCGACACGGGCGGCTCCCGGCGTGAGCGCACCCCGACCATCCACAGTGGATCCGGAACTGGTCGATTTCACCGCGCTCGCACGGTGGATGGACGACCAGGACCTGCCGCCGGGCGACTTCACCGAAGTCACCGAACTGGCCGGCGGCACGCAGAACGTCGTGCTGCGGCCTGCTCACCCGAGCCCGATCGCCGATATGAACCCCGGTTGGAGCGCGATCCCATGACCGACACGACCTTCGACCTGACCGGCAAGATCGCCCTCGTCACCGGCGGCAGCCGAGGCATGGGCCGCGCGATGGCCCACGCCTTCGCGGCCAAGGGGGCGGACGTGATCATCGCCAGCCGCAAGCTGGAAGCCTGCGAGAGCACGGCACGTGAGATCGAGGAGGAACACGGCGTCCGCGCGCTCCCCGTGGCCTGCAACGTCAGCCACTGGGACCAGTGCGATGCCCTGGTCGAACGCGCCTACGCCGAGTTCGGCCGGGTCGACGTGCTGGTCAACAACGCCGGCCTCTCGCCGCTCTACCCCAGTCTCGACCAGGTCGGCGAAGCCCTGTGGGACAAGGTGCTCGCCGTCAACCTCAAGGGCCCGTTCCGGCTCACCGCACTGATCGGCACCCGGATGGCCGATGGCGACGGCGGCGCGATCATCAACATCTCGTCGATAGCCGCGATCCGGCCGGCACCGATCGAACTCCCCTACGCCGCGGCGAAAGCCGGCCTGAACACCCTCACCGAAGGCTTCGCCCGCGCCTTCGGCCCCAAGGTCCGGGTGAACGCCATCCAAGCCGGGCCGTTCCTCACCGACATCTCCCACGCCTGGGACCTCGACGCCTTCGCCGAACGGGCCAGGACCTCGATCGCGCTGGGCCGCGGCGGCGAGCCCGACGAGGTCGTGGGAGCAGCTCTCTACTTCGCCAGTGCCGCGTCTTCCTTCTGCACCGGAGCAGTCCTCCGCCTCGACGGCGGCGTCCACTGACTCACCCGAGGAACCTTCCGCTCGGCTGTCCCGCAATCGCAGGACCGAACCCGCGATTGCGGGAAACCTTCAGGCCAGGTCGGCCGGTCGTACCCGCAGTTTGGCCGCGATCCTGGCCAGCGCCTGCTGGTCGGTGGCGGTGAGCGGGTCCAGGACGAGCCGCCGCACCGCGCGCACGTGCGTGGGCGCAGCGGCGGCGACCACCTCGTAGCCGGCGTCGGTGAGAGCGGCGACGGTGTACCGGCCGTCGTCGGGATCGGGCGAACGCTCCACCCAGCCCCGCTGCTCGAACCGCTTGACGACGTTGGACAGGCGCGAGAGGGACCCGTTGGCCAGGTAGGCCAGCTCGCTCATCCGCAGACGGCGCTCCGGGGCCTCCGAGATGTGGCTGAGGGCCAGGTACTCGAAGAGGGTCAGGCCGGCCTCCTGCTGCAGCGGCGACTCCAGCCGTCCCGGCAGCAGCAGGATCAGCGAGACCAGCCCGGTCCAGGCCTCCTTCTCGTCCGGGTTCAGCCACGGCGTCTCGTCCGGGGCGTGCCCGCCTGGGGTTGCGGTGGTGGCCATGGCGGAACCCTACCCAGCCGCCATGACTTCACGCATGAAGTGAAACCGTGCTACGTTCACTTCACACGTGAAGTGATCTCGAAGGGGCCATCATGAACGAACCGGAGTTCTTCGCCACGCCCGGGTACGGCGCGAGGCAGCTGACCGACATGCACTACAACCAGGCAGTTCGCATCGGCGACCGCGTCGAGACCTCGGGCCAGGGAGGATGGGACGACGACTGGAACTTCCCCGAGTCCCTCGAAGACGAGATAGTGCAGGCCTTCGAGAACGTCGAGCGAACCCTCGCCACGGCCGGCGCCACGTGGCGCGACGTCATCGCCGTGAACTCCTACCACGTCCCCGAATCCGCCGAGTTCATCGGAGAGGTCCACAACCGCGTCATGGTGGCGCAGTTCCGCGAGCGCATGGGCGACCGCGCGCCCATCTGGACCGAGCTCGGCGTTCCGGCCCTCGGCGCGCCGGGGATGCGCGTCGAGATCCGCGTGACGGCCATCGTCGGCTGACCGCCGGCCGCCTCCGAAGCGCCTGCCGACCGGACGCCCCCGGTCGGCAGGCGCCGGCGCTAGCCGAACGAGACCGTCCCACCGGTCAGCACGGCGCGCTCCGCGACCGCGGCGCCGAAGACGACCGCGCTCGCGTCGGCTCCCCAGCACTCGACCGCGAGCCGGTCGCCGGGGAAGACGGGAGCGGCGAAGCGACCCTCCAACCGGCGCAGATCGGCCGGATGGACGCCGTAGCGCCGCGCCACGGACAGGGTCGTGCCCGCCAGGGTGCACAGGCCGTGCAGGAACGGCCGCGGTTGCCCGGCCGCCTCGGCGGCTTCGGGATCGATGTGCATGTGGTGGCGATCCCCCAGCAACCGGTACAGCGCAGCCTGGTTCGGCGCGGTGGCGACGTCGAGCCGGTGGCCGGCCGCGGCTTCCGGCCGCTTCGGGCTCGACGGGCCGCGCTCGCCGCCGAACCCGCCGCAGCCGGGGGCGAACAGCGCCCAGGTGGCGACGAAGTAGTCGCTCTCCACCGCCACCTCGAAGATCGCCGCCGAGCCCTTGTCCCACACCTGCGCCACCGAAGCGGTCATCGCCAGGGAACCCGAGCGGGGCAGCGGGGCGAGCACTTCGAGCCGCTGGGAGCCGTGCACGGCGGTGCGGGTGTCGAAAGCGCCCCGGGTGCCCAGTGCGTCGGGAGCCCACTGCGCGAGCGTCAGCGCGAAGGTCGGCAGGACGCGCAGCCGCTCCTCGAAGACCAGGTCCAGGTCCGCTGCGGCGGCGCCGACCGCCAGCGCGTAGAGGATCGCGTCCCGCTCGGTGTAGTCGACCACGCGGCTGCCGAGCTCGACGCCGCGCCATTCGCCCGCCGGGCGGGCCGTTTCCGCCGTCATCGCGCCGCTCCCACGACCAGGCCGCTGGTCGGCACCCCGGTTCCCGCCGTGACCACCACGTTCCGCACTCCCGCCGGTTGGTTGACCGAGGTGCCCCGGACCAGCCGGACGGCCTCGGCGATGCCGTTCATCCCGTGCAGGTACGCCTCGCCGAGCTGGCCGCCGTGGGTGTTGGTGGGCAGCCTGCCGTCCAGTTCGAGGTGACCGTCCCGGATGAAGTCCTTCGCCTCGCCCCTGGCGCAGAAGCCGAGCTCCTCCAGCTGCGGGAGCACCAGCGGGGTGAAGTGGTCGTAGAGGATCGCCGCCTGCACGTCGTCGGGGCGCAGCCCGCTCTGCGACCACAGCTGGTCGCCGACCAGCCCCAGCTCCGGGATGCCCGAGATCGACGGCCGGTAGTAGCTCGTCATCATGTGCTGGTCCGCGCCGGAACCCTGCGCCGCGGCGAGCACGTGGACCGGGGCGTGCGGCAGGTCCCGGGCGCGCTCCGCGGAGACCAGCACCAGCGCCTGGCCGCCGTCCGTTTCCTGGCAGCAGTCCAGCAGGTGCAGCGGCTCGGCGATCCACCGCGACGCCTGGTGATCGGCCAGGGTGATCGGGCGCCCGTAGAACCAGGCGTTGGGGTTGGTGGCGGCGTGCTTGCGGTCCAGCACGGCGACCCGCCCGAAATCCTCCGAGGTGGCGCCGTATTCGTGCAGGTAGCGGCGGGCGAACATGGCCACCCACTGGGCGGGGGTGTTCAGGCCGTACGGCGTCATCCACGAGTACGCGGCCCGGTCGGCGCTGGTGTCCATCGCGCGGTCGGCCTGGCCCAGCCCGTAGCGCTCCCCCGACCGCTCGTTGAAGGCCCGCCAGCAGACCACGACCGACGCCAGCCCGGTGGCGATGGCGGCCGCGGCGTGCGCGACCGTGCCGCACGCCGCCCCGCCGCCGTAACCGACGCGGGAGAAGAAGGTGAGATCGCCGATCCCCGCGTTGCGGGCGACGTGGATGTCGGCGCTCGACTCCGCGGTGTAGGTCACCATGCCGTCGACGTCGGCGGGCGTCAGCCCGGCATCGGCCACGGCGGCGAGCACCGCCTCGGTGGCCAGCTGCAGTTCGCTGCGGCCGGACTTCTTGGAGAACTCCGTCGCGCCGATGCCGACGATCGCGGCCGAACGGGACAAGGCGGTGCCGCTCATGCGGATTCCTTCCGGGCGCCGGGAAGCTGGACGTCGACCGTGCCGGTGACGTGCGCGCCGAGGCCGTTCTCGCCCCGGACCGAGACCTGGACGCGCCGGTGCGGCTCGTCCTTGCCGGTCACCGCGCCGCTGAGGACCATCGTGTCGCCCGGGTAGTTGGGCGCCCCGAGCCGGATCCGGATGGCCTTGACCACCGCGGCCGGGCCGGCCCACGAGGTGACGAACCGGTCCACGAGGCCGTTGGTCGTGAGGATGTTCATGAACACGTCCTGCGAGCCGCGCTCGGCCGCCAGCCCCGGATCGTGGTGCACGTCCTGGAAGTCCCGGCTCGCGATGGCAGTGGCCACCACGAGGGTGCGGGTCAGCGGGATCTCCAGCTCCGGGAGGACTTCCCCGACGCGCACCGCGTCGAAGGTCCGCATCGGCGGGATCGTCACGAGGCCACCTCCTCGACGGCCAGGTGCTCGCCCAGGTCGGCGAGGGCCGCCTCGGCTCCGCCGAACGTGCCGGAGATCTGCTTGCCCCACAGGAAGAACCGGTGGGCCGGGTAATCGACGTCGACGCCGATGCCGCCGTGCACGTGCTGGGTGCGGTGCACGACGTCCAGCCCGGCCTGGTCCGCCCACCACTTGGCCACCAGCACGGCGGCGCCGGCGCCGGGCGCCTCGTCGGCGAGCGAGGTGATCGCCTGCCACAGCGTCACCCGCATGGCCTCGATGTCGATGTAGCAGTCGGCCAGCTGGTGCTGGACCGCCTGGAAGGTGGCCAGGGGGCGGCCGAACTGGTGCCGCTCGCCGAGGTAGCCGGCGGCCAGCGCCAGGGCTCCTTGCGCGACCCCTGCCTGGATCGCCGCGAGGGCGGCGGTGGCGCGGCGCAGGGTCCGGCGGAGCGCGTCGCCGCCCGGATCGCCGACCGCGTGCCCGACGGCGCGGTCGAGGTGGAGGTGCCCGCTGAGGTCTCGGGTCGTGGTCTCGGCCCGTTCCCACCGCACACCGTCGGCGTCCGCACGCACCAGGAACAGCCCCGGTCCGTGGTCCGTGGTCGCGGACACGACCACCGCGTCGGCGCCCTGCGGAGACGGCACGACCGCCTTGGTTCCCGTTAGCCGCCAGGCATTTCCGTCGCCGGTCGCGGTGCACGCCGGCGCGCCGGGCTCGGCGGGGGCGAACTCCTCCAGCGCCAGGGCCAGCCGCAGGCTTCCGTCGGCCGCCGCCGGCAGGATCCGGCCGCGCTGCTCCTCGTCGCCGTGGGTGGCGACCGCCAGCGCCGCCACGCCCGCCGTCCACAGTGGAACTGGCGCGACGAACCGGCCCTGCTCCTCCAGCAGCACGCACAGGCCGGCGAGGCCGAGGCCCGCTCCGCCGTGCTCCTCGGGCAGCGCGATGCCCACCAGCCCGGCCCCGGCCAGGTCCGCCCAGAGGCGTTCGTCGACGCGCGTCTCCGACGCCTCCACCTCCCGGATCCGGTCGGTGGCGGCCCGGTCGGCGAAGATGCTGCGGGACAGGTCCTGGACCGCGACCAGCTCGTCGCTGAGGTGGAAGTCCATTCGGGGTCTCCTTCTCCTGCCGGTCAGGGCCGGTCGGTCGCGGGGCGGAACACGGGCAGCGTCAGCTGCGGGTCCGCTTCGAGCCAGTCGAGCCGGACCGGCATGCCGATGGCGACGTCGTCCGGCGCCACGCCCACCAGGTTGGTGATCAGCCGGGTGCCCTCCGCCAGTTCGACGACCGCGATCAGCAGCGGGTACTCGAACGCCGGGTGCGGCGGGTGGTGCGCGACCACGTAGCTGTAGACGGTGCCGCGCCCGGATGCCGTCACGGTGTCCCAGTCGAAGGACTGGCAGTGCGGGCAGCACGGGCCGGGCGGGTGGCGCAGGGTCTCGCAGGACCGGCACCGCTGGACGACCAGCCGCTTCTCCTTCGCCGCGGCGAACCAGAACTCGTTGTCCTGGTTCACGGCGGGCCGGGGCCGCAGCGCCTTCTTCGCCGCGGGCCGGAACCGCAGGGTGCGCCACTTCTGGGTCGCCACCGCGGTTCCGCTCGCGTCGCGGTAGGTGCGCACCGTGGTGACGAACCGCCCCGCGCCGAGCCCGGTGCGCTTCTCCGGGGAGACCGACTCCACGACCTCCTCGGTGCTGATCTCGTCGCCGGGCACGAGCTCGCGGTGGAACTCGAACCCGGAGTCGGTGGCCACCACCGAGGTGTAGCCGCCCTCCGCGAGCAGGGCGACGAGTTCGTCGAAGGGCGTCGGATCGCTCGCCTCCGGCGCCGTGGTGGCGGCGTAGCCCCGCATGGTCCACGCCTGCACCATCGAGGCCGGGGCGACGACGCCGTCGCGGCCCGTGGCCCGCGCGGCCTCGGCCGAGAGGTAGACCGGGTTGGCGTCGCCCATCGCCTCGACCCAGTGGCGGATCATCGGCACGTTGACCGGGTCCTGGCCCGGCCTGCCCGGCACGAGGACGCGCCCCGCGTAGGACTGGAGGCGCTGCTCGTACGCCGCCCCCGGGGTCATCTGCTCGTCGCTCATGCGCCCCTCTTCGCCCGGGGCAGGCCGAGGCCCTGGGTGGCGACCATGTCGCGCAGCACCTCGTTCACGCCGCCACCGAAGGTGTTGACGATGCCCTGCCTGGAAAGTTGCTCGATCTGCCCGCCGAGCACCGCCGCCGGCGAATCCGGGCGGATCCGGCCGGCCGCGCCGAGCACCTGGGTCAGCGTGCGCTGGACGTCGATGTGAGTCTCGGTGCCGTACGCCTTCGCGGCACCGGCGGTCGCGCCGGTCAGCGCGCCTTCCGCGACGGCCGTGGTCATCTTCCAGTTCATCAGGCGCATCGCTTCGAGCTTCGCGTACGTCCGGGCCATTTCCCGCCGCACCCATGGCTTTTCGGCGACCCCGGTGCGCTTCGCCCAGGCCAGCACCTGCTCCCAGAGCTGGATCATCCGCCCGCCGAGCGCGGCCAGGCCGATGCGCTCGTGGTTGAGCTGGGCGGTGATCAGCCGCCATCCGCCGTCGACCGCGCCGACGACGTCGCCGGCCGGGACGCGGATGTCGCTGTAGTAGGTCGCGGTGACCACCATGCCGCCGACTGCCTGGATCGGGCTCCAGGAGAAGCCCGGGGCGCTGGTGGGCACGATCAGGATCGAGATGCCCTTGTGCTTGGGCGCTTTCGCGTCGGTGCGGGCCGCGAGCCACACGTAGTCCGCGGTGTTCGCGCCCGAGGTGAAGATCTTCTGCCCGTTGACCACGTACTCTCCCCCACTCTCGGCTTCGCTCGAGCGGGAGGTGCCCCCTCCGTCGCGCACCGCCCGGGTCTTCAGCGAGGCGAGGTCGGTGCCCGCGTCGGGTTCGGTGTAGCCAATGGCGAAGACGACGTCGCCGCTGAGGATTCCGGGCAGGTACGTCTTCTTCTGCTCCTCCGTGCCGTACTCCATCAGCGTGGGGCCGACGGTGTTCACGGTGACGAACGGGAACGGCAGCCCGGCCCGCTGCACCTCGTCGAAGAAGACGTACTGCTCCTCGACCGACCGGCCCTGGCCGCCGTACTCGCGCGGCCACCCGATGCCCAGCCAGCCGTCGCGGCCGAGCATCCTGACGACCTCCCGGAACCTGTCCCCGCCGACGCCCTCCTCCCCCACCCGTCTGCGTTCGTCCGCGGGCAGCAGCCCGGCGAAGTAGCCGCGCAGCTCCTGCCGGAGCCGGCGCTGCTCGGGTGTCTCGCGCAAATCCATCGGGAGTCCTCGTTCCTGGGCTCGAGAAGCACGGTTCTGATCAGCGGGACCCGGACTCTCGCGGGGTGTTTCCGCGGGTAGCGGGCCGTGAGTCTTTTTGGCTGCTATAGCGACTCAAAGGACTCACGGCCCCGGACCTGCAGGAACATCCCTCCAGGTGCGGTCCCGCTGTCGTTTCTCCTTGCGGTCAGGGCAGGAAGCGCAGCCGGCCGTTCGCGGCGAACCGGTCGCGGAGGGATTCCTTGTCCGCCGCGGTCATCAGCTCGTACGACGGCTCGCCGCGACCTGCCCACCAGTGCACGTCGTCGGTGGTCCGCCAGCCGTCGGCCTGCATCTCCTTCTTGCGGAGCTTGTTCGAGCCGGTCGTGGGCAGCTGGTGCGACACGCGGATGTAGCGCGGCGCGCCCTTGGAGCCCAGATCTTCTTGCCTTGCGAGGAATTCCGGCAGGCCGAGATCCTCGAAGCTCATCCGCTCGGGGATCTCGACGGCCGCCATCACCTGATCGCCCGAGCGCGGGTCGGGCACCGCGAAGACGCCGGCGGCGACGACATCGGGGTGGCGGCGCAGGATCCGCTCGGTCAGCAGCGCGGAGATGTTCTCGCCGTCCACCCGGATCCAGTCGCCCGAGCGGCCGGCGAAGTAGAAGTAGCCCGCCGGATCGACGTACCCGAGGTCGCCGGTCCAGTACCAGCCGTGGCGCACCCGCTCGGCGTTGGCCGCCGGATTCTTGTAGTAGCCCTCGAACTTCGCGGCGCCCTCGGTGTTGACGATCTCGCCGATGGCGAGCTCGGCGTTGAGCACCCGGCCGTGCTCGTCCAGCTTCGCGGGCGGGCAGGTCTCGCGGGTCTCCGGGTCGACGACGCGGACGCCGGCGTGCGCGGGCACTCCGAGCGCCGCGGGCGGCCCGTCCGGGGCCTGGTTGATCATCCCGGCGCCTTCGCTGGACCCGTAGCCCTCGTACAGCGTCGCAGCGAAGCGGCGCTTGAACTCGGCCTGGTCCTCCGGCGACGCCTCGGTGCCGAAGCCGTGCGTCAGCGTGTTGTCGGCGTCGTCCGGTCGTTCCGGCCGGCCGAGGAGGTAGCCGAGCGCCTTGCCGACGTAGGTGAAGTACGTTGCGCCGTAATGGCGAACGTCGTCCAGGAAGCCCGACGCGGTGAACTTCGGCGTGAGCACGACGCACGCCCCCGCGAGCAGGGCGGGCGCCCAGAGGGCCATCAGCGCGTTGCCGTGGAACAGCGGCATGCAGCAGTAGCAGACGTCGTCGCGGCCGATGCGGTACTTCGCGGTGTTCTGGTACGCCAGCCCGACGAGCCGTCCCTGGGAGCAGATCGCGGCCTTCGACGCGCCGGTGGTCCCGGAGGTGAACAGCAGCAGCATCCGGGTCGCGGCCGTGACCGACGGATCCTTGGCCGGTTCGGGCCGGCTCGGGAGCTGCTCGGCGTACTCCGCCGAATCCACGAGCAGGAAGCGGTCCCGCGCCACGCCGATGTCGAGGCCGTCGAGGATCTCCAGCCCCGCCGCGTCGGTCACCACCAGCTGGAGGTCGGTGTTGCGCACCTCCTCCTCCAGGTAGGCGCCGCGGCGGGTGGGGTTGATGCCCACCACCGTCGCCCCGCCGAGCGCCGCCGCGCCCAGCCAGAGGATGAACTCCGGGACGTTGTCCAGGAGGATCCCGACGTGGCACGGCCGGTCCTCGTCGCGCAGCCGCCGCAGCAGGCCGGCGCGGGCGGCGCTGTCCCGGACGACCTCGTCCCAGGTCCAGGTCCGCTCCCGGGAGCGGAGCCCCGGCCGGTGGTCGCCGATCCGGTCGAGCAGCAGGTCGGCGATGGTCTCTCGTCGCTCGGTCATCGGTCCTCGCCGCTTCAGGAGACGTAACCGGCCTCGGTGCCCCAGGTCGCGGAGCGCGTGGTGCTCCGGTCGACCAGGACGCAGCGCGTGCCGGTGAAGTTCGTTGGCATGCAACGGTTGTTGTGGTTGCACAGCGACCGGACGCCCGCGTCGGCCTCGATCCGGTTCACCAGGTCGGGCTCGCGGAGCAGGGCGCGCGCCATCGCCACGAACTCGAAGCCCCCGGCCATCGCCTGGTCCATGATCCCCCGGTTCGTGATGCCGCCGAGCAGGATCATCGGCAGCTTGACGGCGGCCCGGATCTGGCGGGCGTCCTCGAGCAGGAAACCGTCCCGGTAGGGATACTCCCGCAGCACCTTGTTGCCGACGAGCTTCACGCCGAGCTTGATGGGCTGGGGCATGACGTCGGCGAACGCCTCCAGCGGCGCGTCGCCCTTGAACAGGTACATGGGGTTGCTCAGCGAGCTGCCCGCGGTCATCTCCAGCGCGTCGACCGTGCCGTCGGACTCCAGCCAGCGGGTCACCGCGATCGCCTCGTCGAGCCAGAAGCCGCCCGGCACGCCGTCGTCCATGTTCATCTTGGCGATGATCGCGATCCGGTCGTCGACGGCCTCGCGGACGGCCGTCATGATCTCCCGCGCGAACCGCGCCCGGTTCTCCAGGCTCCCGCCGTAGGAATCGGTGCGGTGGTTGAGCTTCGGGCTCAGGAAGGAGCTGGCCAGGTAGTTGTGGCCCAGGTGCACCTCGACCGCGTCGAAGCCCGCCTCGATGGCCATGCGCGCCGCCCGGGCGTGATCCCGCACGATGCGGCGCAGATCGTCCCGGGTGGCCTCCTTGGCGAAGCTGAGCGTGGTCTTGTGGAAGTGCCGGCTCGGCGCCAGCGCGGGCGCGCCGTTGCCCTTGGGGTTGGCGACCGGGCCGCCGTGCCCGATCTGCGCCGACGCGGCGGCGCCCTCGGCGTGGACCGCGGCGGTGAGCTTCTGCAGGCCCGGCAGCGATTCCGGGGTCCACAGGATCTGGTGCCGGTCGGTGCGCCCTTCGGGAGACACCGCGCAGTAGGCGACCGTGGTCATGCCCACGCCGCCGGCCGCGTGCCGGACGTGGAAGTCGACGAGATCCCGGGTGACCCTGCCCTTGTGGCTGAGACCTTCGTAGGTGGCGGCCTTGATAGTCCGGTTCCGGAGGGTCAGGGGGCCGATCCTGCCGGGGCTGAAGACGTCCGGGACGGTCCTGTCGGTGGTGGTCACGAAAGCTCCTGTTCGGTTTCTGCGCGGACGGTAGGTCGCCGGGGAGGTCCCGCATCCCGGCCGTCCCGCTCATCGGGAGGACCGGGTCAGCCGAAGAAGGCCTGGCCGCCGTCGAGGGGCACGGTGGCCCCGGTCAGGTAGCGCATGTCCGGGCCGACCAGGGCGACGACCGCGCGCCCGATGTCCGCCTCGCACTCGCCGATGCGGCCGAGCGGGATGGACTTGACGAATTCGGCGGCCTCCTCCGGGCTCCTCGCCACCCATGCCTCCAGCCCCGGGGACAGGGCGTGGGGCGCGATGGAGTTCGCGCGGATCCCGTCACGTCCCCACTCCGCGGCCGCGGTCCGGGTGAGCGAGCGGAGGGCCTGCTTCGCCGCGGCGTACGCGCCGTAGGTCGTGGGATCCCAGCGCACCATCGCGGAGGTGACGAGGTTGACGATGGAGCCGCCGCCGCGGGCCTTCAGGTGCGGGTGGCAGGCCTTCATGAAGGCGAACGCGGCGAACGGCGCGGTCCGGAAGCCCCGCTGGAAGTCGTCGTCGCTCATCGACAGCAGCGGCCCGAAGTGGCCGGTGTAGGCGTTGTTGACGAGCACGTCGACGCCGCCCAGCGTGCGGACGACCTGCTCCACCAGCGGCGGGATGGCGGCGGTGTCCGCCACGTCGACCGTGAACGGCACGGCCTCGGCGCCGCGTTCGCGGATCAGCTCGCAGGTGGCGCTCAGCTTCGCCTCGGTGCGGCCGATCACCGCCACGGACGCGCCTTCCCCGGCCAGCGCGAGCGCGATGCCCTGCCCGACGCCTTGCCCTGCCCCGGTGACCAGTGCGACCTTGCCCTGCAAGATGCCCATGCGGCGACTCCCAGATCGACGTGTGCTGCGCCTGCCCCGCACACAGTGGGGCGGATCGGGGCAGCGCCGAGCGGGCCGTCCCGCTCAGCGGGAGGACGGGCGAGCGCGCGTCCCGATGAACGGAAACTGCGCCTGTTGTCCGCACCGGGTGCCGCACGATTTGATGCGCTCAACGTCCCGGTCAGCAGCTGGAGGAACGCCACGCATGAGCACGACCGAACCTGCTGCCGTCATGACCGCCCTAACCGGGCCTGGCGGCGCTTTCGAACTCGCCGAAGAAGACGTGCTCGGCGCACGGCTGCCGGTGTTCAAGAACCGGGCCGGGTCGCTCGCCGAGATCCTCGCCGGTTCCACCGCGCACGGCGACCGCGACTACATCGTGACGGCCGACCGGCGGATCTCCTTCCGCGAGCACGCCGAGCAGGTCGCCGCGCTGGCCGCCGCCTTGCGGGAGGAGTTCGGCGTCGGCAAGGGCGACCGGGTCGCGATCGCCGCCGCCAACACGCCGGAATGGATCCTCGCGTTCTGGGCCACGATGGCCGTGGGCGGCATCGCCGTCGGGTTCAACGCCTGGTGGTCGGCCCGCGAGCTGGACCACGGCGTCGGCCTCGTCGAGCCGCGCGTGATAGTCGCCGACGCCAAGCGTGCCGCCCTGCTGGAGAACGGCTCCGCGCCGCTGCTCCGGATGGAACGGCAGGTCGGCGACCTGGTCCAGCGGTACGCGGGAGCGCCGCTGCCCGCCGTGGAGGTGGCCGAGGACGACCCCGCGATCGTCCTGTTCACCAGCGGGACGTCCGGCCGCCCCAAGGGAGCCGTCCACTCGCACCGCAACGTGTGCTCGGTCGTCGAGTACCACCGCATGAACGACGCCCTCGCCGCGGCGCTCCGCGACCCGGTCGACCCGCAGGACCGGCGATACCTGCTGGCGCTGCCCCTGTTCCACATCGCCGGCCTGCACAACCTGGCGGTGCCGAGGCTCGCGACCGGCAGCACCGTCGTCATGCACCAGGGCGCTTTCGACGTGGACGCGGTGCTCGGCCTGGTGGCTCGGGAGCGGGTGACCAACTGGGGCGCGGTGCCGACCCAGGCCCACCGGTTGCTGGAGCACGGCGACGTGTCGAAGCACGACCTCTCGGCCCTCACCGCGTTCTCCCTCGCCTCCGCGCCGTCGTCCACTGCGTTCAAGCAGCGCCTGCGGGAGAAGCTCCCCTTCGCGGAGAAGTCCCTTGTGGACAGCTATGGGATGACCGAGACCTGCACGGCGCTCACCGCCGCGAGCCCGGCGGACCTCGCCGAGGCGCCGGGTACCCTCGGCCGGCCGATCGCCGGCGTCCAGCTCGAGATCCGCGACCCGCTCGGAATCCCCTTGCCGGACGGCGAAGAGGGCGAGGTGTGCGTCCGCAGCGCCTACAACATGCTCGGCTACTGGAACGACCCGGAGGCGACGGGCAACACCATCCGGGAAGACCGGTGGCTGCACACCGGCGACATCGGGGTGGTCGAGCGGGGCAGGCTCCGGCTCAGCAGCCGGCGCTCCTGATCATCCGCGGCGGGGAGAACGTCTACCCGGCGGAGATCGAGGGCGTCCTCGCCGAGCACCCGCAGGTCCAGGAGTGCGCCGTGCTGGGCGTCCCGCACGCCGACCTCGGCCAGGAGGTGTTCGCGGTGGTGGTCACGGATCCCGGCAGCGGGCTCACCGAGGAGGAGCTGCGCGACTACGCCCGGGACCAGCTGGCCTACTTCAAAGTGCCGTCGCGGTGGCGGATCACCCACGACCGGCTGCCGCGCAACGCCACGGGCAAGGTGATCCGAACCGCGGTCCGCAAGGACGGCTAGACCGGCGGAGCGCGAAGACCGCCGTTCCACTTCGACGGAACGGCCGGGGTCTTCGCGCCCGGATTTCCCGGTTCCAGGCAACATCGGGCGCCCGCCACCCGCGCACGAGGCGGGACCTCACCCGGGATAACGTGCGATTTCAGGCAGAATTCGGAAGTCCACATCGGACCGATCCGCAGGCCGGCAGGGCTCCCGGTCCCGGGTGCGATCGGGAGCCCTGCCGGTCCAGGTCAGCGCGGTCGCGGCAGGTGCTTCGCGATGAACAGGCCTTCGGCCGACACGCACACCTCGCCCCGGGCCGTGATCGCGCCCGTCGTGCGGATCTTGCGCCCGTCGACCGCGACCTGCTCGCCGGTGACGGTCAGCGGCTCGAACAACGGGGTCGGCCGGTGGTAGCGCAGCGTGAGCTCGGCCGTCATCCCCGACAGCCCCGCCCAGTGGTTCGCCACGCCGAGGGTGTGGTCGAGCAGGAGCGCCGAGATCCCGCCGTGCACGTGCCCGGGCGGCCCCTGGTACGGCAGGCCCAGCGCCACCACCCCCTCGACCGAGCCGTCGTCCTTCCCGGTCAGGTGCAGCGGCGGCGCGATCGCGTTCTCGGGGCCGGTCACGGGGTCGTGGCGGGTGATGCCCTCCCCCGACCACATGTCCACCATCCGCTGGTCCATCGCGGGCGCGTGCTCGTCGAGGTGGTCCGCGACGGCGTTGAGCCGGTCCGCGACCTCCTTCATCTCCGCCGCCGACCCGTCCCCGGCGTGCAGCAGCGACGCGATCACCCGGCGGGCCGCCGACACCGCGGCGTCGACGCCCTCGTTGTGGGGCGTGGCGGTGAGTTCCAGCGGCTGCTCCTGGGCGGTGGTCACGACGCCACCTCCGCGGTGGCGTGGGTCAGCACCGGCGCGTCGTCGCGCTCGGGGCACGTCGAGCGCAGCACCAGCCGCCCGCCGTCGCGCCATACCGCGGTCCGGATGGTCTCCCCCGGCAGCAGCGTGCCGGCGAATCGCACCTCGAACGCGCGCAGCCGGGCGGCATCGCCGTCGAGCAGCCCGTCGACGATCGCCTTGGCGACCAGCCCGTAGGAGGCCAGGCCGTGCAGGATGGGCCGGTCGAAACCGGCCGCCCTGGCGAAGCCCGGATCGGCGTGGAGCGGATTCATGTCGCCGTTGAGCCGGTAGATCAGCGCCTGGGCGGGCGTCGTGGGCGACTCCAGCACGACATCCGGTTCGCGCTCCGGCAGTGCGGCCGCGACGTCCGGCCCCGGTTCTCCGCCGAACCCGCCCTCGCCGCGCGCCCAGGTCTGCATGGTCGTCGTCCACAGCGCAGTGCCGTCGCCGTCTGCGGCGGTCGATTCGAGCACGATCACCGCCGCCTTTCCCTTGTCCCACACGTCCGCGACGCGGCTGGTGACGGTTGCCGCGCCGGACGCGGGCAGCGGCCGGTGCACGCGGAGCGCCTGGCCCGCGTGCAGGATCTTGCGGAGGTCGATGTCGATCCCGGGCAGCGCCAGGCCCGGCGTGGTGCGGTCGCCCGCGGAGATGCCCTGCCCCGCCACCATCGCGAAGGTCGGCAGCACCTGGAGGCCGCCTTCGTAGGTGTAGGGCAGCTCCGGCTCGGTGTCGGCGCGGGCGCCGGCACCGAGCGAGAGGTGGTAGAGCAGCACGTCCCGCCGCGTCCACGAGATCTCGCGGATCGCGGGCCGGGCGTTCAGCGCCTCGTCGAGGTCGATGGCCATTCTTGCGTTTCTCCCGTGTGCGTCGAGCCGGTCTTGATCCCAGTTTTCGATCTTCATCTTTGAAGCGGCGCCAGCCGCTTGGCCGCCCTCGCAACTCGCACCGCCGCGGGTTCTTGGCGAGGCCAGTCCCCGATGCCGCGTATCGGGAGTTCGGGGACAGGCACTCGGGCCGGTCAGGGCTTGGGTCGGGGCTCTGGGTCGCGCGGGAGCCCCAGCAGCCGCTCGCCGACGATGTTGAGCTGGACCTCGGTGGTGCCGCCCGCGATCGACAGGCACCGGGTGTTGAGGAACTTCCAGGTCGCGCCGGGGGAATCCGCGGACGGCCGCTCGCCGTTGAGCAGCGCCGCGGGCCCCTGCCACTCCATCGCGGTCTCCCACACCTGCTGGATGTGCTCCACGCCGAGGAGCTTGGCGATGGACGACTCCGGTCCCGGCTGCTGCCCGCTCAGCGAGCGGATCGTCTGGCGGAGTCCGAGCAACGCGCCCGCCTGGGCGTCGGAGAGGATCTGCTCCAGCACCGCGAGGCGGTGGTCGTCGGCTTCCGCCGCCGCCAGTTCGAGCAGCGCCTCGCCGCCCGAACCCAGCGACGAGTCGTGCGAGAGCGCGACGCGCTCGTTGGCCAGGGTGGTGCGGGCGAGCTTCCAGCCGTCGCCGGGCTCGGCGACCAGCATGTCGTCGGGCACGAAGACGTCGTCCAGGAACACCTCGTTGAACAGGGCATCGCCGGTCAGCTCGCGCAGCGGCCTGATGGTGATGCCCGGGGCGTCCATGTTCAGCAGGAAGTACGACAGTCCCTTGTGCTTGGCCGCGTCCGGGTCGGTCCGGGCCAGGAGGATGCCGTAGTGCGCCTCGCGGGCCATCGAGGTCCACACCTTCTGGCCGTTGAGCTTCCAGCCGCCGTCGACCTTCTCCGCCCTGGTGGACAGGCCGGCCAGGTCGGATCCCGCGCCCGGCTCGGAGAACAGCTGGCACCAGGTGATGTCCCCGCGGAGCGTCGCCGGGAGGAACCGGCGCTGCTGCTCCTCGTCGCCGTGCTGGATCAGGGTCGGGACCACCCAGTTCCCGATCACCAGGTCGTGGGCGCGCACCTGCGCGGCCCGCATCTCCTCCGCGATGGTGAGCTGCTCGACGGCGTCGGCGCCCCGGCCCCACGGCTTCGGCAGGTGCGGCGCGGTGTAGCCGTGCTCGGCGAGGTAGGCGATGCGCTCCTCGCCCTGCAGGGCGGCCGCCTCGGCGAGCTCCGCGCGCACCACCGCCCGGATCTCCTCCGCCTCCGGCGGCAGGTCCACCGAAACCGCGCGGCGGGTGCCGTCCAGCGCCAGGCGCGCCACCCGCTGGTGCCAGTGGCCGGTGGCTCCCAGGAGCAGCCGCGACGTCTGCGCGCGGCGCAGGTAGAGACCCGCGTCGTGCTCCCAGGTGAACCCGATGCCGCCGAGCACCTGGATGCAGTCCTTCGCGGTGCTGAACCCGGCCTCGATGCCGGTGGCTCCCGCGACGGCGACGGCCAGCTCCACCTCGTCGGCGGCGTCCTGCGCGTCTTGCACGCGGGCGGCGTCCCAGGCGCAGGCCCGGGCGGCCTCGGTGCGGGCCAGCATGCGGGCGCAGCGGTGCTTGACGCCCTGGAACTGCCCGATCGGCCGGCCGAACTGCTCCCGCACCCGGGCGTACTCGGCGGCGGTCGTGGTGCACCAGTCGGCGATGCCGCACGCCTCCGCCGCGAAGAGCGTGGCGGCGAGGTCGTGCGGCCGGTGCGGCGCGACGCCGAGGACATCCCCGGCGGGCACCTGCGCGTGGGAGACCGCGATCTCGGCGAGCCGCCTGGTGAGGTCGTGGCTGGGCACCTCGGCGACCTCGGCCGCGGAGCGGGGCAGCACCACCCACGCCTGCTCCCCCTCCAGCGCGACGCGGAGGACGAGCACGTCCGCGAGGTGCGCGCCGAGCACCGGCTTGGCGGTCCCGGAGACGAGGAGGCGGCCGTCCGCGGTGCGTTCGGCGGTGAACCCGTCGCCGAGGGCGAGCGCGCCGGTCGCCGTTCCGTCCGCAAGCGCCGGGAGGTGCGTCTGGTGCCCCGCCTCGCGCAGCACCGCGCTGGTGAGCACGGTCGGCAGGAAGGGACCGGGCGCCATGCAGCGGCCGAGTTCTTCGAGGACGACGGCGAGTTCGAGCAACCCGTAACCGGCGCCGCCGACGGCCTCCGGCAGGTGCAGCCCGAGCAGGCCCTGCTCGGCCAGCTGCTTCCAGAAGGGCGGCAGCTGCTCCGCGTCGGCATCGACCGCCGCGCGCACCTCGGTCTCGGTGATGTGGCGGCCGGCGAAGGCCCGCACGGAGTCCCGCAGGTCGCGGTGCTCCTCGCTCAGTCCCAGAGTTCCTCGTGTCATCTCAGATCCGTTCGACGATGGTGGCCGTGGCGTGCGCGCCGCCGGCGCACATGGTGATCAGCGCGGTGGAGCGGTCGCTGCGTTCGAGTTCGTGGACGGCCTGGGTGATCAGCCGGGCGCCCGTGGAGCCGACGGCGTGCCCGAGCGCGATCGCGCCACCGTTGACGTTGACCTCGTCCATGTCGGCCCGGTGCACCTGCGCCCACGACAGCACGACGGACGCGAAGGCCTCGTTGATCTCCACCAGGTCGATGTCGCCGAGCGCCATGCCCGCCTTCTCCAGCACGTGCGCCGTGGCGTGCACGGGGCCGTCGAGGTGGTAGTACGGGTCGGAGCCCACCATTCCGGAGGCGACGATCCGGGCCCGCGGCCGCAGGCCCTCCGCCTCGGCCCGCTCCCGGCTCATCAGCAGCACGGCCGCCGCCCCGTCGCTGATCTGCGAGGAGTTGCCCGCGGTGTGGATGCCGTCGGTGATCACCGGCTTGAGCTTGGCGAGGCCCTCGGCCGTGGTCTCGCGCAGCCCCTGGTCCCGGGTCACCAGGGCGGTTTCGCCGGTGGGGCCGTCCTCGGTCAGGACCGGCGCGTCGACGGCGATGATCTGGCCGTCGAAGCGCCCCTCGGACCAGGCGACCGCCGCCTTCTGCTGGGAGGCCGCGCCGAGCGCGTCGGCGTCAGCGCGGGTGATGCCGCGGTTGCGGGCGATCCGCTCGGCGGCGGTGAACTGGTCGGGCATGTCGACCGACCAGGAGTCCGGCACCGGGATGCCGGTGCCCGGCGCCAGCGCCGCGCCGAGGAAGACGCGGCTCATCGCCTCGACGCCGCAGGCGATCCCGATGTCGACGGCGCCGCCGGCGATCAGCCCGGCGACCAGGTGCACGGCCTGCTGGGACGAGCCGCAGGCGCAGTCGATGCTGGTGCACGCGGTGGTGTGGGGCAGGCCGGCGTGCAGCCAGGCGTTCCGGGTGACGTTGTTGGACTGCTCCCCCACCTGCGTCACGCAGCCGCCGACGACCTGGCCGACCTTCGCCGGGTCCAGGCCGGCCCGGTCGAGCACGCCCCGCTGGGCGAGGCCGAGGAGTTCGGCGGGATGCAGCCCGGACAGGGCTCCGTAGCGCTTGCCGACCGGCGTTCGACCGGCCTCGACGATGACGGCCTCGGGCATCTGGCTTCTCCATCCGCATGCGGGACGACGCGCCCCACAGCACTAGAATTCATTATCTACCCGCATTGAAACACCTCCACAACGAGTGGGAGCTGTTTCAGGTTCGCTCAGTGGGACTGGGGGCGCCCGCTAGAAGAATGAATACTAGTTTTCGGCGCGAGACCGGGCACGGACGTGCCGGGACCGTCGGATGCAGGACGAGGAGCACGCGATGAGCGACAGCACGCTGGAAGGCCGCACCGCGGTCGTGACCGGCGCCGGCGCAGGGCTCGGGCGCGCGGAAGCGCTCGCGCTCGCGGCCCAGGGGGCCAATGTGGTCGTGAACGACATGGGACCGGCCGCCGAGGACGTCGTGAACGACATCAAGTCCGCGGGCGGCGACGCGGTGGCGGTGACCGGCGACGTGGGCGACTGGTCCACCGGTGACCGGCTGGTCGAGGCGGCCGTGGACACCTTCGGCGGCCTGGACGTCGTGGTGAACAACGCGGGCGTCCTGCGGGACACGATGATCTTCAACCTCACCGAGCGCGACTGGGACGACGTCATCCACGTCCACCTCAAGGGCCACGCGGCCGTCTCGCGCGCCGCGGCGGTGCACTGGCGCAACGCCAGCAAGGCGGCGGGCGGGCCCGTCTACGGCCGCATCGTGAACACCACGTCGGAGGCGTTCCTGTTCGGCGCCGCGGGGCAGCCGAACTACTCGGCGGCGAAGGCCGGCATCACCGCACTGACCCTGTCGAGCGCGCAGGGGCTGTCACGGTACGGGGTTCGCACCAACGCGATCTGCCCGCGGGCGCGGACCGGGATGACGGCCCACGTGTTCAGCGACGACCCGAACGGGGGCGGCCTGGACATCCTGGCGCCGGAGCGGGTGGGCGCGTTCGTGGCCTACCTGGCCTCGCCGGCGGCGGACGAGATCAACGGCCAGGTCTTCGTGGTCTACGGAGACATGGTCGCGCTGCTGGCCGCGCCCACGGTGGAGCGGAAGTTCACGACGGCGGCGGGCGCCTTCAGCGTCGCGGAGCTCGACGACCAGCTCACGCCGTACTTCGCGGGCCGGAGCCCGTACCGGACCTACGCGGCCTACAGCGTCGCGGAGCTGGACACCACGGGAGTGCAGAACATCGCGCCCCAGAAGAAGTAACCGCCACGCCCCGGTCCGCAATTTCCATTGAAATTGGACCTTCGATTTCAATGGAAATTGCGGACCAAGGCGGAACCCCGGCATCCCGGGGGATCGGGCCGGTGGGGCCGGTGGGTCCGGGGGGACCGGCGGACCCGGGGTGGGACCGGTGGGACCGGTGGGACCGAGATGAGACCGGTGGACCCGGGATGAGGCCGGTGGGACCGGGACCGGGTCGGTGGGGTGGGTCAGTCGTCCAGGGGGGTTCGGTTCGGGGCGTTCGAGCGGGCCGCCAGGAGGAGGCCGCAGGCGAGGCGGATCTCCACCTCGACGTCCGCCATCGAGATCCGGCCGTTGAGCGCCGAGCTCAGCATTCCGTACCAGCACTCGATGACGAGGCTCACGAGGCGGACGTCGCGGGCCGTCGGGCTCTCGAGGCCGAGCATCCGGAACACCGCCTCGTTCGTCATCTTGTCGATGCGGATCGCTTCGTTCACCGTCGCCGCGTTGGCCTGGACGTTGGACTGCATCATCGCGCTGGCCAGCAACGGCTTGCTCAGCAGCTGGCGGCTGGACCGCAGCAGCAGTTCGCACACCGCGTCCACCGGGTCCTGATCCGGGCGCGGCGGCCGCGCCAGCTTGTCCAGCTGCTCCACCTGCTCCGCCATGACGGCGGTGAACAGGTGCGTCTTCGAGGGGAAGTAGCGGTAGAGCGTGGCGATCGCGACGCCTGCTTCCTTGGCCACGTCATGCATCTGCACGCGGTCGAGCCCTCGCTCGGCCGCGAGGCCTGCGGCCGAGCGCAGGATCCGGCGCTGACGCGCCTTCTGCTCCTGCGAGCTCGGCTCCGCGGCCGGCCGGGCCTCGGCGATTCTCGGCACGTGTCCCCCCTCGGTTGATCCGCATCGACATCTGATTGTGCGGGTTCGCCTCGTGGCCGTCCCCGCCAACGTACCGCTCACCGGGACGGGCGGGCCCCGCGCCACGGGCTTCCGCCTTGCCCGAACGCGCGGCCGGGTGTTATGCGAGGGCGGCAGTCCGCTGGCAACGCTCACGGGTCTCCACCTGCGGCAACACAGCGTCGTGACCTCGACCGTCAGACCAGCGTGTCCTCGACGGGGAGGCTGAACGCGCCCATGCCGTACAGCGCCAGGGCGCGCTGCGGGTCGTTGGCGACGTGCGTGCTGCCCGCGTGCGCGTCGCGCCAGGCCCGTTCGATGGGGTTCCCCCGGCGCAGCGAGTTCCCGCCCGCGCTCTGGAACAGCAGGTCGATCGCCGCCAACGCGCGCTCGGTGGCGCGCACCTGATCCCGGCGGGCGCGCAGGCGCAGCTCCATCGGGATCTCCGCGTTCCGGACCGCATGGTCGTAGAGGTCGGTCATGTTGCGGTCCAGCTGCAGCACCGCCGCGTCGATCTCGGACGCCGCCCGCGCCACGGCCACCTGCGCGCCCTGGTCCTCCACGAACCGCCCGCCGCCGAGGCTCAGCCGCACCCGGTCGCGCATGGCCGACACGTAGGTCTCGTAGCAGCCGGACACGACTCCCACGACGGGTGCGGCGACGGCGGTCGTGAACACCGCGCCGAACGGCAGCGCGAACAGCGGGCCCGGGTTCACGACCCGGCCGGGGGCGCGCAGCTGCGACACGTCGTAGTTGCGGACGATTCGGTGCGCGGGCACGAACGCCTTGTCCACAACGACGTCGTTGCTGCCGGTGCCCCGCAGCCCCACCGGATCCCACACGTCCAGCACCTGGAAGTCCGCGTGCGGCACCAGGACGCTGAGGAAGTCGACCGGCCGTCCCTCGTCGCCGACGACCAGCCCGCCGAGCAGCGCCCAGCTCGCGTGGTCGCATCCGGACGCGAAGCCCCACCGGCCGCTGAGCAGGTAGCCGCCCTCGACCGCGGTCAGGCGGCCGATGGGCGCGTACGACGAGCAGATCAGCGCGTCCGGCCCGCGCGCCCAGACCTCGTCCTGCGCCTCGCCGGGAAACAGGCCGACGTGCCAGGGATGCACGCCGAGGATCGAGAGCACCCAGCCGCTGGAACCGCACACTGTGGACACTTCCCGGACCACCTCGTAGAAGCGCACGGGATCGCTTTCCAGGCCGCCGTAGCGCTTCGGCTGCAGCATCCGGAACGCGCCGGCGGACACCAGGTCGGCCACCGTCTCCGCCGGCAGCCGCCGGTCCTCCTCTGCGGCCCGGGTCCGCTCCGCGATCGCCGGCAGGACGTCGCGGACCCGCTCCAGCACCTCGTCGGTCATGCTCGTCCTCCCGTTGCGGCGTCGGGTTTCCCATCGTGCGGCCTGCCATCGGCAGCGGTCTCCGGGAGGTACCGGTGAGTGGGATCACCGGCGGTTCCGGCGGCCGCCGCCGCCTACCTTCGCGGTGACCTACTGCTCACGGGAAGGGATGACGAGCATGACCGCTGTGGAGGAGGTCCGGCACATCGAGGTGGACGACGCTCCCACCCGGTTCGCTCGCGGCTGGCACTGCCTCGGGCTCGCCAAGGACTTCAAGGACGGCAAGCCGCACACGGTGCAGGCGTTCGGCCAGAAGCTGGTGGTCTGGGCCGATTCCCACGGCGAGCTGAACGTGCTCGACGCGTACTGCCGGCACATGGGCGGCGACCTGTCGCAGGGCTCGGTCAAGGGCGACGAGATCGCCTGCCCGTTCCACGACTGGCGGTGGGGCGGCGACGGCAAGTGCAAGAGCATCCCCTACGCGCGCCGGGTTCCGCTGCGCGCGCGGACGGCGGCGTGGCCGACCCTGGAGCAGGACGACCTGTTCTTCGTGTGGAACGACCCCGAGGGCAATCCGCCGCCCGCCGACGTGACCATCCCGCGCATCGAAGGCGCCACCAGCGACGAGTGGACCGACTGGCAGTGGTACTCGGTCACCATCGAGAACGCGCACTGCCGCGAGATCGTGGACAACGTGGTGGACATGGCGCACTTCTTCTACGTCCACTACTCGTTCCCGACGTACTTCAAGAACATCTTCGAGGGCCACACCGCGACCCAGATCCAGAACGGCGTCGGGCGGGAGGACGCCCGCCCGCAGGAGTCCGGCAGCGGCGCGCCCCGCATGCTCGGCAACACGTCGGTGGCCGCCTACCACGGCCCGTCGTTCATGATCGACGACCTGACGTACCACTACAGCGACGGCGACGTCGAGTCGGTGCTGATCAACTGCCACTACCCGGTCACCGCGAACTCCTTCGTGCTGCAGTACGGGATCATCGTCAAGCGCACCGACCGGATGCGGGACGAGGACGCGGACGAGATGGCCCGCACGATGGGCGACTTCATCAAGATCGGCTTCGAGCAGGACGTGCAGATCTGGAAGAACAAGACCCGCATCGACAACCCGCTGCTGTGCGAGGAGGACGGCCCGGTCTACCAGCTTCGCCGGTGGTACGAGCAGTTCTACGTCGACGCGGCGGAGGTGACGCCCGAGATGGTGGAGCGGTTCGAGTTCGAGATCGACACCACCAGGCCGAACGAGGCCTGGCGCCGCGAGGTCGAGGAGAACCTGGCGCGGAAGGCGCAGGCGGTCTGATGGCGGTGCGCACAGACGGCCGGCTCGTCGATTCGCCCATGCAGCCCGTGCGGTGCGGCGCCTGCGGCGGCCGCGTCGAGGTCCGCAAGAGCAGCTGGGACCAGACCAGCATCCAGTGGCACGAGGACGCCGTCCGGGCCTGCGCGGAGCGCCGCGACGCGCAGCCGGGATCCGGGCCGAACGGCCGGTTCTTCAGCGGCTGCAAGGCATTGCGGGATTCCGTGCGCGCAGCGGCGGCCCGCGGCGAGATCGCGATCCAGGCGGAGGACTGAGTGCTCGACACCACGAAGTACGGACCATGGGCGGTCATCGCCGGCGGATCCGAAGGCGTGGGCGCCTCGTTCGCCCACCTGCTCGCCGATGCCGGGATCAACCTGGTGCTGATCGCGCGGAAACCGGGGCCGCTGAAGGCCACTGCCGATGCGGTGCGCGCCAAGGGCGTGCAGGTGCACGCACTTGAGCTCGACCTGCTCGACCCGGGCGCGTTGCGGTCCGTCAGGGAGGTCACCGACGACCTCGACGTCGGCCTGCTGATCTTCAACGCCGGCGCCAACACCTACGGCCACGAGTTCGTCACGGGCGACCTCGACCGCGTGCACGGCGTGATCGACCTGAACATCACCGCGCAGCTCGCGCTCACCCACCACTTCGGAGCGTTGCTGAAGGAGCGGGGCCGCGGCGGGGTGGTCCTGGTCGGCTCGATGGCGGGCTACCTCGGCCAGGCGCAGATCAGCGTCTACTCGGCGGTGAAGGCGTTCTCCCGGGTGTTCGCGGAGGGCCTGTGGCTCGAACTGCGAGAACACGGCGTGGACGTCCTGGAGCTGGTGCTCGGCGTGACCCGGACACCGGCGATGGAGCGCGCCGGGCTCAACTTCGGCATCCCGGGCCTCAACGTCGCAGAACCCGACGACGTGGCCCGGGAAGGCCTCGAACGGCTGCCGCACGGGCCGGTGTGGGTGGCGGGCGGCAACGCCGAGGCGGCGGAGAAGCGCAGCGGCCCCAACCGAGCGGAACTCGCCCTCGGCGCCCACGAGGCGTCGAAACGCCTGCTACCGCCCAAGTCGAAGGCCTGACGCGGCACGGATCACCGAGGAGCCCCGAGCGGTCTCGTGAGTGCTAAGACCGGTTCTTACCGGAATCAGCACTCACGAGGCCCACCCGCTCACCGCTCGAAACGCCCGGCCTTGACGGCCCGCAGGAACACGGCGACGTCGACGTCCAGACGTGGCCCGTCCGGATCCTTCGAGTCCCGGATCAGCCCGAGCGGGCTGGATAACTCGACGCAGTTGCCGTTGGCATTGGAGTAGCTGGACTTCCGCCAGGCATGGGTGCTCATCTTTCCTCCATCTCCGAAATGGTCTTTGCGATGAGGTCAATCGAGTCGGCTTCATCCATCGCGATCTCGCTGAGCCAGGTCACGGCCTTCCGGTATTCCGTGACATCGTGCTCGGTCGGGATGAAGGCACCCGAACTGTGATGTTCGAAGTGCACGACGGGCGAGGCGTCTCGGAACTCGTAGAGGACGAACGGACCCGCCCACCCCGGGTGCCATCCAATGCGCAGCGGCATCAGCTGCACGACCACATTGGGGCGTTCTGCCATTTCGATCAAGTGTCTGAGTTGATCGAGCACAACGCCTTCGGGACCGATGGGCTCGTGCAGAGTTGCCGCCCCGATCAGCGCATGGAAACTCACCGGATTCCGCTGGGTTAGGACCTCGCGACGGCTCACGTTGAGCATCACGCGCAACTCGATGTCGGTCTGCGACAACCCGGCGGCTTCCTTGACCGCTCTTGTGTAGTCGGAAGTCTGGAGCAATCCGGGCACTACCATCGGCGACCACTCGACGATCGATGAGGCCGAACGTTCGCACTCCACGACGCCTGCGAGCTGCTGCGGGATACCGTTCATCCCGACCGTGAGCCAGTTCGGCTCTGCAACGTTGCGCGCCAGGTCGAGGATTCTCTCCCGCTCGCGCGGGGAGACACGAAGCACGGTCAGGATCATCGCGACCGTTTCGACGTTGGGCACCCGATGGCCGTTCTCCCAGTGGGAGATCTGGGTATGCGACAGCTCCAGTTGTCTCGCCAGTTCTCGTGAACCGACACCGCTGGCCAATCTGGCTTCGCGGAGAGCCGCCGACAACGCCCTGGCACGCGGCGTACCTGCGGTTGCGGCCATGCACCACATCCTATTGGTTGATCAGCGCAAACAGATCACCCAATTAGATCACTGGTGGTGCACCCTGGCAACCAACCAACATGGTGTCTACGCAACCAATACAGATGTTCCGAACCGTGGAGGTGGTTTCGTTGGTGTCGGAGGTGTGGCCTCGGTGGTTGCCTTCGCCTGGATTGCGGGCGTTGGACACGCATCTCGTGCTTCGGCCCGGCGGGGCCGGTGAGTGCGGGGCCGAGGTGATGTGGGCCGCCGTCGGGCATCCGACCACGACTCGGCCGCGCTGCTCGGTGTGCGTGCAACTCTCCAAAGCGCGCAAGAACGCCTCGAATCCAGCCCGATCCGGCGCAACAGCACGGCACTTGCGGACGCAGCAGTGCATCAAGCGAGAACGGTGATCTGACCACATCGGACGGTGACAGGCCGGGAGGCGTCATGTTCTGGTTGCAGCTGGGCACGCTCATCGCGTTCAACGTCGTCATCTTCGCGATGCTGTTCATCCCGGTCTCGAATCCGCAGCACGGCGATGCGGGCGACGACGCCTACGGCGTGTGGCAGCTCATCCACGACATCGAAGCCGAACGCGACGCCGAGTACACCGGCCGCCACCGCCTCCGCGCTCCACCCGAAGGCGACTCGTCCAGAGCCGCCTGACCCCTGACCGGATCGGCGCGCCCTCCCCGACCCCAGCGCGCCGATCCTCCCGGTAGCCGGGCTTGCCCCCGACCCCGCCCGGCTACCGGGCCCCGTTCGTGAGCGGGAGTGCGAAGGCACTCGTTTCCCATTGGCGGGGTGGAGCCCTGGCGGTCGGCGGGGGTGCCGCCCGCCAGGGAGGTTCAGAGCAGCGCCTCGGCGGTGATCGGGAGTTCGCGGATGCGGCGTCCCGTGGCGTGGAAGACCGCGTTGGTGATGGCGGGTGCGACTCCGACGATCACGACCTCCCCCAGCCCCTTCACGCCGATGGGGTCTGCTTCCCGGTCTTCGCCGTCGAGGTAGATCGCCCGCAGGTCGGGGATGTCGGCGTTGACCGGGACGAGGTAGTCGGCCAAGTTGGCGTTGACGATCCGGCCGTCGCGGTGGTCGGTGACCGTGTGCTCCAGCAGCGCGGAGCCGATCCCTCCCACCATGCCGCCGAGCGCCTGGCTCTCCGCGAGTTTGGGGTTGACGATCCGGCCGGCGTCGTAGACGGCGAGCATCCGCCGCACCCGCACCAGGCCCAGTCGGTGATCGACGGCGACTTCGGCGAACACCGCGCCGTAGGCGCTCATGGAGGACCGGTCCTGCTCCGGTGGCGCGTAGCTGCCGATGATTTCGAGATGGGGCCGGTTGTTGCGGGTCAGGAGCTGCTGGTAGGTCTCCCCTCGGGTGGGGTCGTTCTTCACGTGCAACCGGCCCCGGCGCACGATGACATCGCCGGGATCGACGCCGTGCAGCGGAGAACGTGGATCGTTGACCGCCAACGCGATGGCCTGCTGACGCACCTTGTCGCAGCCGTCCTGGACGGCGGATCCGACGCTGGCCATGGTCATGGATCCGCCGTGCGGTGGGGTCGGTGGCATGAGGGAGTCGCCTAGCTCGAACCGCACCTCGCGCATCGACAAGCCGAGGGCGTCGGCGGCCACCTGCGGCATGGAGGTGTAGGTCCCGGGGCCCATGTCGCTGGTCGCGGACTGGACCAGCGCGGTGCCGTCGGCGCCCAGCCGCACGTAGGCGCGGGCGGCCATGCGAGCCGTGTGGTAGACGGCCGTGGCCATGCCGGTGCCGATCAGCCAGTCGCCCTCCCGAGTGGAGCCAGGCCGCGGATCCCGGCGGTTCCAGCCGAATTCCCGGGCACCCACGACGTAGCACTCGCGCAATCTCCGGGTCGAGAACGGCAGATCGTTGGACTCGTCCCGCTCGGGCTCGTTGCGCAGTCGCAGCTCGATCGGGTCCACACCGATCTCGTGGGCGAGTTCGTCCATCGTGGACTCGATGGCGAAGGCGGCGGTGGCTGTGCCCGGGCCGCGCATGTACGTCGGTGCGTTCGAGTCCAGCGGCACCGTCGCGTACGCCTGACTGACATGGGGCATGCTGTAGAGCATCTGCCCCGGTGCCAGGACGGCCTCGGTGAACTTCTCGTACGTCGCCGTTTCGCCGCGGATGTCGTGGGTCATCGCGACCAGCCGCCCACGCCGGTCGCTGCCCAGCCGCATCCGGTATTCGTACGCGGGCCGGTAACCGGTCCCGAAGTACATCTGCCTGCGGGTGAGCACGAGCTTGACCGGGCGCCGGGTCTCGCGCGCGGCCAGCGCCGCGATCGTGACGTGGGGCCACGCCCGCAGACCACTGCCGAATCCACCGCCGACGAACGGCGAGATCACCCGCACCGAGTCCTGCGGGATGCCGAAGACCGCAGCCAGTTCTTGCTGGGTGCCGCCGACCACCCACTGGGTCTTGTCCCACACGGTCAGCCGATCGCCGTCCCAACGCGCGATGGTGGCGTGCGGCTCCATCGGGTTGTGGTGGTTGCGGGCCAGCCGGTAACCCATCTCCAGCCGGACCTCCGCCGACCGCAGCGCCGCCTCCGCATCACCCCGCGCGTACGTGGTGGGCGCGTCGGCCCGCGCGGAGTTCAAGTCCGTCGAGGGCCTCGCAGCGTCATAGCGGACGTCGACGAGGCTCGCGGCGTGCCGCGCGGTTTCCAGGGTCGTGGCCACCACGACGGCGACCGGGTGACCGTGGAAGAGGACCTGGTCGTCCTGGAAGACGCGCAACCGCGCGCCGTCGGGGTTGTTCGAGCCCGAGTTGGGCTGGTAGGCCAGCCTGGGTGCATTGAGATGGCTGATCACCGTCAGCACGCCAGGCTGGGCGCGAGCCGCACGGGTGTCGATGCCGGTGATGCTCCCTCGGCCGATCGTGCTGTCCACGACAGCGGCGTAGACGGCCCCGTCGATGTCGTGGTCGGCGGCGTAGCCGGCCCGGCCGGTCACTTTCAGGAACCCGTCCACTCTGGACTGCGGGGTTCCGACGGCGATCCGTGGCTGCTGGGTCACTGGGTTCCTCCGACGATGCGAAGCTGACGTTCGACGGTTCGCTTGAGCAACTCGACCTTGAACTCGTTGTGCGCCAGTGGGCGGGCACCGTCCGCAGCCCGCCCGGCGGCGTCGGCCCACAACGCCTGCGACGGCCGCTGCCCGATGAGCCGCCGCTCCACAGCAGGCAGTTTCCACGGCACACTGCCCACTCCGCCGGCAGCGACCTTCGCCGTGCGGATGACGCCGCCCTGGAGGTGCAGTGCTACGGCCGCGGAGGTGAGTGCGAACTCGTAGCTCTGCCGGTCGCGCACCTTCAGGTAGCCCGACCGCAGCGGGCGCGGGTGAGCGGGAATCTCGACCGCAGTGATCAACTCGCCAGGCTGCAAGGACTGTTCGCGGTTGGGCGTGCTGCCCGGTGGCAGCAGGAAATCCGCGAAGGCAACGCTGCGCTCGCCGGCGGGACCCAGCAAGTGCACGGTCGTCTCCAGAGCGGCGAAGGCCACGGCGACGTCGGAAGGATGTGTTGCCACACACTGGTCAGAGGTGCCGAGGATCGCGTGCGTGCGGTTGATACCGTCCAACGCTGCGCAACCCGAACCCGGCGCACGCTTGTTGCAGGCCGACGTCACATCGCGGAAGTACGTGCACCGGGTGCGCTGCATGATGTTGCCGCCGATGGTCGCCATGTTGCGCAACTGCGCTGACGCGCTGAGCTCCAACGCTTGCGCGATGACCGGATACGAAGTGCGCACATCCAGGTGTGCGGCAGCCTCGGCCATCGTCACCAGAGCACCGATCCGCAGTCCTCCGCGCTCGGTGGTGGTGATGTCCCGAAGCGGAAGCGCAGCGATGTCGACCAGCTCGCCGGGACGCTCGACGGTTTCGCGCATCAGGTCGACGAGGGTGGTTCCCCCGGCGATGTAGCGTCCGCCGCGCTGCCCGGCGCCGATCGCCTCGCGGGTGTTGGAAACCCTGGTGTAGGAGAAGGGATGCATCCGGCTTCACTCCCCGGGTGCGGTCTGCTCGACCGCGTTGACGATCTTCACGTAGCAACCGCAGCGGCAGATGTTGCCGCTCATCCATTCCCGGATCTCCTCGCGAGAACCGGTGTGCCCTTCCCTGATGCAGCCGAGTCCGGACATGATCTGGCCCGGCGTGCAGTAGCCGCACTGGAACGCATCCTGATCGATGAACGCCTGCTGCAGCGGATGCAGTGCGCCACCGCCGGAAAGCCCTTCGATCGTGGTGACCTCCGCCCCGTCCAGGCGAACCGCCAACGTCAGGCACGCGTTGACGCGGCGACCGTCCACCAGAACCGTGCAGGCTCCGCACGCACCTGCATCGCAGCCCTTCTTCGTCCCGGGCAGCCCGAGGTGTTCGCGAAGCAGATCCAGCAGGGAAGTCCGGTTGTCGACCGTCACGACGTGCCGGATGCCGTTGACCGACAACGACACCCGGCTCGTCGGACCGCCTGCGGCGGCAGCCGGTGCGCATCCCAGCAACCCCGGCGTCGCGGCGGCGGCGCCGGCGACGGCGGAGGCCGCGATGAAGGTTCGCCGGCGCAGCTCCGACGACCGCTCGGAAGCGGGCACGACATGCGAGCCGGGAAGTTCAGAAGGTTCGGTGACCATGCATTCCTCTCTCAGCGCTCACCGGGGAAGAGAAGCCGTGTCAGAAGGTGAGGAGGGTCTTGATGGCACGGCGCTCGTCCATCGCCCGGTAGCCCTCGGCGGCCTGCTCCAACGGCAGGGTGAGGTCGAAGACCTTGCCGGGATCGATCTCCCGGCGCCAGATCAGGTCGATCAGCTCCGGCAAGTACTGGCGCACCGGCGCCGGACCGCCGTGCAGGTGCACGTGGGAGAAGAACAACTCGTCACCGGGCAACGCGACGTCGTGGGCGACGCCGACGTAGCCGACGTGCCCTCCCGGCCGGGCGGAGCGGATGGCCTGCATCATCGACTCCTGGGTGCCGACCGCCTCGACCACGCTGTGCGCGCCCAGCCCGCCGGTCAGCTCCTTGATCCTGGCCACGCCTTCGTCACCGCGTTCTTCGACGATGTCGGTGGCGCCGAACTCGCGGGCGAGCTTCTGGCGGGGTTCGTGGCGGCTCATCGCGATGATCCGCTCCGCGCCGAGCTGCTTCGCGGCCAGCACCGCGAGCAGGCCCACCGCCCCGTCGCCGACGACCGCGACCGTCTTGCCCGGCCCGGCCTCGGCCGCCACCGCACCGAACCAGCCGGTGCCGAGCACGTCGGAGGCGGTGAGCAGGCTCGGGATCAGATCCGCGGGCGGCAGCTCCGGGGTGGCGACGAGCGTGCCGTCGGCGAGGGGGACGCGCAGCAGCTGCGCCTGCGTCCCGATGGAGCCCATGATCACCCGGTTGACGCACGAGGGCTGATAGCCGGCCTGGCACACCTCGCAGGTGTTGTCGGAGGCGAAGAACGAGCCGACCACGAACTGTCCCGGCTCGATGTTCTCGACCTCGCCGCCGACCTCTTCGACGATGCCGACGTACTCGTGGCCCATCGGCGTCGGGCCGTCGAGCTGCTCGATGCCCCGGTACGGCCACAGGTCCGAGCCGCACACGCACGCCGCGGACAGGCGGATGATCGCGTCGGTCGGGTGGAGGATCTTCGGGTCCTCCCGCTCTTCCACCCGAACATCGCCGGGGGCGTGCATCACAGCACCAAGCATGATTTTCTCCTCGTGCAACTATCTTCTGCGGATACGACTGGCCCGTGGGTTCAGCTCACCGGAGCGGGAACAGGCGTCTCGTCTTCGCTTTCGCGACTACTTCCGGGCGCATCGTTTTGGGCGCGTCGAGTCGTGGCAGCCGCGAGCAGTCCGATCGGCAACAGCGCGGCACCGGTCACGACAGCGCCCAGCGCGGCAGGTCCGACCAGGCCCCACGAGGTCGACAGGGTGGCCCCGGCCACGGCGGCGCCGACGGCGGTGCCCAGGTTGAACGCCGCGGTCGCCAGCGAGGACGCCAGCGTCGAGCCGTTGCCCGCGTGGCGCAGCGTCTGGGCGATCAGCACCGGGTTGGCCCCGAGTCCCGACGCCCCGAGCAGGACGACCAGCGCGACCACGACCGTCGACCGGGTCGAACTGAACACGATCAGCACCAGCAACAACGCCGTCAGCGCGAACGCTCCGGCGACCGTCGCGAGCGGACTGCGGTCGCCGTGACGACCGCCCACGGCCGTGCCCACCAGCGCGCCGATCCCGAACCCGACCAGCACCAGGGGCACGAACTCGACCGGGATGCCGGCGCCGTCGGTGAGCAGCGGGCTGATGTAGCTGTAGGCACCGAGGAACCCGGCCTGGGCGAGCCCGATCGCGCCCAGCACGACCCACAACCGCCACGGCCGCAGCGTGGCCAGCTCCCCGCGCACCGTGACCTCCGCGCGCTGGGTGCCGGTGGCGGCCGGCATGAATCGCAGCACCGCCACGATGGCCAGCAGCGCCAGGCCGGCCAGCATCCAGAACGGGCCCCGCCAACCGGTGTACTGCCCGACGAAGGTGCCCAACGGCACTCCGGCGACCACGGCCAGGCTCAGCCCGCCCGACATCACCGACAGCGCCCGGGCACTCGCCCCCGGACCGGCGGCCGTGGTGGCCACCACGGCACCGACCGCCCAGAACGTCCCGGTGGCCAGCGCGGTGACCACCCGCGAGACCGTCACCACGGCGAACGAGCCGCTCAACGCCGCCACGACGTGCCCCACCGCGAACACCGCCAGCGACAGCACCAGCGTCGCCCGCTGGGGCAGGCGCAGCGTGGCCAACGCCATCACCGGCGGCCCGACGATCATCCCGACCGCGAACGCCGACACCAGCAGCCCCGCTCGTGCGACATCCACGCCCAGGTCGGCAGCCGCCTCGGGCAGCAGCCCCGCGATCATGAACTCGGTGGTGCCCATCAGGAAGATGCCCGCCGCGATCACGTAGACCAGTCCCGGCGTCCGCGTGCTGCTCGTGGCACCCCGCAGCGATGTGCTCAACGTCTCCGCCCCTCCAGGTGGCTCTTCATCGGGTCCGTCCCGCTGTTCCCGATGTGCAGCACCCAGACAACCCCGCGCGTCGCGGGTGTGGGAGGCGGCGTTCAGAGGGGTGCTGGCAGCACCCCCCTCGCAGAACCTGGCAGCGGTGGGCCGGGCGTCGTAACGTCGGCGGCATGGGCAAGCAGCACCACGCGGAGATCGGCGAGTTCCTGGCGTCGCGACGGGCCCGGATCACCCCCGACCGGGTCGGGCTGCCGGTCTACGACGCCGCCAAGCGCCGCGTGCCCGGACTGCGCCGCCAGGAGGTCGCCACCCTGGCCGGGCTTTCGGTCGACTACTACACGCAGATCGAGCGCGGGAAGGTCAACGGCATCTCCGAAGCCGTGCTCGACGCGATCGCCCGCGCCCTGCAGCTCGACGAGGCCGAACGCTCCCACCTGTTCGACCTGCACCGCAGCGCCACCACCAGCCCGCAGCGGCCCCGGCCCCGCCGCACGAAGACCATCCGGCCGATGGTGCAGCGCCTGGTGGACTCCATGACGGTGCCGGCGTTCGTGCGCAACGCCCGCCACGACTTCGTCTGCGGCAACCAGCTGGCCTACGCCTTCTACTCCCCGCTCTACCCCGACCCGCTGCACCCCGACCCCGGCCAGCCGGTCAACTTCGTCCGGTTCTGCTTCCTCGACCCCCGAGCGCGGGACTTCTACCCCGACTGGGAGTGGATGGCCGACAGCGCGGTCAACCTGCTGCGCACCGACGCCGGCCGCGACCCCTACGACCGGGGCATCTCCGACCTGGTCGGCGAACTGTCCACCCGCAGCGAGGAATTCCGGGTGCGCTGGGCCAAGCACAACGTGCGCCTGCACTACACCGGCACCAAGACCTTCCACCACCCCGTCGTCGGCGACATCACGGTCACCTACGAAACGATGCCGCTGCCCGCCGATCCCGGCCTGGTCCTCACCATCTACAGCCCCGAACCCGGCAGCCCTTCGGCCGACGCCATGACGCTCCTCGCCACCTGGGCCGCCACCCACCTCGGCGAAACCGCTCTCGCGGCCGACGACCAAGCCGAACGGTCGCCATCCCAGCACCCCGAGCCCTGACGTCCCACTCCTCGGTCGCAGCGTCCGCGGTGGACTCGAGCGCGGCTTCGCAATGCTGCGCGGGCACACACGAGACGTCGCCGCCCGGGAGGCAGAACGCCGTTTTCGCGCGAAACCGGCGCTCCGCGTGAGGACGAGACGCCGGTTTCGCGCGAAAACGCCGCACCGCGTGAGGACGAGACGCCGGTTTCGCGCGAAAACGCCGCACCGCGTGAGGACGAGACGCCGGTTTCGCGCGAAAACGCCGCACCGCGTGAGGAC
>NZ_JBWKKH010000001.1:211291-288264 GCF_056431645.1 Saccharopolyspora sp. NPDC045839
CGAGACGCCGGTTTCGCGCGAAAACGGCATCGGCGTCAGGTGCCAGGCGCCTTCGGGATCAGCCTTGCGGAGCCATTCGGAATCGATCCCTTGCCGGTGGGAGCGAGCAGCTGAACGCGGCTTTCCAAGTGGCCGCGCCCCGGGTAACGCCTGGCTAGGCTCGGGCCGCGGCGCGGCCCGCGCGGCGGCCGAAGAACGTTCCGTCGCCGAGCGACGTGCCGCTCACGTAGCCTCCGCCGTGGATCCCGGAACTCGCCCGCCCCGCCGCGAAGAGCCCCGCGATCGGGTTGCCGGAGATGTCGAGCACGGCACCGTCCACTGTGGTGTGCAGGCCGCCGAGCGTGAAGCCGGCGATGCCCGTGCCCGGCGGCGCCGCGTCGCCGCCTCCCGGGTTGAACCCGAGCGCCGGGTTCACCGCCGCGAACGGCGGTTTGAGCTCGCGCAGCCACGCCGGGTTCTTGTGGAAGTGGGGGTCGTTGCCCTCGGCGGCGTGCCGGTTGTACGTCGCCACGGTCGTTTCGAGCGCGCCTGCCGGCATGCCGAGCTCTTCTTCCAGCTCGGCGAGGGTTTCGGCGACGTGCTGCGGTCGCACGCCCCAGAGGTCGCGCTCCGGAATGGCGTCGTAGCCCGCCTCGTCGATGATCACCCACCACGGCGCCGGGTGGTGCAGCGCGGCGTGGCTGAACATGCCCGGGTACACGTCCTCGTTGATGAACCGCTGGCCCCGCGCGTTGACGAGCATGCCGCGGCACACCATCGCCGGCAGCGCGGTCAGCGCCGCCTCCACCTGCGCCATCCGCCGGGTGGCCGCGCCGAGGGCGGCGGCCATCCGGATCCCGCTGCCGTCGTCGAGGCCGTCGCTGACCTTGCCGTGCCCGAGCAGCACCGGCGCGTGGTCGGCGAGCATCTCCTCGTCGTCCACGAATCCGCCGGTGGTGAGCACCACGCCGCGGCGGGCGCGGTAGTGGACGGTCTTGCCGTAGTTGGTCGCCGCCACCCCGGCGACACGCCCGGACTCGTCGACGACGAGCGCGGTGGCGAGCGTGTCGGCGTGCGTCCGCGCCCCGGCCTCGTGCGCGGCCGACGCGAGGCGCTCCATGATCAGCCAGCCGCCGAAGTTCTCCGCGGCGGGCCGGTGGCCGCGCGGGACCGGCCGCGCGATGGTGTTGTAGGGCCAGGCGTTCTCCCCCAGCCACATCAGGCCGTCGCGCGTCGGCGGCATCCAGCTCGGGGCGTCGTACATCGACTCCTCGAAGGCCAGTCCGCGGGCGCAGAACCACTCGAAGTGCTCGACGCTCTCGTCGCAGTACAGCCGCAGCTTCTCCGCGTCGGCGTGCGGGCCGAGGGCCGCTTCGAGGTAGGCGAACATCTCGTCCGGTGTGTCGTCGAAACCGCACGCCCGCTGGACGCGCGTTCCGCCGCCGAGGTACAGCTCTCCGCCGGAGAGCGCCGAGGACCCGCCGGGGCCCCCGGCGCGCTCCAGGACGATGACATCGGCGCCGGCGGACGCCGCCTCGTAAGCGGCCGCCGCGCCGGCGCACCCGAAGCCGACGACGAGGACGTCGGCTTCGTGGTCGAACGCTCCTACCTGCGACAGCGGCACCGGGTGCACCGGCCGGGGGCTCATCGGCCGCTCACCCTTCCTGGCTGAACGCCGCGAGCGGTTCGGAACCGGACCAGTCGTGGCCCCAGTAGCTGTCCGCGGTGATCTCCTCGGCCGTGTAGTACGTCTCGTCGACGAGCAGGCCGTCGCAGCCGTACTCGATGTCCCAGCCGCCGGGCGCGCGGACGTAGAAGGAGATCGCCTTGTCGTTGGTGTGCCTGCCCAGGGTCGACGACAGCGAGAAGCCGCGCCGGTTGACCTCGTCGAGGGCCCGGCCCACGGTGTCGATCTCCTCGACCTCGACCATCAGGTGCACCAGGCCCGGCGGCTCGCCGTGCGGGGCCGGGCAGACCGCGAGGCTGTGGTGGCGCTGGTTCACGCCCATGAACCGCACCCGGCGCGGCGGGGCGTCCGCGGTTCCGCCGCCGACGCGGATGGCGCCGCGCGGCAGGAAGCCGAGCACCTCGGTGTAGAACTCGACCGTCTCCTGTGGACAGGTCGTCGGCAGCACCACGTGGCCCATGCCCTGATCGCCGGTGACGAACCGGTGGGCGTGCTTGGTGACGACCGGGCTGTGGTCGAGCACCGGCCCGAAGAACACCTCGACGGGAGTGCCGGTCGGGTCCTCGAAGGTGATCCCGGCCTCGATGCGCCGCTCGTCGCATTCGGCCTGCGACAGCTCCTTGACCGCCGTGCCTGCCGCCTCCACGTCGCGGCCGACGGCCGCGAGCCCGAACTGGTCGCGCACCTCCCAGCCGACGGCGAGCACCTTGTCGGTGTCGCCGGGCAGCACGATCATCCGGGCGGCCCGCTCGTCCATGCGCAGGTAGAGCCCGTCGGCGTGGGGACCGGTGGTCTCCTGGAGCCCGAGGGCGTCGACCGTGAGCTCGCGCCAGCGGTCGATGTCCCGGGTCTGCACCGTGAGGTATCCGAGACCGCGGATCTGGGACATGTGCGTTCTTCCTATCTGTGCGGCGGGGCGGTCAGATCATCGAGCGCATCGGGCCCGGCGGCGGCTCGATGCCGAGTTCGGTCAGCGCGGACACGTGGAAGACGGCGCCCGGGACGTGGATGGCGTGCACCATGCCCATGTGGCCGTCGCGCCAGAAGCGCTGGATCGGGTTGTCCATGCGCAGGCCGTTGCCGCCGGAGCGGGCGACGACCTCGTCCATCGCGCGGACGGCGCGCCACGCCGCGGCGACCTGGGTGCGGCGGCTGACCGCGCGCTCCCCGAAGCCGATCTCCACGCCCGCCGCCACCTTGTCGTAGATCCGGGACACGTTGTCCAGCAGCGCGACGCGGGAGGCGTGGATCTCGGCCGCCGCCTCGCTGATCGCGTAGAGCACGTAGGGATCGTCCTTGATCTTGGTGCCGGTGATCTGCACGCGCTTCTGCTGGTAGGCCATGTGGTGCGCGAGGGCGCCCTCGCAGATGCCGATCACCGCGGAGGTGATGCCCAGCGGGAAGGCCGTGGTGAACGGGACGTGGTAGGTCGGGTTCTCCAGCCCGGCGTCCCTGGGCGCCGACCCGTCGAGCATCGCGCTGAACGGGATCACCCGGTACGACGGGACGAACGCGTCCTTGACGATGACGTCCTTGCTGCCGGTGCCGCGCAGGCCCACGACGTCCCAGGAGTCCTCGACGATCTCGTAGTCGGACCGCGGCAGGATCACGTGGTAGGACACCGGCGGCTGGGCCACGTTGCCCTCGTCGTCGCCCATGAAGGCGCCGAGGAAGATCCAGTCGCAGTGGTCGGTCCCGGACGAGAACTGCCAGTGCCCGTTGAAGATGTAACCGCCGTCGACCGGCTTGAGCACGCCGAGCGGGGCGTACGGCGAGGCGATCCACGTGTCGGTGTCCTCGCCCCAGATCTCCTCCTGCACCCGGGGGTCGGCCATCGCCATCTCCCACGGATGGACCCCGACGATGCCGGCGACCCAGCCGGTGGAGCCGTCGTGGCTCGCGACCTTCAGCACCGCCTCGGCGAACTCCGCCGGATGCGCCTCGGCTCCGCCGTACCGGGCGGGCTGCAGCATCTTGATCACACCGGTCTCGCGGAGCACCTTGGCCGCCCGGTCGTCGAGCCTGCCGAGCCGCTCGTTCGAGGCGGCGGCCGCGGCGATCTCCTCGGCGCGCTCTTCGACCGCCGTCAGAACCGGGTTGGACATCAGCTGGCCCTCGCTTCGGTGTCGGAGCCGCGAGCGGCGAGGCCCACGGCGAGTTCGATCAGCTGGTCCTCCTGGCCGCCGATCAGCTTGCGCTTGCCCGCCTCGACGAGAATTTCGGCGCCGGAAACGCCGTACTTCGCCGCGGCGCGGTCGGCGTGCTTGAGGAAGCTGGAGTAGACCCCGGCGTAGCCCATGGTCAGCGAGAGCCGGTCGAGCAGGCACTCGCCGTCCATCACCGGCCGGACCACGTCCTCGGCGGCGTCGATGATCTTCAGGGTGTCGACGCCCGTGCGGATGCCGAGCTTCTCGGCGACCGCGACGAACGCCTCGACCGGGGTGTTCCCGGCGCCGGCGCCGAAGCGCCGGGTGGAGCCGTCCACCTGGGTCGCCCCGGCACGCACGGCGAGCACGGAGTTGGCCACGCCGAGACCCAGGTTCTCGTGGCCGTGGAAGCCGACCTGGGCGTCGTCGCCGAGCTCCGCGACCAGCGCCGCGATCCGCTCGCTGGTGTCCTCCAGCACGAGGGCGCCCGCGGAGTCCACGACGTAGACGCACTGGCAGCCCGCGTCGGCCATGATCCGGGCCTGCTGCGCCAGCACCTCCGGCGGCTGGCTGTGCGACATCATCAGGAAGCCCACCGTCTCCAGGCCCAGCTCGCGGGCGAGCCCGAAGTGCTGGACGGAGACGTCGGCCTCCGTGCAGTGCGTGGCGATCCGGCAGATGGCCGCCCCGTTGTCGGCCGCCGCGCGGATGTCGTCCTTCACCCCGACGCCGGGGAGCATCAGGAAGGCGATCTTGGCGCGCTTCGCCGTGGCCACCGCGGTCTTGATCAGCTCCTGCTCGGGGGTGTGGCTGAAGCCGTAGTTGAACGACGAGCCGCCGAGGCCGTCGCCGTGGGTCACCTCGATGACCGGGACCCCGGCGCCGTCGAGGGCGGCCACGATGTCCCGCACGTGCTCGGTGGTGAACTGGTGCTGCTTGGCGTGCGAACCGTCGCGCAGCGAGGAATCGGTGATCCTGATGTCGAGATCGGTGCTGTAGGCCATGGGTTTCTCACTGCCCCTTCTGCGCGCGGATCCGCCGGGCGAAGCCCGCGCCGACGCCGGCCGCGGCGGCGGTCATGATGTCGAGGTTCCCGGAGTACGGCGGGAGGAAGTCGCCGGCGCCCTCCACTTCGAGGAACACCGCGACGCGGGCCATGCCACCGTTCACAGTGGACGGATCGTCGAACTGCGGCTCGGCGCGCAGGCGGTAGCCCGGCACGTAGCTCGCGACGGCCGCGACGACCTCGTGGACGGACCGGGCGATCGCGTCCCGGTCGCAGTCCGCCGGGATCGCGCAGAACACGGTGTCGCGCATCAGCATCGGCGGCTCGGCCGGGTTCAGGATGATGATCGCCTTGCCCCGCCGCGCACCGCCGATCTTCTCGATGCCGCGGGAGGTCGTGATGGTGAACTCGTCGATGTTCGCCCGCGTGCCGGGCCCGGCCGACGGCGAGGCGACGCTGGCCACGATCTCGGCGTAGGCGACCTCCACCACGCGCGAGACGGCGTGCACGATCGGGATGGTGGCCTGGCCGCCGCAGGTGATCAGGTTGACGTTGGGCGCGTCGAGGTGCTCGCCGAGGTTGACCGCGGGCACGACCGCGGGCCCCAGCGCGGCCGGGGTCAGGTCGATCGCCTGGATGCCCCGCTCGGCGTACTTCGGCGCGTTCTCCCGGTGCACGTAGGCCGAGGTCGCCTCGAACACGATGTCCGGCTGCTCGTCCTGCGCCAGCAGCCAGTCGACGCCTTCGGCGGAGCTGATCAGCCCCTCGCCGTGCGCGCGCTTGAGGCCGGGGCTGTCGGGGTCCACGCCGATCATCCAGCGCGGCTCGATGGCTTCGGAGCGCAGCAGCTTGTACATCAGGTCGGTGCCGATGTTGCCGGAGCCCACGATGGCAGCGGTCGCCTTGGTCACTGTTCCACTCGTCCTTTCGATTCCCGGTGCGCCTCACGCGAACCGGGCCGTGACCGACCCGAGGCCGGTGAAGTCGGCGCGGTACTCCTCGCCCGGCGCGACGTCGACGGCCCTGGTGCACGAGCCCGGCAGGATCACGTGCCCCGCTTCGAGCCGGACGCCGAAGGTGGCGACCTTGCGGGCCAGCCAGGCCACCGCGGTGGTGGGGTTCCCGAGCACCGCGCTGGTGTTCCCGCGGGCGATCTCGGTGCCGCCGGAGAACAGCACCGCCTCGATGTCGGCGAGGTCCAGCTCGCCGGGCTTGGCCCGGGCGGAGCCGAGGATGACGCCCGCGGAGGAGGCGTTGTCGGCGATGGTGTCGGCGAGGCCGATCCGCCAGTCCCGGATCCGGCTGTCGATCAGCTCCAGGCTCGGGACGACGTACTCGGTGGCGGCGAGCACGTCCTCCTCCGTGCACCCCTCGCCTGGCAGCGAATCGCCCAGGACGTAGCCGATCTCGACCTCGATGCGCGGGTAGCAGTAGCGCGCGGTTTCCACCGCGCGGTCCTCCGCCAGGAACATCGAGTCGAGGAGGTGGCCGTAGTCGGGCTCGTCGACGCCCATCATCCGCTGCATCACGGGGGACGACAGCCCGACCTTGTGACCGCGCACCACCGCACCGGCGGCGAGCTGCCGGCGGATGTTCAGCAGCTGGATCTCGTAGGCGTCGACCACGTCGATGCCGGAGTACCGCGCGGTGAGCGGATCGATCGGCGCGCGATCGGACTGCGCGGCCCGGAGGGCGTCGGCGGCAGCCTGTCGAGTTGTCGCATCGAGCATGCCTGAACGGTGCCAGCCGATCTCCCGCAGCTGGGAATCCTCTCCCGCTCACCGGGACCACCCGCCGCGAGGTGGTCCCAACCTCCTTCCGGACAAGCGAAAACCCGCGGTGCGGGCGTTCTGCGCGCTCGCACCGCGGGTTCTCCCGCCCGCTCACCGGGACCCCGTCCGGTCAGTAGTCGTAGGTCAACTTCAGCCGGTCGGTGAGCGGCACGGCCTGGCAGCCGAGGATGATGCCCTCGGCGCGGTCGGTGTCGTCCAGCACTTCGTTGCGCTCGAGGTCGACCTCGCCTTCGAGCAGCACGCAGGCGCAAGCGCTGCAGGCGCCTTCCCGGCAGGAGTACGGCGCGTCCAGGCCCGCGGCCAGGAGCACGTCGAGCAGCTTGCTGCTCCGGGGCCACGACACGGTGCGCGTCTCGCCGTCGAGGGTCACCTCGACCTCGCTCACCGGTCCGTCCTGGCTGATCTCCGGCGGAATCTCGTTGGCGGCGAACGGGTCGCCGGTCAGCGAGGTGAAGCGTTCGACGTGCACCCGCTTCGGCGGCGCGCCGAGCGCGGTCAGCGATTCGAGCACCATGTCCATGAAGACCTTGGGCCCGCAGACGAAGGTCTCGCGGTCGGCGTAGGGCCGCAGCAGCTCCCGCAGTCCCGCGGCGGTCGGCAGCCCCTGCACGGATTCCAGCCAGTGCAGCACGGTGAGCCGGTCGCCGTGCTCGTCGAGCCCGAGCGTCTGCAGTTCGTCGCGGAAGATCACCGAGTTCTCGTCCCGGTTGGCGTAGAGCAAGGTGATCCGGCCCCCGCCCGCGCGGAGGGCGGACTTGAGGATCGAGAGCACCGGGGTGATCCCGCTGCCGGCGGCGACGAGCAGCAGATCGGTGTCCAGCGACGTGGGGGTGAACGTGCCCGACGGGCTCAGCACGTCGAGCACGTCGCCCGCGACGACGTTGTCGCAGATCCAGTTCGAGCCGTAGCCGTCCTTGGTGCGCTTGACCGTGACCTTCAGCTTCTCGTCGCAGACCGGGGAACTGCACAGCGAATAGCAGCGGGCGGCACCGCCCGGCCGGTCCGAGGGGATCCGGATGGTCAGGAACTGGCCGGGCAGGTAGCCGAACGGCTCGCCCGGCTGCTCGGAGTGCTCCAGGACCAGGGTGTGCGCGTCGGCGGTCTCCCGGATCACCTCGACGACGCGAAGCTTCCACACCGTTGGCGGCGTCATGTTTCCTCCCGCCTCATCGGAGAACTCCCGCGGCGTGCTTCGCCGCGATGAAGCCGAAGACGATGGACGGGCCGATGGTGGCGCCGGGGCCGGCGTACTCGTTGGCCATGATCGACGCGGTGGTGTTGCCGGTGGCGTAGAGGCCCACGATCGCCGAGCCGTCCGCGCGCAGGACCCGGCCGAGCTCGTCGGTGACCAGGCCGCCCTTCGTACCGAGATCGCCCGCCTTGTCGATCACGTCCAGGTTGGGGTTGTTCAGCGTGGGATCGCCGTAGTAGCGGTCGTAGGCCATCGTCGACAGGCCCGCGTCGGTGGCCGTGAGCGCGGCGGTCATCCCGCCGCCGGCGGATCCGACGACGACGAAGTCGAACTCGTGCTCCCAGGACGCGGTCACGGCGCGTCCTTCCGCGTCAGGAACGCCAGCACCGCGCTCTCCCAGGCTTCCTTCTGCTCGATCATCGTCCAGTGCCCGCAGTTGGGGAAGATGTGCAGTTCGGCGTCGGGAATCGTGCGCATGGGGACCAGCGCCATGTCGACCGGGCTGACCCGGTCGTCGCGTCCCCACGTGATCAGCGTCCTGGCCCGGATCTTGTGCAGCATGGCCCAGTACGGCGGCTCGTCGGAGTTCGCTGCGGCGGCCGCTGCGGCCGCGAAGGCCTTGCTGCTGTACATCTTCCGCGCGCTGGCGAGGGTGCTCGGCTCGGTGGCGTGCGCCCAGCGCTCCTCGATCAGCTCCTCGGTCACCAGCGACCGATCGTAGACCATGGAGTTCAGCCACGCCACGAGCCGTTCGCGGCTGGGCTCGTCGGTGAACTCCATCAGCAGGTTGATGCCCTCGCCCGGCGAGGGGCTGAAGAGGGCGCGCCCGACCCCGCCGATGGTGACGAGCCGGCGCACTCGGTCCGGGTGGTCGATCGCGAAGCGGGTCGCGACGATGCCGCCCATGGAGTTGCCGATCACGTCCACCTGCTGGAGGCCGAGGCCGTCCAGGAAGCGCCGGACGGCGTCGGGGGCGGCGAGCATGGGATGCTCGTCGGTCGGGTCGCTGACGCCGAACCCGGGGAATTCCAGGACCAGGCAGCGGAAGTGCTCGGCGAAGACCGGGAGGTTGCCGCGGAAGTTCCGCCACCCGGTGACGCCGGGGCCGGACCCGTGCAGCATCAGCAGCGGCGGCCCGTCGCCGGCTTCGTGGTAGCGCAGGACACCGCGGTCCGTCTGCAGCTCGCGCAGCGTGGACTCGTAGCTCAGTTCCGTCATCTCACGCCCAAGCTCTCGAGGACTGTCAGGGGTTTCGCCGCTGCACGTTAAGGGCGGGTGCCCCGGCCGGGCCTCACGGACTCCCGATCAGCGGGATCGCGGGCTCCCGGCCAACGGGATCGCGACCGCGCGCGGAATCCGATTCCGGGGCCCGGCGGTGCCTCCCGCTCAACGGGACGACGCGGCGAGAACGCCGCAACCGCGCGCCTAACGTCGGTCCCGTGAACACCCAGCGTGCAGCGGAAGATCCTCAGGTGACGGTGGGCGACGCCCCCGCGGCGGTGGCGCCCACGCCGCTGGAGATGCGGCGGGCGATGGGTACCTTCGCCAGCGGCGTCACGGTGGTGACCGGGTACGACGGCGAGCCGGTGGGCTTCGCCTGCCAGTCCTTCGCCTCGGTGTCCCTGGAACCGCCGCTCGTGCTGTTCTGCGCCGACCACCGGGGCCGGTCCTGGCCGCGGATCCGCGACGCAGGGCGCTTCTGCGTGAACGTGCTCGCCGAGCGGCAGAGCGACCTGTGCGACCGGTTCGGTTCCAGCCGGGGAACCAAGTTCGAGGGACTGCCCTGGCAGCTGTCCCGGTGGGGCAGCCCGGCGCTGCCCGGCGTGCTCCTGCGGGTGCACGCGGAGGTGCGCGACGTGCACGCCGCCGGCGACCACGACGTGGTGATCGGCCGGGTGCTGGAGCTGGAGACGCCCGTCGACGCGCCGCCGATGGTCTTCTTCCGGGGCAGGTTCGGGATCGCTCCGGAGCCGGAGCTCGTCATGCCGGACGCCTGGGGCTGGGGCGACACCTGGGCCTGAGCCGCCGCACCCACCGGAGTTTCCGCCGGGCGCGCGGGATTTCCGGTGCGCGGCGGTCAGAGCCAGTCGCCGGACCCGGCCGCCATCATCCGGTCGAGCGTCGCGGTCGACCACGTCTTCTCGGGCGCGACCACGCTCATCTTGCGGCAGGTACGCGGTTTCGCCGCGGCCGGGTAGAGCACGTCCGACACCGTCCTGGCGGCGTCCACGACCAGCGGCGCCACCTTCTCCAACGGCACCTGGACGTACCCCACGAGGGAGATGCTGCCCACCGGTCCCTCCGGGCCGCGGACGGCGGCCGCCGCGCAGGCGAGCGAGGGAATGCACTCGCCCCGTTCGAAGGCGAGGCCGCGGCGGCGCCGGATGCGGTTGAGCTCCTGGTGCAGGGTGCCGATGTCGCCGATGGTCCGGTCGGTCAGCCGCCCGATGCGGTCGCCGAGCAGCTCGTCCACGGTCTCGGGCGCGAGCCCGGCCAGGATCGCCTTGCCCAGGGCGGTCGAGTGCGCCGGGGCCCGGCCGCCGACGCACGAGGGCACCGACGCGGCGAACCGGCCGCCCACCTTGTCGAGGTAGTGGATCTCGCCGCCCTCCAGCACCGCGAGGTGAACGACCATTCCAGTTTTCATCTGGAGGTCGTGCAGCAGCGGTGCGGCGGCGCCGCGGAGCTCGTCGTGGGCGTTGGCCTGGCCGCCGAGGCTCAGCGCGCGGCGCCCGAGCGAGTAGCCGGCGGCGCTGTGCCGGAGCCAGTCGAGCCGGACCAGCTGATCGAGGATCCGATGCGCGGTCGACCTGGGCAGATGCGTGCGCCGAGCCACGTCTTCCAGGGTGAGCCGAGCGGAGCAGCGCTCGAACGAGTCGAGGATCAGCGTCATCCGTTCCACCATCGACGGCGGCAGCTCGCGGCGCGGGGAGTCAGCGTTCTCGCGAGCGAAAGGGACAGTCATGGTTCTCCCCTCGGCCCGGCGTACCGGAAGTAAAACTGAAATGAATTCCACCTTGCTGGGAACGGTAGCAGCGGCGCGCGAGCTGCGGAAGTGTCCCGCCGGGGTTTCGCCCGTGCTTCGGGCGGCCGCCGGCTCCCGGTGACCGGGACGAGCCGGGAGTTCGCGAGGCGGCTGGGCTAAACCTTGTCGACGGCCCGGTGAAACCGGCGCCGCGCGAGGAAAGGTCTGCAGATGAGAGTCGGCATCGCAAGCCCGGTGGTGACGCAGGTGCCCGGCGTGCATTCGGAGTGGGAGCGCACGGCGGGCATCGAGGAACTCGGCAGGATCGCCGAGGCCGCCGACCGGCTGGGTTTCCACCACCTGACGTGCAGCGAGCACGTGGGCATCCCCCGGGAGGTCGCCGAGCAGCGCGGCGCGACCTACTGGGACCCGCTGGCCACGCTCGGATACCTGGCCGCGCGCACCACGCGGATCCGCCTCGCCACGCAGGTCCTGGTGCTCGGCTACCACCACCCGCTGGAGATCGCCAAGCGCTACGGCACCCTCGACCGCGTGTCGGGCGGCCGCCTGGTGCTCGGGCTCGGCGTGGGCAGCCTGGAAGAGGAGTTCGCGCTGATCGGCGCGCAGTTCGAGGGGCGGGGCTCCCGAGCCGACGACGCCCTCGCCGCCTTGCGGGCCAGCCTGTCGCAGCGGGAACCGGAGTACCACGGCGAGCACTTCGACTACGCGGGCTTCGTCCTGGAGCCGCACGCCGTGCAGGTCCGCGTGCCGATGTGGATCGGCGGCCGGACGTTGCGCTCCCTCCGCCGCGCGGCGAAGCACGGCGACGGCTGGGTGCCCTTCGGCCTCGACACGGCTCAGCTGCGGGAGATGCTGGCGAAGGTCGACCTGCCGGCGGACTTCGAGGTCGTGCTCTCCTCCGGCGCGCTGGACCCGATGGAACGACCGGCGGCGGCCGAGGCGGCGCTGGCACAGGTGCGCGAAGCGGGCGCCACGCTCGTCGGCGCCCAGCTGCGGGCGCGATCCGCCGACCACTACTGCGAGCAGCTCGACGCCCTGGCCGGCATCGCGGCCGGCATCGATTGACGGGACGAGGTACCGATGGCTGAGGAATCCACCGATCTCGCCGAGCGGTTCGCCGCGCTGGAGGAGCGCCTGCGGCAGGTCGAAGACCAGCAGGAGATCGCCCGGCTCATCGCGAGCTACGGCCCGCTGGTCGACAGCGGGAGCGCCGAGGCGGTGGCCGACCGCTGGGAACCCGACGGCACGTACGAGGTCGACGGTTGGTCGATGAACGGCCGCGCCGAGATCGTCGCGATGGTCACCGGCGCGACGCACCAGGGCTGGATCGAGGGCGGCTGCGCCCACTTCCTCGGCCCCGCGCACATCACCGTCGAGGGCGACGAGGCCGTCGCCGTGGGCCACTCGCTGATGGTGGTGCACAACGGCGGGGAGTTCGTCGTGCGCCGCGCCACCGCCAACCGCTGGCAGCTGCGGCGCGGCCCGGTGGGCTGGCGCGTCACCCGCCGCACGGGCCGGGTCCTCGACGGCCGCGAGGAATCTCCGCGACTGCTCGCCGCGCTCGATCCCGGCGCGGTGGAGGCGGAATGACCGCCCGGGAGGAGATCGTGGAGCGGCTCGCCGAGCTGGCGACCGCGATCGACGCGCGGGACTGGGCGGCGGTCGCGGCCGCCTTCCTCCCGGACGCCCACGGGTACAGCCGGGACGGCGTCGAGGCGATCGTGCGGCAGATGCGCGATCACCTCGACGGGTGCGGGCCGACGCAGCACCTGCTCGGCAACCACCGGGTGGCGGTGGGCGGCGACACCGCGCGTTCGCTCACCTACGCGCGCGTGCACCACGTCGGGGCCGGGCCGATGGCCGGGCGGTTCTTCGAGTGCATGGGCGAGTACGACGACCGCTGGGTGCGCACGCCCGGCGGATGGCGACTGTCGTCGCGCACGTTCGACATGCGCATCACCCTGGGCGACTTCGCCGTGCTCCGCCCGGCCTGACCACCACAATGATGTCCTAATAGGACGAGGCTTCGAACGGCGTTCCAGAAGCCCTCATCCCGAAGGCAATTCATGTTCCGGGAACGCCGTTTTCGCGAGAAAACGGCGCCCGGCCCTCAGGCGAAACGACGGTTTCGCGCGAAAACGGCGCCCGGCGGGCACACCGCACGATGCCCGCACCCCGTCCTGAACCGCCTCCTCAGAACCCGGCTCCGGCGGTCATTCCCCCGTCGGCGACGAACTCCTCTCCCGTGCAATAGCTCGACTCGTCGGAAGCGAGGAACAGCACCGCGTTGCTGATCTCCTGCGGCCTGGCGTAGCGATCCCGCTGAGTGAGCAGCTCCTCCGCCGCCGCCGACCGGTTCCGCATCCGTCTCGGTGACCGAGACCTCTTCGGTTGCCCCCTGGTCGAGTCGCTAGCGTCCGCTGGCACGCCCGCTCCGGGCATCCGCCACTACCTGCCCCGGGCGCCGCGCGGCTGGCCAGAACTCCGCTCCGCCGGCCCGAATTCGATGCTCACCGCAGCCAATCCGACTCAGCGAGGAGTCCAGAATGGATCAGGCATCGCTGCCGCAAAGATCTGCGTCCACCGGACCGGACGCCGACGGTGAATCCGTTCGCCAGGAGCGGTCCACCGCGCAGAACTACGCGATCATCGCGCTTCTCGTCCTGCTGGTGGAGATCACCGGGCTCACCTACACGATGGTGACGCCGGTGCTGTCGAACATCGCCGCCGCGTACCGATCGCCGGACATCTCCTGGATCATCACCGCCGTCACCCTGGTGGGCGCGATCGCGTTCGCGGTGTGCGGCAAGCTGGGCGACATCTACGGCAAGAAGAAGGTCGCGCTGGCCTGCACCGCCGTGTTCGCCGTCGGCACCGCGCTGTGCGCGACGGCTCCGGTGCTACCGCTTTTGATCGCCGGCCGCGCGCTGCAGGGCTTCGGCCTGGCCGTCCTGTCGCTGGCGTACGGGCTGGTTCGGGACGTGCTGCCGAAGCGGCTGATCCCGATCGCGCTGGGCTTCATCGGCACCGGGATGGGGGCCAGCACGATCATCGGCCCGTTCATCAGCGGAATCCTGCTCGGCACGTTCTCCTTCCGCGGCATCTTCTGGTTCCAGCTCGGCTACGCGGTCGTGGTGGGCCTGCTGGTGTGGCGATTGATCCCGGAAAGCGGGCTGCGCGCCAAGGTCGGCGTGGACTGGGCCGGGGCGGCGCTGCTGGGACTCGGCGCGCTGGCCTTCCTCGCCGGTGTCGGGATGGCCAAGAAGGCGGGCTGGGTCTCGGTGCCGACGCTGGGCGGGATCATCGCGGGCGTGCTGCTCATCGCGGGATGGGTCGCCTACGAACGGCGTGCGTCCGCCCCGCTCGTCCACATCGGACTCCTCACGCGCCGCCGGGTCGGCCTGCCCATGATCGCCAACGCCTGCGTGCAGTTCGCGCTGGTCGGCAACTCGATGCTGGTGCCGATGTTCGTGATGTCGTCGCCGGAAGGCGGCTTCGGGTTCGGCTCGCCGGCGCTCGAGGTGGCCGGATTCGTCGCCACATCAGGAGTATCCGCGATGATCGCGGGCCCGATCAGCGGGCTGGTCTCGCGGCGTTTCGGGCCCCGCGCCGGCATGGCCTTCGGCGCCTCGGCGCTCACCATCGGCGCGACCCTGATCGCGTTCGTCCACGACACCACAGGGACCGTCCTGCTGTCGCAGCTGATCTTCGGGCTCGGCATCGGGGCCGCCTCGGCCTCGCTCCCGAACGTCATCATGCACGCGGTGCCCGCCGGCGTGCAGGGCGTCAGCGGCGGAATGCTGAACCTGGTGGGCAGTTTCGGCAGTTCGATCGGATCGCAGGTGCTGGTGGTGCTGCTTCTGCTGCCGGGCGGGACCTACCTCGGCACCGAGGTGCACTACGCCGAATCGGGCTTCGTCCTGGCCTTCCTCGCAACTGCGGTGTGCGGCGCCATCGCCCTGATCAGCGCCCTCTCCACCGGCCCCCTCCGCAGCCAACACTCGCGGTAGGGACTGTCCGGCGGAACCGTTTCCGGCGCGGCGGCACGACCCCTCCCGACTGGTGTGGAGTGAACGGCCTGTTCGCCTCAATAGACGACGCGAACAGGCCGTTCACTCCACCCACCCAACACCAGCACACACCACCAGAACCGAGCGAACGGACCGCTCACCCCAATAGACGCCAGTCGGTGGGCGGCCTTGGTTCGCCACTGCGCTAGAAGACTTCCGGGCCCCGCAGGGTGGCTTCGGCGCCACCGTCCACATAGATCACCTGCCCGGTCATGTGCGTGTTCCGCTCGCTGATCAGCCAGCCCAGCGCCGCGGCGATCACGCCCGGTTCCGCGTATCCGTTCAGCGGCATCGGCACCGCCTCGTCCATGACCTTCTTCATCGCCTCGTCCTCGAGGAGCGGCGCCACCATCGGGCTGAGCACCACTCCCGGCGCCACGGCGTTGAGCGGGATGCCCGCACCCGCCCAGTCCGCGGTCACCGCCGCGCGGCGCAGCCACTGCGCGAGGGCCGATTTCGACGACGGGTACAACCGGTAACCGGCCCCGCCCTCGACCGCTGCCCGCGCGCGTTCCAGCGCCGCCTGCTCGTCGTCCCGCAGGCACGCGTCGATCACGGCCTGGTCGACCGGCTGCGTGCCGGCGATGGAACCGACCACCGCTGCTCGCGGCTGCTCAGCGGCGGCGAGCAACGGCCGAAGCCCCTCCAGCAGCCGGACGACGCCGAAGTAGTTGACGCCCACGGCGATCGGATCGGGCAGCGAGACGCCGGCGCACGCGACCACGCCGTCCAGGCGTCCCCCGCCGAGTTCGGCCACCGCCGCCACCGCCCGGGCCCGCCCCTCTTCGGTGGACAGGTCGGCCCGGACGTCCGCGGTGTCCCGATCGACACCGATCACGGTGTCCCCCTGTGCCCTCAGCATCTCCACCAGGGCCTTGCCGATGCCCGATGCCGAGCCGGTCACGGCGATGCGGCGTGTCATGTCCTCGTGCTCCTCACACCAGTTCGTTCGGCCTCGCCCGGGAAGTCCGGCGCAGCGGCCATCACCGCATGCCTATCGGAGTTCACCGCGCCCCGGGCTCCGGATGTACCGGTGAGTGGGATCGGCGGGTACCCGTCGAGTGCCGACGATGTTGTCTCTGCGGGACTTCGAAACCCGACCGCCCGGGAGGAACGCCCGTGAACCGGCTGTCCCCAACCACCTCGCTGACCGCGCTGCTCGTGGCCGGACTGGTCGCGTCCGGTTGCGCCGCAGGCCCCGGCGACACCCCGGAGCCGGCGCCGGCGGAACGCGGCACCCTGTCGAGCTCGGTCCCGCTGGACCACCGGCGCCTGCCCAGCGCGCAGGGCGAATGGCTGATCTCCTACACCTCCGCGGACGCCGGCGGGAAGCCGATCACGGCCTCGGGAACGGTCTCGGTGCCCCAGTCTCCCCCGCCGCAGGCGGGCTGGCCGGTCATCAGCTGGGCGCACGGCACCACCGGCACGGCCGACGCCTGCGCGCCGTCCGCCGACCGGCCGGGCGGCCCGGCGCACTCCTACGTCGGGCTCGTCGACCAGACGCTGGACCGGTGGGTCGCCGCCGGCTACGTCGTGGTGCAGACCGACTACGAAGGGCTCGGCACCCCCGGAGAGCACCCCTACCTCAACGGGCCCAGCGCGGCGAACACGGTCGCCGACATCGTCCGCGCCGCGCGCCAGGTCGACCCCGGCGTCGGATCGGACTGGTTCGCGGTGGGGCACAGCCAGGGCGGCCACGCCGCGCTGTTCACGGCGGCAGCGGAGCAGCAAACCGCCGGGCTGTCGCTGCGCGGTGCCGTGTCCATCGCGCCGGGCGGCTTCCAGACGAGCCAGACGACGGCGTACTTCCAGCAGCGAACGGGCGAGCAGGGCGTCCGCGCGGCACTGCCGTTCCTCCCCACGATGCTCATCGGGGCGGCTGCGGTCGATCCCGGAATCGTGCCCGAACAGCTGCTCGCCGACGAGGTCCGGCCGGTGCTGGACGCGGCGCGCACGACCTGCCAGGACGGGATCCGGGAGGCCGCGTCGACGGTGCGGGCGGAGCGGGTCTTCCGCGAGGGCGCGGATCTCGACCGGCTGACGGCATACCTGAAGTCGCAGGAACCGGAGGGCCTGGCGCTCCGCGTCCCGACCCTGGTCCTGCAGGGCACGACGGACGTGCTCGTGAGCAAGCGGGGAACCGACCAGCTGGTGAAGTCCCTGTGCGAACGCTCCCCCGCGATCGGCTACGAGGCGTACGACGGCGCGGATCACCGCCAGGTCCTCGCGGCATCCCAGCCCGCGGCTCAGCGGTTCACCGAAGACCTCCTCGCGAACCGGCAGCCGGCGAACGCCTGCTCCCGGCCGTGAACCGGGCCGCCGCCCGATCCGCAACGGGCCCGGACGAACCCGGGCCCGGGATATGATGATCGGGAGGCTTTCGGGAGCGTGTAGTGGGGGTGTCGGTGGCTTACGGCGCGGTCCGCGGCAACGAACGAAGGCAGCTGCCCGAGGAGGTGGCGAGCTACGTCCGCGAGCAGATCATGTCCGGGCACTTCAAGCCGGGCGACTTCCTCCGCATGGAGCCCATCGCCGAGGCCGTCGGCGTCAGCAACACCCCCGTCCGCGAGGGCCTGCTGACGCTGCACAGCGAGGGATTCGTGCAGCTGGTCCCCCGCCGCGGTTTCGTCGTGGCCCCCTTCACGCGGCAGGACGTGCGGGACCTGTTCTGGGCGCAGGCGAGGCTGGCCGGTGAGCTCGCCGCGCGCGCCGCGAAGAAGATCACCCCGGAGCAGATCGACCGGCTCAAGTCGGTCATCGAGCAGCTCGACGAGGCCATCGAGGCCGGTGACAAGGACCGCATCGCCGATCTCGGGCACGCCTTCCACCGCGAGATCAACCTCGCCGCGGGCTCGCACCGGCTCGCCCTCCTGCTCGCGGGCGTCGTGCGGCACCTGCCGAACCGCTTCTACGCCTCGCTCGAATCCCACGTCGAGCTGACCAGGGAACAGCACTCGCTCCTGGTCGAGGCCCTGCGCAAGCGCAGCGCCCGGAAGGCGCGGACGATCATGGAAGAACACGTCGTCGAGGGCGCCGACTACGTGATCGAGATGCTCGAGAAGACCGGTCTCTGGGAAGACGAAGAACCGGAACAGCGCGCCCTGCCCTCGATCCACTCTCAGCGGCCGTGATCGCTTCGTCGTCAACGGATGAGGATGCCGAGACCGTCGCCGAACAGCTTCAAGCCGAGCACGAAGAACAACACCGCCATCACGGCGGTGTTGTGCCGCAGGGCCCAGTCTCGCCACCCGTCGAGCATGTTCTTCGCCGGCTCTCCCATGAAAAGGACGACCCCGAGCGGAGCCAGAAGTCCCAGCGAACCAACGATCACGAACACCGCCAGCGACGCGATCTGCTGCCCGGCGGGAATCCCGGCCGAGCTGATCGAGGCCCCCGCGGCGAGGGTCAGCGGTGCGTTCTTGAGATTGGCCGCCGCCAGTGCCAGTCCAAGCCCGAACGTCTTGATCGGGGTGAATCGGTCGATCGCGGCCATCCACGTCGGAAGCTGTGCCTGTGAGGCGTCGACAGGCCGTCGGCGCCACTGCCGGGCGCCGAGGAGGACGAGAAGCACCCCCAGTGCGAGCTTGAGGCCCCCCACCCAGGTGGCCGGTTGCTGGTGGGTGGAGGCACCGGCCGGCCCGCCGATCGCCAGCATCACGGCGCCCAGCGCCGAAAGCCCGACGACCCAGCCGATGGCGAACAGCGATCCGTTGAGACGTCCCCGCGGCGTGGCCAGGACGAGGATGATCGCGACGATCGGGAGTGGGCTGACGGCGACACCGGCCGCCAGGCCCAGCACATCACCGAGAGCTTTGTCCAAAGCGGCCTCCGGGCGGGGATCAGGGACGATCAGGCTGACTGGCTGTCGGGGTAGGCGCGGAAGTGCGAGCGCGCTGCTGGGCTACGGCAGCAGTTCGTCGGCGCTGCGGGGCTCTTCGCGCTGCTGCTGGTTGAGCTCGTGGCGCAGCATGGAGGAGCGGCGGTAAACCTCCTTGCGCGCCCGCATGATGTTGCCCAGGGGCGCGTGTTCAGCCGTGACCCGCCACGGTGTGAAGGACAGCGCATCCATCTTCTCCAGGTTGTCCTCGCCTGAGATGTCCTGCTGCGGGATCCGCAGCTTGGCCACCGTGACGTACGGTGAGAGCTCTTCCGGCCACTCCACGGTGACGTCTTCGACCGGCATCCGCTCCAGATCGGTGCACAGCTGGACCTGGATGTCGAACGCGTAGGGGCGTTCCCCCAGCTCGGCCACCAAAGCCGGCCGGAAGACCTCCGGCGCCGAGTCGAGGTCCATGGCGCGCCGGACCACCGCGTCGGCGGAGACGGGGTCCGGGGCGAAACGCACCTTGGCGATGTAGTCGCCGTGCCGGACCGCGCCCATCGTCCAGTAGCTCGACAGCAGCACGTTCACCTTGGGCAGCCGCGACAGGCGGAGGAATGCCAGGAACTCGTCCCAGGCCCAATCCTCCTGGTCGAGCGTTCCCTTTCCGGTCACGAAATCCCGGTAGAAACGATGCACTCCAGGGCGGCCTTCGGCGAAGTAGGCCGGGGCCTGGAGGAACAGGTCCTGGATGAACAGGTAGTGCTCGACCGTGTTGCAGAAGAAGATCGGCGCATTGATGTTGGCGTAGTCGAAGGTGCGCGTGTCACGCTCGTCCTCCAGCAGCGTCGGACCGTCGATGCCGAAGATCTTCAGCGCCAGTCCGGTCGCCGCGCCGAGCCGCGCGTCGGCTCCGGCGTGGGGCGAACCATTGGAGAAGCGGATGAGCGCCCCATGCTTTCCCGGTGCGGCATAAACACCCTGCGCGTACTCGGCGGGCAGCCCGCCCAGGATTTCGACCTCCCCCCGGACCAGCCCATATCCCTTGGCATGCGCGTCGCGGACAGCCCGCCCGGTGCCCTCGGATTTGACCGATTCAGCGATGTACCGCTCCGTCTTCCCGATCACCGTCTGCAGGTTCTCGTCGAACCGGAGATCAGCGACTTCGACGTCCCGCGTGTACGGAATGAACCCTGTTGCCATGATCTCGGCCTTCCTTCGTCATGCGGTCGATGAACGGGTCGACGAACCGCCCGGCCGGCGCTGCGGGGTCGGCGACGAGAGGGGATGTCAGCCCGAAGACCGGCGGGGCCCGCGAACCAAGGAAGTGAATCGGTCCTAGCACTCAGCTCTCCGGCTCGGAGAGCCAGCGCAGGGCACGCAGGCCCGGAAGGAAGCAATACTCCCCACCACGCGTGACGACGAAACTAGGCAGATTCTGCAGGCGGCGCCGGACCGGCTTCCCCGGGATGGTGACGCTGCCCGTTCCGCCGTGGTGCCCGGCAACCGGATCCTTCTCGCCCGGGAACCCGATGAAGTTGCCATCGTTGACCCACTCGGACTTGATGAACTCGAACTGCCGGTCCAGGTGGGCGCAGATGAAGACCCCGACGAGTCCACGATCGGCGCCATCGTCTTCGAGAACGCCCTCCGGCAGCGGCGGGCCGTAGCTGGTCCCGCGACGGATGATGCGGTGCATCCGTGCCACCCCGATGATGTTGGCGTCGCGCGGGTTCACCCGCCGGATGTGCGCACCAGCGGGACACTTGAATCCGCGATCGTCATCCTCCCGGTAGAGGAAGTCGTTGTTGCGGCGCGGATCCGCGGCCAACTCCGCATCATCGTGCTCCGGGGCGAGGGTCAGCGGTGCCCCGCTCGGCCAGCGTCCGATCATCTTCGCCCCCAGCAACGCCTCCTCCTCGGGACTGGAGGTGTTCGCGCGCAGGTACTGCCGCCAGGCCGCGACCTTGGTGTGAAGCTTGCGCACAGCCAGATACGTCCCGTTTCGCCCCAGGACTTCGGGCCGCGGCATGGGCGGCAGGTATCCGGTCTCATCGGGGTAGCCGAGGATGAACTCACCGGCCTTGAGAGGGGCTTCGTGCGGATTGGAGCCGGGAATCCCGACCCCCTCGATGCTCGGATGGCTGATGCCGTCGCGAAAACCGAAGGAGGTACGGCCGGTGGGGAGCTGCTGGACCTCCTGCTGCCAGATCACCTCGACACCGGGCGTCTCCCGGAGGGCGGCGCGTTCGCGCTCCAGCGCCTTCTCCAGACTCGTCGCATCGGGCGCGAGCGCACTCACCGCGATATGCACATCCGGGGTTCCGAACGGCGGCTCCCACTGGGCCGGATCGCTCTCGCCAACGTCGCCGATCACGGCCGCCCGCGCCGCCATGCCCTGCCGGAACGGGAGCGGGAAGCTGTCGAGCGACTCCTGGGGAACCCCGAGGGCCCGCAGTCCCTGGTAGGTGAAGGCCACGGCCGCCCAGGCACCTTGGCTCGGATCGGCGCTGGGGAGCCCGGCATCGATCGCCGGGAGCAGCCGCCGCAGCAAGGCGCGCCCGGCTTGGCGGTCGTCAACGCGCAGGAAGAAGAACCTGCCAACGTACGGCACCGGCCGGGGACGAAGCGCTCCGCTCTGGATGTCGTCGATCTCGACGCTCACGCTCGGTGTACTGCTGTTTCCCGCTGCGTCCATGACCGTAGTCGCCTCCGTATCAGGTCTCCGCACACCCGGCGGCCGCCACGCACTCCCACCCGCCACCGCGATCTGGCTTGCCCATCCCGTGCCCCGGTCGACCGCCGTGGCCTTGGCACCACGACCCGAATCACCCGATGAGGACCTGTGATCGGCTCGGGGAGGGTTCCTCGGCGTTAGCCCGCGGCTTCGTCGAGCAGCTTCTGGAAGGCCGGCGTGGCCAGCAGCGCCGCGTTGGCTGGATCGTCGAGCGCCGCCCGGAACTCGGGGGTGTCGAGCACCGCCTGGAACGCCTCGTTCACGCGTTGGTTCTTCCAGATCTGCTGGACGGTGAGATCGGGGTAGGAGCTGACGAAGACGCCCGCCGGCGCCTGGTGGGCGACGAACCAGTCCTTCACGTGGGGATCGGCGATGCCGGGGAATCCTTCCGTGTGCGAGAAGACCTTCTCGAACCTCGCCCCGACGACCGTCTTGGCGAAGTCGTCGATGTAGGTGTCCCAGGACCCGTCGAAAACACTGGCGAACATGTGCCGGGTATCGTCGTCGAAGATCACATGCCGCGCATCGTGCAATGTGCCGATCTCCTTCAGCGCTGCGCGACCCCCCTCCGCAGACGACCCGCTCGTCATCTCGGCGAGGTCCTTGCGCAGCGCATCCGCGTGGCCGGCCTTGATCTTCGTGAAAACGGTGAACTCGCTGCACACCCCGTCCGCCATGCCCGGCCGCTCCGGCTGAGTCGCTTCCGTCATCGGAGTCCCTCCTCCATGCTCATCAGGCAGCCTGCCCCGCAAGCCGCCACGCACCCTTGAGCTCCAGGCTTGGGCAGGCGTTGTGGCCGAGCAAGAGCCGAAAGCCCCCCGAGCAGGGTGATGGCCCTGAGCACCTCTAACTCACCGCACGTCCCGATGAGCCCCACCAGCCACACCGCCGACACCCGCGCGGCTCTCGCCGAACAAATGTCCCTTGTGGACCAATGTGGGACGGACTACGGCGCCTCGGGCAGGTGGTCGAGGCGGTTGCGTTGGCCGTCCACGACTCCGCCCAGAACCTGACCCGGCACGCGAAGCTCGCGATCGACCACCTCGCCGAGGGACTCACCGGTCGCCTGGACATCCCGGCGGGACAATGACTTTCGCGGATCGCGATCCCCTTCCACACCGTCCGCCCAAGCCGAGGAGACATCGTGAGCACTGACGCCCCCGAGCTGGTCGACCGCACCGGTCGCCGCTACCCGATCGACGAGCCGCGCTGGTGCGGCGACGACGGATCTCCCCTGCTGGTCGAGCCGCTGCCGGGCATCACCCGCGAGCGCATCGACTCGGGCGTGCGCTCGCAATGGCGCTACGCCGCCGCGCTCGCGCTGCCCGACATCCCGGCGGTCAGCCTCGGCGAGGGGCTGACCCCGTTGCTGCACCGCCGGCTGGCGGGGCTCGATGTCGCGGTCAAGGCCGAATCGGCCAACCCCACGGCCAGTTTCAAGGACCGCGGCACCTCGGTGATGATCAGCACCCTGCGCGCGCAGGGCGTCCCCGCGGTGCTGGAGGACTCCAGTGGCAACGGCGGCTCGTCCGTCGCCGCCTACTGCGCGGCGGCCGGGATCGACGCGCAGATCCTCGCCCCCGAAGCGACCTCCCCGGCCAAGATCCTGCAGAGCCGGATCCACGGCGCGTCGGTCGAACTCGTGCCCGGCAGCAGGCAGGACACCGCCGACGAGGCGCTCCGCCGGTCGGCCGAACGCTTCTACGCCAGCCACAACTGGCACCCCCACTTCCTCGACGGCATCAAGCTCATCGCCTACGAGATCTGGGAGGACCTCGGTTTCACCGCCCCGTCCGCGGTGGTCGTCCCGGCCGGTGCCGGGAGCCTCGTGCTGGGCTGCGCCGCGGGCTTCGGCGAGCTGCACCGGGCGGGCGAGATCGACCGGGTTCCGCGCTTGCTGGTCAGCCAGCCGGAGCGGTGCAGCCCGCTGGTGCGGGCGTTCGACTCCGGCACGGACGGCGTCGAACCGGCCGAATGGGCCCCGACGCTCGCCGAGGGCACCTCCATCGCACATCCCGTGCGCGACCAGGAGGTGCTGCGCGCGATCCGCGCCAGCGGAGGCGCGATGACCGCGGTGCCCGAGGAAGACCTGCGCCCGGCGACGCTGGCCCTGGCGAAGACCGGCCTGTACGCCGAACCCACGAGCGCCCAGGTGGTGCCCGCCCTCGAACGGTTCGTGCGCGACGGCCACCTCAGCGGCGACGACGGCGTCGTGGCGGTGCTGACCGGCTCGGGTCTCAAGGCGAGCACGGCGATGGCCAGACTGCTGGACGACTGACGCCGTTCGCGGGTAGGCCGACCTCGGCACGTGGCGCTGGTCATCCGGGCGTAGCGGTGCCGTCTGGAAAGGCCCGCGCCGGATCAACAGGGCGTCAAGACCGGTTCGATTCCGCTGTGGTTGGTCGACCGGAGAGTGCTGGCTTGACTGCTCCCCTGTCTGAAGGACTCTGTTGCTCAATTTCGATCAGGCGGCCAGTTCGAGATTGAGGGCAGTGAGGTGGGAAGTTCTGGTGTTTCCCAGGGGTGTGCCGGTCCACCACGCGTCGAGCCGGATGAGGTTCAGGGCGGTGGCGGCGAGGATATGAGCCAGGCGGGTCTTGGGTAGGCCGATGTAGCGGGAGCGGCGGATGCCGCTGGTGGTGACGGCTTGATGGATGGTGCCCTCGACGCCGGCGCGAATGTTGTAGCGCTGTTTCCACGCATCGGTGGCTTGTTCGGCGCGGGCGTGTTCGAGCGTTTCGTGCTGGTCACGGTGGCGCAGGGTGAGTTTGCGGGCGTTGGTCTTGGAGGAGGTGCAGCGAGATCTCAGAGGGCACGGTGCGCAGTCAGTCCTGCGGAAGTCGACTTTGAGAACGGGTTTGCCCCTGGCCTTCTCCTGCCGCCAGCTGGTGCTGACCGCTCCGTTGGGGCAGGTGACCTGCTGGGCGTCCCAGTCGATGCTGAAATGAGTGTGGTCGAATGCCTCGGAGTTCCCGGTCTGCCAGCTGGTACTGGTGCGCAGGGGGCCGACCAACTCCATGGCGTAAGCGTGGCGTGTGGTGACGATCAGTTCGGCGCTGGTGTAGCCACTATCGACGACGTGCTCGGCGGGCAGTAGGTCGCGCCGGTGCAGCCCCTCGTGCACTGTGGAGGTCATCTCCACATCCGCCACGGTGGCGTCGGTGGTGGACACGTGTGTGATCACGTGGACCGTGTCGGGTTCGCAGGTTTCGGTGAGATGGACCTTGTAGCCGTCCCAGCCATGACCGCGTTTCACGCCATAGCGAGCATCGAGGTCGTAGGGTGAGGACAGCCTCAGCCTGCCTGGCGGGAGGTCTTTGCCCTCCCGCCAGGCCACCTCCATCCCGCCGTCGTCGGTCTGGGTGCGGTGGTACTGCTGAATCCATGCGATCCGCAGGGTCTGCACTGCCGGGATCTCCCGCAGCCACACCGGCACCTGCAGCGCATATACGGCCTGCAGCAGGTGGAAACCGTCGCGGCCGATCGTGACCGCGAGCTCGGTGCGGGCCTCGGCGCTCTGGGGCATCCGGTAGGAGTCCACACGCGCGCCATAACGCTTCACCCAGTCGGGATCGGCGGTGGCGGACAGCCAGCCGGGGTCCGCGATCGCAAGGGCTTCCAGCGTCGCCCGCAGCGTTTCGCCGACGAACTCGATGCGATTCAGCGTCCGCACCGCCGCCAGCACGTGGGTGGAATCGGTGCGCTGACGCCCACCCGAGCGCAGCAACCTCAGCTCCGACAACCGGGCCAGCAGCACATCCAGAACTTTCTCCTCCAGGCCGTGCTTGATCAGTCGAGCCCGGAACCCGGTGAGCACGGTGAAATCGAATCCAGGATCTTCCAGCTCCAAACCCAGGGCATACTTCCAGTCGATCCGGCCCCGCACCGCATCCGCGGCCTGCCGGTCAGTGAGGTTCTCAGCGAACTGCAACACCGATATCAGCGCCAACTGCCCCGGTGACCAACCCGGACGGCCTCGTTTCCCAAACGCCGCAACGAATTCCTCATCAGCGAACAACGGGCCCAGCTCATCACGGACCCGCATCGCCAAACATCCCTTGGGAAAGGCGGCCCGAGCCACCCGAACGGTCGTCTCCGGGACATCAGGCCACGGACGCGGCTGCAACGACACCACACACCACCCACGAAGATCAGCAGCAGGGTGATGATCTTGCCCCAGCGGCCGCCACCCGCCCACACAGGGTGCGAAATTGAGCAACAGAGTCCTGAAGGTGGGGGATTCTTCGTCCCTCGTGTCCAGGCGTAGTGGGGATCCTGGCTCAGGCAGCCTCCCGAGGCGGCGCCTCGGGAGGTCTTCTGCCCTCAACACCGGCCGGGTACAGCCCAGCCCGGACCAGCATCACACGCGCGGAGTTCTTGTCTTTCGGACAGACGTGCCCGCACGCGGTACAGGTATAGGTTCGTTCCGACAGCGGCAGCGCGTGCTTGGTTCTCGCCCCGCACTGTCCGCAGTCCATCGTCGTGTGCTTCGGATCGACAAGCACCACCAGGCGGCCGTGCTGGCCCGCTGCCGCATCGGCAACCGGGCCTTGACGTCCTTCAACGCCTTGGCACGGGACCTGGCGATGTCACGGATGATCTGCTGCTGCGGAACCGAACCGCCAGCACTCAGCCGGTCATGTTCCCTCCGCCATCCAGTCAGCAGCTTGTCCAGGTGCGCGGGACCGCACTTCCCGCCCGCACGGTGCGCCTGACGGGAGGTGGCCACGCGCTGGTTCCACACCCACCGGCACCGATCCCACTCGGCCAGCAGCGCATGCCGGGAGGCCGGCGACAAGCGAAGCCGATAGGTGTACCGAGCGTGCCCGGCCTCCCCCGTCTTCACCGTCGCTGCCATGTGGATCATCACAGGATCCTGCTCGACCACCGCGGTTCGGCGCTGGCCAAGGCTCTCTCCCGGCGCTCCGGTGCGATGATCTGCCGGCTCCGCCTCAGGCTCCGCTGAACGCCGCCGTGGGGTCATCCCGCCGTCAAGGTCCGCCCGCCGCCTGTAGGGATCGCGTCAAGAGCCCGTCCGGGGGCCCGCTCGGCGAGCTTCACTGAACAGGTCACCGCCGATGGAAGACGGTGCTCATCAGGTCCGGGGGCGTTGTGATGGTCGTGTTCCGGCGTGGCCTGGTTCGCCGGTCGGTGGCCGGGCCCGCGACAGCATCCGCGGTCGGTTTCTTCGCGGTCGTGGCGGGGATGGTGCCGACGGCCGTGGCGGTCTGGTGGTCGGGCGGGCAGGCGGCCGGGTTGGTCGTGCTGTGCCTCGTGGCCGGCGGCTACGCCTTCGCCGTCCGCAACGCCACCGGCGCGCTGGTCACCGCGGTGCTGGGCTGGATGTTGTTCAACGGCTTCGTCGTGCACTCCCACGGCGACCTCGGCTGGAACGGCTCCGGCGACACCGTTCGACTGGCCGCGCTGACCGGTGCGGCGCTGCTCGGCGCGCTCCTCGGCAAGGTCCGGGCCGCCCGCCACGAGCGGCCGGTGGTCGTGGAGACCATCCCGGCCCCCAGAGCCGAGCAGCCTGCGAGCAACCGGCGGCCGAGGGCGGAACTCACGAAGAGCTCTTCCCACCCCGAGGTCGCGGTTCCACCGGCCCGGGCGTCTCGGCCCGTGGCGTGAGCCGGGGACGGGAGCACACACTGGTCGTGAGCACCCGAACGGCCGTAGCCGCGGACACCAAGTAAGGGGCCGGACGACGACCTCACCGCCATCGTCCACAGTGGCCATCAATGCACAGGAAGATGACCTGCTTCGCCCCGCCTACCGTGATCTGCTCGCTCGCGTACTGGCACGCCGAGCCGCTCGAAGAGCTTGCGGGCGATGTCCGCGCGGAGCTCGGGAACGCCGTTGACCGGGGTGCACCTGGTCTCCCCGGGTCCGCAATTTCCATTGAAATCGAACCTTCGATTTCAATGGAAATTGCGGACCGAGGAACCCTCTTCGACGACCGGACCTAGGCCACTCCCGAAACAGTCCCTCTAGGAGCCGCTGCGATGAGAGCGTCCCGAACGAGCCGGCTGGTGCCCCTGGGCGCGCTCGTTCTCGGACGATGCTGCGCTCCGCGCTGCCGGCGGGCGGGCTGCCGGCGTTCGCGCTGTTCTTCGACGAGATCATCGTCACCACCTTCACGCTCGGCACCGGCAAGGAAGCGCTGCCGATCTGGATCCTCAGCAACCTGTTCCGCCCCAACCAGGCCCCGATCGTCAACGTCGTGGCGGCCGTGCTGATCGTGTTCTCGACGGTCCCGGTTTACCTGGCGCAACGGCTCTCCGGCTACACCAACGCCGGCGGCCGCCGCTCTCCCCTGGCATGACGAGCGATCCGCACGACTTGTGACATCGCGCGCAGGCGTGCGGGACCGCGGGGAAGGCGCGCCCGTTGTCAGGCATGCTCTACGCAACGGGGCCAGGTCCGCGGCCGAGCGGATCCTGGTGGTGGACTCGGGGTGGTGCCAGGTGACCTTGCAGCAGCTTCGCTACTTCCTCGCCGTCGCGCGAGCCTTGCACTTCACCAAGGCGGCCGAGGCGGTCAAGGTCGCGCAGTCCTCGCTGAGCAACCAGATCCGGGCCCTGGAGGCAGAACTGGGCGCGGAGCTGTTCATCCGCGCCCGCGGCGAGGTGCTCCTCACGCCCGCCGGGGAGGCGCTGCTGCCGATCGCGACCCGGATGCTGGCCGACGCGGACGTCGCCAAGCGCGAAGTGGCCGACGTGGTCGGCGTGCATGGCGGGCTGGTCCGCCTCGGCGCGCCCCCGAGCCTGTGCGTGACGGTCCTCGCCGACGCCCTGCGCGCCTTCCACCGCGAGCACCCGGGCGTGCGGCTTTCCGTGCGGGAGAACGGATCGCGCGACCTGGCGAGCGCGCTCCTCCACGGTCAGCTGGACCTCGCTCTCGTCGTCCTGCCGACCGGCGGCGTCAGCGACCAGCCCTCGCTGTCGATCACGCCGCTGCTGACCGAGGAACTCGTCGTCGCGACGGCCGCCACCGGCACCAAGCGGCCGAGCGCGGCGATCCCGATCGAGGCGCTGCGCGACCGGCAGATGGTGCTGTTCCGCGAGGGCTACGACCTGCGGGAGACGACCCTGCGCGCGTGCGCGGAAGCCGGCTTCACCCCGAAGCTGGCCGTCGAGGGCGGCGAGATGGATGCCGTGCTGTGCTTCGTCGAGGCCGGGCTGGGCGCGGCGATCGTGCCGAGGATGGTGCTTTCCGGGCGCCCCGGCCTGCGTGGCACCCGGCTCGCGCGCCCGGGCCTGCGCCGCACGATCGGCCTCGCGCGCAGGACCGACACGGCGCCGACGAACGCGGTGCGAGCGTTCGAAACCGCGCTGCTGGACTTCCTGCGCCGCACGGCAGCCACCGGCGACCTGCCCAGCGGAGTCGAGTTCATCGGCGGAACACCGGGCTGACCGGAGTCACCCGGCGGCGACCAGCGTGATGCCGATGCCCGTGTGGAGCGCAAGCCAGAGCGGTACGGGCAGATCCGGCCGCCCGCCGATCCCATGGGCCAGTGTCATGGCCGTCCCTCTCCCATCGCGTCCCGGAGAACTGACGATGGCGGCGGGCCGATGTGTGACATCCGGACCAGCCGGTGCCGAGAGCTGGGACACACCTGCGGCGCCGCGAGAACCCTCACGAGCAGCGATCGCCTCGGGCTATCGAGCCCAGCGTCTCACCATATTGGACAGTGCCGGAGCGCCGTGCCTAGCTTGCTTCCGTGACTCTCCAAGACGAACGAGTCGGACCCGCGCTCCCGGCCCGCGCCCGAAGGCCCGCGCCCGGGCGCCGCCGGACGTCGATCGGCAGGCTGTGGTCGTCGACGGCCGGCAAGAAGATCGTCATGGCCGCCTCGGGTGCCATCCTGCTGCTGTACGTGGTGGCGCACATGCTGTCCAACCTCAAGATCTTCATCTCCCCGGCCGGCATCGACGCGTACGCGGTGTGGCTCCGCAGGCTGTTCGACGGCCTGCTGGGGTACGAGGGCTTCGTGTGGGTCGTGCGGTTCGTGCTGCTGGCCGCCGTGCTGCTGCACGCGACCGCGGCCTACCAGCTGGCGCGCCGGGCGAGGGCGGCCCGCCCGGTCGGCTACCGGCGCCGCCCGAAGGTGCAGGCGGGATACGCGGTGCGCACCATGCGGTGGGGCGGCGTGATCCTCGCCTTCTTCGTCGTCTACCACCTGCTCGACCTCACGACCGGCCACGTCAACCCGCACGGCGTGCACGGCGAGGTCTACCAGAACGTGGTGGCCAGTTTCCAGCGCTGGTACATCGCGCTGTTCTACGCGCTGGCGGTCTGCTCCCTCGGCCTGCACATCCGGCACGGGTTGTGGAGCGCCCTGCAGAGCCTCGGGGCGATGACCGCCGCGCGGCAACGAGCCGCGAAGCTGACCGCGCTCGTGGTCGCGATCGCCATCACCGCCGGGTTCCTCTCCGTGCCGTTCGCCGTGGTGACCGGAATCCTGAAATGAGGGCAACGATGCCGCTTCACACCGAGGGCGAGCCGATCGCGGACGGCAAGGCACCGGACGGGCCGATCGCTTGCCGCTGGGAGCAGCGCCGGTTCTCCGCGCGGTTGCTGAGCCCCAACAACAAGCGCAAGCGCACGGTGATCGTGGTGGGCACCGGGCTCGCCGGCGGTTCGGCCGCGGCCACGCTCGGCGAGCTGGGCTATCAGGTCTCCTCGTTCTGCTACCAGGACAGCCCCCGCCGGGCGCACAGCATCGCCGCGCAGGGCGGGATCAACGCGGCGAAGAACTACGCCGGCGACGGCGACAGCGTGTACCGGCTCTTCCACGACACCATCAAGGGCGGCGACTTCCGCGCCCGGGAGTCCAATGTGTACCGGCTGGCCGAGATCAGCACCCAGATCATCGACCAGTGCGTCGCGCAGGGCGTTCCGTTCGCGCGCGAGTACGGCGGGCTGCTGGACACCAGGTCCTTCGGCGGCGCCCAGGTTTCCCGCACCTTCTACGCACGCGGCCAGACCGGCCAGCAGCTGCTGCTCGGCGCTTACCAGGCGCTCGCCCGCCAGATCTCCGCGGGGACGGTGACCATGCACCCGCGGACCGAGATGCTGGACCTGGTCGTGATCGACGGCCGCGCCCGCGGCGTGGTGGTCCGCGATCTGGTCAGCGGCCAGGTGTCCACCCATCTCGCGGATGCGGTGGTGCTCGCGACCGGCGGCTACGGGAACGCGTTCTACCTGTCCACCAACGCGAAGGGCTGCAACGCCACGGCGATCTGGCGCGCGCACCGCCGCGGCGCGCTGTTCGCCAACCCGTGCTTCACCCAGATCCATCCCACGTGCATCCCGGTCAGCGGGGAACACCAGTCCAAGCTGACCCTGATGAGCGAATCGCTGCGCAACGACGGCAGGGTGTGGGTGCCGCAGGCACGCGGCGACACCCGCCCGCCGGAGCGGATCCCCGAGGCCGAACGCGACTACTACCTCGAACGGATCTACCCCAGCTTCGGCAACCTGGTGCCGAGGGACATCGCCTCGCGGGCGGCCAAGAACGTCTGCGACGAGGGCCGCGGGGTCGGGCCCGGCGGGCGCGGCGTGTACCTCGACTTCGCCGACGCGATCGAGCGGCTCGGCGCGGCGGCGGTGAAGGCCAAGTACGGCAACCTCTTCGAGATGTACGAGCGGATCACCGACGAGGATCCGTACCGGGTGCCGATGCGGATCTACCCGGCCGTGCACTACACGATGGGCGGCCTCTGGGTCGACTACGACCTGCGCAGCACGATCCCGGGGCTGTTCGTGATCGGTGAGGCGAACTTCTCCGACCACGGCGCGAACAGGCTCGGGGCGAGCGCCCTGATGCAAGGCCTCGCCGACGGCTACTTCGTGCTCCCGAGCACGATCGGCGACTACCTCGCCGACTTTCCTGCCGAGACGGTGACGGACGGCCACCCGGACGCCGTCGCGGTGGCCGGCGAGGTCCGCGAGCGCATCGACCGGCTGCTCGCGGTCGGCGGCGATCGCACCGCCGACTCCTTCCACCGCGAACTCGGCGGCATCCTGTGGGAGCACTGCGGAATGGAGCGCGACGCGGCCGGGCTCCGCTCGGCGATCGACCAGATCTCCGCGCTGCGCGGGGAATTCTGGCGCGACCTCCGGGTTCCCGGCACCGGCGCCGAGCTGAACCAGTCGCTGGAGCGGGCCGGGCGGGTGGCCGACTTCCTCGAACTCGCCGAGCTGATGTGCGTCGACGCGCTGCACCGCGAGGAGTCCTGCGGCGGGCACTTCCGCGCGGAGCACCAGACCGAGGACGGCGAGGCGCTGCGCGACGACGAGAACTTCGACTACGTGGCGGCCTGGGAGTTCACCGGCACCGGCAACTCCCCCGTGCTGCACCGCGAGCACCTGCAGTTCCACGAGGTCCGGCCGAGCCGGCGAAGCTACCAGTGATCAGCGGAGGCGATCATGCGTTTCACCCTGCGCATCTGGCGCCAGGACAGCCAGGAATCGGACGGGCGGCTCGTCGAGTACGTCGTGGACGACGTGCTGCCGGACATGTCCTTCCTGGAAATGCTCGACGTGCTCAACGAGCGGCTCGCCGCCGACGGCGAGCAGCCGGTCGCGTTCGACCACGACTGCCGCGAAGGAATCTGCGGCATGTGCGGGATGATGATCGACGGGATCGCGCACGGGCCGCAGCGGGAGACCACCACCTGCCAGCTCTACATGCGGCACTTCGACGAGGGCAAGCCGATCACGATCGAGCCGTGGCGGGCGAAGCCGTTCCCGGTCGTGCGCGACCTGGTGGTGGACCGGAGCGCGTTCGACCGGATCATCGAGTCCGGCGGCTACATCAGCGCACCGACCGGCAGCGCGCCGGACGCGCACGCGGTCCAGGTGCGCAAGCGCGACGCGGACCGCGCGTTCGAGGCCGCGGCCTGCATAGGCTGCGGCGCCTGCGTGGCAACCTGCCCGAACGGCTCCGGAATGCTGTTCACGGCGGCGAAGGCGACCCACCTCGGCAGCCTCCCGCAGGGCCGGCCGGAACGGCTGGACCGCGCGGAGAACATGCTGGAAACCCATGACGACCTGGGTTTCGGCGGCTGCACCAACACCGGCGAGTGCACGGTGGTGTGCCCGGTGGGCATCCCCCTCGAAACGATCGCCCGGTTCAACCGAGACGTCCTGAAGGCATCCTTCCGCGACACCGCGGCGAGCTGAACTCCTGTTCGGGGAACAACGTCGTCGGTGTCGGCGTTGCCGGGATCGTGCGTCTGAACTTGCTGATCGACGCGGCGACCGTGGTGGACGCCGTCGTGAACGCTCTTCTCCGACCGCCTGCCGGGCAGTCGCTCGACAGGCGGTCGGCGGCCGGGTCATCTTGGTCGGCGGCATGACGGCCGTCCGCTGAGAACGGGAGTGTTCATGGCAAGCAGCACCACAACCGCTGTCGTCGTCCACGGTGCCGACAACGTGCGGGTCGAAGAGATCGCCGTCCCGGCACCTGGGCCCGGGGAGGCCGTTGTCGCGGTCGCCCACGGCGGCATCTGCGGGTCCGACCTGCACTACTGGCGGCACGGTGCCGTCGGGAAGGTGCCGCTCGCCTTCTGAACCGGCCTGCATCCGGTAACCGGAGCCGAGAAGATGGCGGGCGGTACACCGCGGACCCCACGGCCCGAAAGCTGCACGCACCACCCGAACCAGAGAGGTCCACATGGACACCAGGACAGCAACCGCGAACATCGGCGTCGTCGGTCTGGCGGTGATGGGTTCGAACCTGGCCCGCAACCTCGCCTCGCGCGAAGGCAACACCGTCACCGTCTACAACCGCACGTACGCGCGCACCGAGGAGCTCCTCGGCGAGCACCCCGAGGCCGGTTTCGTGGCGAGCGAGTCGATCGACGACTTCGTCGCGTCGCTGGCGAAGCCGCGCACCGCGATCATCATGGTGCAGGCCGGGGCGGGCACGGACGCGGTGATCGACCAGCTCGTCGAGCGCTTCGAACCCGGCGACATCATCGTCGACGGCGGCAACGCGAACTTCCACGACACCATCGCCCGGGAGCAGCGGATCGCCCCCACCGGCATCCACTTCGTCGGCGCCGGCATCTCCGGCGGCGAGGAGGGCGCGCTCCACGGCCCGTCGATCATGCCGGGTGGCTCGGCGGAGTCCTACGAGACCCTCGGGCCGATCCTCGCCTCGATCGCGGCCGTCGCCGAGGGCGAGCCCTGCGTCACCCACGTCGGCACCGACGGCGCGGGGCACTTCGTGAAGATGATCCACAACGGCATCGAGTACGCCGACATGCAGCTGATCGCCGAGGCGTACGACCTGCTGCGCACCGTCGGCGGCCTCCAGCCCGCGGCCATCGCCGACGTCTTCGCGGGGTGGAACGAGGGCCCGCTGGAGTCCTACCTGATCGAGATCACCGCCGAGGTGCTCCGCCAGGTCGATCCCGCCACCGGCCGGCCCTTCGTCGACATCGTGCTCGACCAGGCCGGTTCGAAGGGCACCGGCGTGTGGACCGTGCAGAACGCGCTCGACCTCGGCGTCCCGGTCGGCGGCATCGGCGAGGCCGTGTTCGCCCGCGCCGTCTCCTCGAAGCCGGCACAACGCGCGGCGGTGCAGCGGATCGTGAACTCGCGGCCGGCGGTGCAGGAGGCCGACGCCTCCTTCGCCGACGACGTCGCCAAGGCGCTCTACGCCTCCAAGGTCGTCGCGTACGCGCAAGGCTTCGACGCCATCATCGCCGGGGCCGAGAAGTACGGCTGGGACATCCACAAGGACCGGATCGCCAAGATCTGGCGCGGCGGCTGCATCATCCGCGCCCAGTTCCTCAACCGCATCGCCGAGGCCTACGACGAGAACCCGGACATCGCCACCCTGCTCGAAGCGCCCTACTTCGCGCAGGCCGTCGCCGACGGCGAGGCGGCCTGGCGTCGCGTCGTCGCGACGGCCGCCCTTTCCGGCGTGCCGGTCCCGGGCTTCAGCTCCGCGCTCAGCTACTACGACTCGCTGGCGGTGAAGCGGCTCCCCGCCGCGCTGGTGCAAGGTCAGCGCGACTTCTTCGGCGCGCACACCTACAAGCGCGTCGACAAGCCCGGCACCTTCCACACCCTCTGGTCCGGCGACCGCACCGAGGTCGAAGTCCCCGGCCACTAGCAAGCCGCGTGCCTGCCGAGGGATCTCGGCAGGCACGCGGGAAACGCCAAGCATTTTCCCGCCGGGGGCGGCGAATCCTCGCCACCGCTCATGACGTGGTGAGCGTGATGACCCGGCGGTACTTGCCACCGGACGACCGCTGCGGCGGCTCCTCGGCGCGTTCCAGCGTCACGTGGGGGGTCCGGACGGCCGCACTCCTGGGTACGCACTCGTCTGCGGGACCTGCTCGTGGTGAGTCAGGTATCGCCGTCCCTGGCCGGGAATACATAAAGAGTTCATATAAATCTGCTATGCTTCAGGCATGAGTCGCCGAGACGCCGCGCACGGCTCTTCCGATGCCATCGGGTCAGCCCTCTACGGTCTGGCCACCAGGGCCGTGAGACACCTTCCCCGCGACATGAGCCTGACGTCCGCCGCCACCTTGGCCACCCTGGACAAGACCGGCCCGCGACGGATCACCGATCTGGCGGTGACCGAGGGCGTCACCCAGCCCGCGATGACCGTCCTGGTCCGGGTGATGGAGGAATCCGGGCTGGTCGAGCGGAAGAAGGATCCGTCCGACAAGCGGGTCACGCTGGTGTGCCTGACCGAGGCCGGCGCGTCGTACGTCCGGACACGCCGCCAGGCAGGTGTCGACGCGTACGCGCGGTTGATCGACGAACTCACCGGTGACGAGGTCGAGGCCTTGGCAGCAGCCCTTCCGGCGCTGCTGCATCTGGCGGAGCTCGAAAGCCACGCCCGAGAGGAGTCGGACCGGTGAGCGCGTCCCAGGCTCATGACCAGCCCATGAGCGCTGCCCTGATACGTTCCGAGGCACGTCTGCTGGTCCCCGCCCTGATGTTCATCGCCCTGGTCGTGGCGGCGGTCGCCAGCCTCGGGACGCCGCTCATCACCAGCGTGGCGACCACGTTCCACGTCTCCCTCGACAGCGCGCAGTGGACGCTGACCATCGCCCTGCTCAGCGGCGCCGTCGCCACACCCGTCCTCGGCCGGCTCGGAGCCGGTCCGCACCGGCGGGCCACGATTCTCGCCACGCTGGCGATCGTCGTCGTCGGCAGCGCGCTCACCGTGCTGCCGCTGCCGTTCGCCTGGCTGCTCGTGGGCAGAGCGGCCCAAGGCGTCGGACTCGGTCTCACGGCGCTGATGATGGGCGTGGCCCGCGACCATCTTCCCGAGGAGCGCAGCGCGGCCACGATCGCCCTGATCTCAGTGGTCTCCATCATCGGAGCCGGCGTCGGCTACCCGCTGGCCGCGCTGCTCGCCGAGTTCGGCGGACTGCGGGCCGCCTACGGCCTCAGCCTGCTCGTCGCCGCCATCGCCTTCGTGACCGCGTGGCGCTCCATGCCGGCAGCTCCCGAAGGCCGCTCCGCTCACGTGAACGTGGCCGGTGCGCTCGTCCTGGCGGGTGGACTGCTCCTCGTCCTGTTCCTGGCCGGCGAGAGGAGCCTGTGGAGCCGACACCTCGCCGTGTCAGTGGCCCTTGCCGCCGCCGCCGTACTCCTGCTCTGCGTCTGGACCGTTTCCGAACTGCGAGCCAAGAGGCCCCTGGTCGACGTCCGGGCGGTACGGCACCCGGCGGTCGCCGGGGCGAACACCGCCATGTTCGTCGGCGGGAGCGGCATGTACCTCCTGCTCACGCTCATCACCCGCTACGCGCAGACGCCGCACAGCGCCGGCTATGGCTTCGGACTGAGCACCTTCGTGGCGGGGCTGGTCCTCATCCCGTTCTCCGTGCTGGGGTTCGTCGCCGGCAAGCTCACACAGCGGGTCCGCGAACGGATCGACGGCCCCCTGCTTCTGGCCGGCAGCGCCGCCATCGTCGGCGGCGGGTTCGTTCTGTTCGCCACCGCCCGGTCCAATCTGGCCGAACTGCTCGCGGCCATGGGCGTGCTGGGCTTCGGCGTCGGCAGCTTCACGGCCGCCATGCCCGGCGTCATCCTGGCCGTCACCCCCAAGAGCGAGACCTCGAGCGCCATGAGCTTCAACTACATCGTCCGCAGCGTCGGATACTCCCTGGGCAGCGCCATCGGCGGTCTGGTCCTGGCCGCCGGCACCGACACCGGCCGCCTCTTCCCGAACGACGACGCCTACACCACAGCGGCGCTGGTCGGCGTCGCCGCGATGGCGATCACGACGCTGACAAGCCTCATCCTCGCCCGCCGACGCTCACCCGGGACCAATCCGATCACAGCCCCATCAGGTTGATCGACGTCGTCCCCGTCGGCTCGCTGACCCACAGCGCGCCGGCGATGGATCCGGGTATGTTTCTGATGATCAATTCCGAACACAGGAGGAACCGTGGCCAAGGGCTACTGGGTCAGCGTCTACCCCACCATCACAGACCCTGAGGGGCTTGGTGTCTACAACGAACTGGCCGGTGTGGCCGTCAAGGCCGCAGGCGGGCGGGTGATCGCCAGCATCGGCAGCCGGGTCGTCGCACACGAAGCCGGAATCGCCGAGCGCGTTGTCCTGATCGAGTTCGACAGCTTCGAACAGGCCGTCGCCGCATACGAGAGTGCGGCCTACCAGGAGGCGCTGGCCGAACTCCCCGACGGCTTCGAGCGCGACTTCCGCATCATCGAAGGCCTCGACTGACGATCGAGGCTGCGTCGGCGACGAACACGAAGCCGACTGCGGGATCACCCCGGCTCGTCATGTCCCGGGCGCCGTGGGTGATCACGGCTCACCCGCGTGTCGTGGCCGATGCGTGCCGAGGTCGGTGACGCCGCTGCGGGCCGCGAGTTCGTTGGCGAGTCGGGTGTTGTCCACGGTGAGCCGCCGGATGTGTTCCTCGTAGAGCTCTACGTGCAGGCGCAGTTGTTCGTCCTCCCGCCGCAGCGTCTTCTTGTCGGTGACCGGGAGCAGCGCCGGGTCGTCGACCGCGGCGGGCAGGTCGCGGTACAGCTCGCGGTAGTACGGCGAGTTCGCGCAGGCGTGGACCACCGCATCGGCAAGGCGGGCGCGTTGCCGCCGCGCGATGGCGGCGGGGCCCTCCCGCATGTCCCGTCGTGCCTCGCGGGCGAAGCGCCGGACGCTTTCGGTCATGATGAGCCGGCCCTCTCTTCGGACGAATCCGGGCTTTCCGCGGGCGGTCGCACCGAAACCAAGCCGTGCAGGGCGACGTCGAGACCGCGCCGGGCGGCCTCCCACAGCTCGTCCTGCGACCGTCCCAATTGGACACTCGCGAGACTCGCCTGCTGGATGGCGCCGATCACGGCACCGGTCATCGCCGCCACCGTGGTCTGCTCGTACCCCTGCTCCTCGAACAACCTGATGGCCGCCATGACGATCCGGCGTCTGGTCAGCTGCTTCTTCCGCTCGCGCCGTGACTCCTCCACGGCGCCAAAAAACATCCAATGAGGTTTTTCAAACCTCAATTTGCGTGGCGGTGCGGGTGGCGGAACCTCAGAGGTTCCCTGGACTGTGGGTGCCCTGACTGATGTATGTCCAATACACGGCGTCAGGGCCGTCCTCGCCGGGAGAACCCCGGAGGGGTGGGCACGGTGAACCCGCGGCGGTGCCGGTGCCGTAGGTGGGCTATGCGCCTACGACGCATGCGGCACCTCATCGACGTGCGGCTTTGCGGCCCGCGGCTGCGGGTCGACCAGGATGAAAAAGGCTCAATGGAATTTTCCATCAACTGGAAAATTTGGGGCCGCCTCCGGGCCGACAGATCAGTCGCGACTCATGGACCGGTTGCGCCGGGCGACCGGCCTCAGTAGAGTGAACATTAGTTCATTCAAAAACACGGCAGTGGAGGCGGGAATGCCGAGGACGGCCGAGCAGTACGCGGCGATGCGCTCCGGCACGCACGAGAAGATCCAGGCCGCCGCGATCGGCCTGTTCGCGCGGAAGGGCTTCGCCGCCACGTCCGTGCGGGACATCGCGCAGGCGGCCGAGATCAGCACGGGCCTGATGTACCGGCACTACGCGACGAAGGAAGCGCTGTTCGACGACCTGGTCGCCCAGGCCGCGGACGGCCTGGCCAGGGTGGCGGCGGCATTCGAGCAGGCCATCGAGCAGGAAGCGCCGCCGGCGGAGCCGATCCGGGAGTTCGTGCGCGAGTTCGCCGCGGATCTCGCGGCCGACAACGGGTTCGCCGAGTTCTCCCTGATCATGAGCCAGGCGCTGGTGATGCCCGACCGGCTGCCGCACGCGGAGCGACTGGCGGAGCAGCACCGGACGCTCGCCGCGCGCACGACCGAGCTCATCGAGCGGGGCCAGCGCCGCGGCGAGTTCGCCGGCGGCGCCGCCGGCGACCTGACGACGTGCTTCTTCGCCCTGCTCGATGGGCTCGCGTCGATGAAGTTCGTGCTGGGCGCGGACTTCACTCCCCCGGACCCGTCCGTCGTGACAGCACTGTTGATCAAGGAGGACCGGTGACGATAGAAGTCAGGCGCGGGAGCGAGCTGGGCGAGGAGTACCGGACGGCGATCGCCGAGGTCTACGTCGACGGGTTCGGCGAGCACCTGGAGTACTTCTCGAAGGATCGCCGCAAGCTCGTCGAGACCTTCGAGCACATGCTCGTGCTCGACCTGTTCCACGTCGCGCTCGTCGACGGCCGCCCGGCCGCGATCGCCGCGTGCACCGACGGCGTCGAGCTCTCGACCAGGCACGACGCGCGCGTGCTGCGCAAGCACCTGGGGCTGATCAAGGGAACGATCGCCGATATCGGCTTCCGGCGGGAGTTCAAGCAGTCGTGGGCGCAGGCCGAGCCGGGAACGGCGTCGATCGAGTTCGTGGCGACGGCCGCGGCCTTCCGGGGGCGCGGAGTGGCGACCGCGCTGCTGCGGCACGTGCTCGCCTTTCCGCAGTTCAATACGTACGTGCTCGAAGACATCGCCGACACCAACGCGTCCGCGCTCGGCCTCTACGAGAAGCTCGGCTTCCGCGAGTTCAAGCGCGAGAAGGTGCGGCACACCAAGCGGACCGGGATCAACGCGTACGTCTCGATGCGCCTCACCCAGGCATAGCGCCGAGCGCGGCCCGGGCTCCGGGCGACGATTCATGCGGAATCATGCATAAAAGGCCAAACGGGTGAACGCGCTTTACATGATCACGATCATGACGCAGATCGAACCACCCACTCCGCACTCCGTCGTCCGGGCCATGGGCAACCTCGGCGCCGAGATCCAGTCCCCCGACGAGGGCACCGGCCCGGGCGACATGCCGTTCCTGCTCGGCGCGCTGCTGACCCACGCCGAACGCCTCGTCGCCGAGCAGATCGGCGACGACCTCGACGACGTCGTCCAGGGCTGGATCCTGGCGACCGACGGGGATCCCGGCGAGTCCCTGGAACTGCTGCACCGGCGCGTCCTGCTGCTCCAGCACCAGCTCGTCACCATCGCCGAGCACACCAATCCCGACGACGCCGGCGCGCAGATCCTCAACGCCACCAACCACGCCGCGGTCGCAATGCTCTACCTGATCAGCCTGTGGGGCGTGTGGCGCAGCGACGACAACGACCCCGAATGGATGGAGAGCACCCGCAAGGAAGCCCTGGACCGGCTGCAGGACGCCGTGTCCTACCTGAGCGCCGACGTCCGGTACCAGTGACCAGCTTCCCCAAGCGACGCAACGGAAACACCTGACCGCCAGCCGCCGAGGCGGTGCCCTGATCCGCGCAACGCGCTCGCGACGCCGGCCGCCGCGAGCGCGTTGCGCCGCCTCCCGGGCAGCACTGGCGGCGCATGGCTCGGCGCGCAAGCCGGCTCAATGGTTGACTCACATCGTGGGTTTATGTCCATAATGCGGATGACTTCGTGGTGGGGCCGGTCCGCGCGCTCAGCCTCGTCCGGCGATCGGAAACCCGTTCGCGGAAAGGGAGAAATGCACAACGACAGCAGCCGGTTCCCGCTGGCGGGCGTGCGCGTCCTCGAACTCGGCAACTACATCGCCGCCCCCACCGCCGGGCGGATGCTCGCCGACTTCGGCGCCGAGGTCATCAAGGTGGAGCGGCCCGGCACCGGCGACGAGCTGCGGGGCTGGCGGCTCCACGCCGGATCGACGTCGATGCTGTTCCACACCATCAACCGCGGCAAGAAGTCGGTCGTGCTGGACCTGAAGACCCAGCATGGCCGCGGCGCGGTGCTGGAGCTGGTGCGGCACTGCGACGTCGTCATCGAGAACTTCCGGCCGGGCACGCTGGAGAAGTGGGGCCTGGGGCCGGACGTGCTGGAAGCCGCCAATCCGGACGTGGTCCTGGCACGCATCTCGGGCTTCGGCCAGACCGGACCGCTGGCCGACCGGCCCGGCTTCGCCGCGGTGGCGGAGGCGATGGGCGGGCTGCGCGACCTGGTCGGCGAAGCCGATCGGCCGCCGTCCCGCGTGGGGGTGTCCATCGGGGACTCGATCGCCGGGCTGCACGCGGCCTTCGGCATCGTCGCCTCGCTCCTGCAACGCTCGACGGCGCGCAACGCCGAGCGACCGCCGCTCGCCGATCGCGTCGTCGACGTCGCGCTGCACGAAGCGGTCTTCTCGGTGATGGAATCCCTGGTGCCCGACTACCTCGCGCACGGCGTCCAGCGCCGCCGCGTCGGGGGCCGGATGGAGGGCATCGCACCGACCAACGCCTATGCCTGCCGCGACGGCAGCAGCGTGGTGATCGCGGGCAACGGGGACTCGATCTTCCACCGCTACATGCAGGCGATCGGCCGCCCCGACCTCGCCGACGACCCGGACCTGCAGACCAACGCGGGGCGCTGGGCCCGGCGGGACGAGCTCGACGACGCCATCGAGGAGTGGACGGGCGCGCACACCCGTGCGGAAGTCCTGGCCGCGCTGGACACCGCCGGAGTCCCGGCCGGACCGATCTACACCGCCGCCGACATCTGCGCCGACGAGCAGTACCGCGCACGCGGGATGATCCAGGAACTCGCGGTCGACACCGGCGCGGGCGAGCCCGTCGAGGTCGGATTCCCCGGTGTCGTCCCGGTCATCGGCCCGACGTCGCTCCCGGTTCGCTCGCCCGGACCGGAACTCGGCGCGCACACCGACGAGGTGCTCGGAGCGCTGCTGGGACAGCACGCCGACGAGGAGCGGAAGTGACCGACGTGCTGACCGGCAAGCGGTCGCCGACCGAACGCAAGGTGGCCGCGGTCCGGGCACTGCCGCACCTCGGCGTGCCCGCCGTCGAGGTCGGCTCGCTCGCCCGCGCCGACCTGGTGCGCTACCGCCTTCCCCTGGGCGCTCGCGCACGGCCAGGGGAACCCGCTCAGCGTTCCTCGTGACGACTCCGCAGCCGCCCGATCTCGGGCGCTCTCGGCCCCTGCAAGCAGGAGCCGGGCGCAACGCTGCTCTCTCACGCGAGCAGCGCTACCCGCTCAGCTCGGGTACCGGCCGCCGAGCGCGCGGGTGATCCGCTCCGCGTGCTCCACCAGGACGTCGACCCACTCCACGCACTTCTCGTAGGGCATCCGCAGCGTCGGCCCGTGCACCATCACCGCGCCGAGGAGGTCGGCGGCCGAATCGAACACCGGCGCCGCCAGGCCCGAGGCCCCGTCGACGCGTTCGCCCACCGTGATCGCGTACCCCTCGGCCGCCGTCTGCCTGATCAGCCGGTGCAGCTCGTCCCGATCTGTCACCGTGCTCTCGGTCAGCCTGGGCAGCTCGGCGTCGAGCACGCGTTCGGCCAGGCCCGGGTTCCAGGCGAGCAGCACCCGGCCGGAGGAACCGACCGTGATCGGCGCGATGTCGCCCACCGACATCGTCCTGCGCAGCGCGTGGTGGGTCTCGGCGACGGCCACGCACACCCGGTGCTCGCCTTCGACGCGGAAGAAGCACGCCGTCTCACCGGTCGCGTCGCGCAGGTCCTTCAGCACGGGGTTGACCACGCCCAGCACGTCGAGGTCCTTGCCCGCGGCGGCGCCCCAGTAGGCCATCTGCACGCCGAGCCGGAACCGGTCCTCGGCGCGATCCAGGAACCCGTGCGCGACCAGGTTCGTCACGAGCCGCTGCACGGTGGACTGCGGAAGCCCGGTCGCCTGCTGGATCTCCCGCAACGTCAGCGACGGCTGCCGCAGCGTGAACGCGTTCAGGATCTCCGCGATCTTGCCGAGCACGAGCAGCGGACGCTGCGCCCCACCCGCGGAATCTCCACCGGTTGCCATGCCCAGAACTTACGGCAGACCACGAGCGCCACCGGCACCCGCACCGGCGGCACGCCCGGCTGAACCGGCCGATGACGGGAACTCCTTGCCGCTCAAGCGTTCTCACGACCGCCCCGGCCGCCCGCAACGGGTCGCCGTCGCGGCGCCGGAGCGGACGCGCCGCAGGATCAGGCGGTCCGGTACGGGTAGCGCGTGGACCGGCGGCCGATGAAGAACCAGAGGAGGCTGCCCAGGAACGGCGCCATGAACACGAGCACGATCCAGACCAGCTTCATCCCGAGGCCCTGGTGCGACGCGAGGACGCTGATCACCGCCCCGACGACCAGGACGACGTACCCGAGCACCGCGAGCGCGGCGACGATCAACCCGACCGAGTACAGGCCGCTGTCGGCGAAGGCGGCCTGCTGAACGACTGAGAGCATGACGTGACTTCTCCTGTCCGCGCCCGTAGCGCGTGTCTTCTCAGGTCGCGACCCTGCACTGCTCGCGACCGGTCAACACGGACGAACGTATTCGGCAGGCGCGTAATACCGCGTCATCCCCGGCACTGGTCTTCCGGTAGTCCGCAGGTCGTAGTCCGCGTCAATCCCCGGTCGTAGGAACCGTTTCAGCCGCGGGTTCAGCCCGCCTTCGGCGAGCCCACCTCGAACTCCGCGCCGAACGGGTCCGCGATCCTGGCCAGCCGGCCGTAGATCATGTCGAATGGCTCGCCCGCGGTGCCGCCTGCCTCGACGGCCCGTCGCGCCGCCGCGTCGGCGTCCGTCACCTGGAACAGGGTCGCCCAGCGGGACTTCCCGGCGTTCGGGTCGCCGAAGATGCCGCCGATCTCGTGGCCGTCCGGCCTGCGCAGGAACGTGAAGTCGGCGCCCGGCATGTCCGGGTTGCCGTCCAGCACGTAGTCGAAGGTCGCGGCGTAGAAGTCGCGCGCGGGACCCGACTGCGGGGTGATCAGGTCGTTGCGCAGCAAGGAGTTCGGCTCGTTGACGATCTCGCAACCGAGGTGCGCGCCGGCCTGCCACACCCCGAACTGCGCGCCGGTGGTGTCCCTGACGATCGCCATCCGGCCCTTGTCCATCACGTCCATCGGGCCCGTCAGGACCGAGCCGCCCGCGTCGACCGCCTTGGCGACCGTGGCGTCGCAGTCCTCGGTCGCGAAGTACAGGTTCCACCAGAACTCCGCGGCGTCGGGATCCGGGTTCGGCATGAGCGCCGCGACGGGCTTGCCGCGCAGCAGGCACATGGTGTACCGGCCGGTCTCCTCCGGGCCCACCTCGAACTCCCAGCCGAACAGCGCCCCGTAGAACGCCATCGCCCGATCGAGGTCCGGGATGCCGAGGTCGATCCAGGTCGGCGTGCCCGTCGGCTGGGCGGTGGTCAGCTCACTCATCACTGCTCCCTGTCGTGTCCGTGTGGAGCGACCGTAACGACGGGGTCTGACAACCGCACGTCGATCGGCCTCCGGGAGCAGCGTCCCCGCACCGTTCACCGTGCATCAGACGCACCGCGCCGACCGGCCCTCGAATTCCACGATCATCCACAAGAGACAGGACGGTTTCATCGGTGACGGCTCGAATCGTCCAGGTGCTCGCCCCGGCACACCGGTATCCCGGCGGCGGACGCTTCCTTGCCCGCCATGGCGGGCGAACTACGCTGCGAACACGCCGAAACTCCGGAAGAGCAAGGAAAAATCAAGTTGCGCGAACGGATCGTCGACCGAACCCACGTGATCGAGCGCATCGCGGAACGGTTCCTGCAGGCCGGTTACCCGGCGGCGGACGCCGAGATCACCGCCTGCAGTGATCTCAGGCCGCTAGTCCCGAGGGGTCGGCGCCCGCTCGTTCCGCGGCGGGCGAGCGGGCATCGATTCGTCCACTGCACTGGAGTTCGCTCACGCCAGGGGTCTCGTCATTCGAGGCAGGATCGGACGGCCTTGGCCAGGTTCGTCGCCCGGGGGTCGTCGGGCCGGTAGTTCCAGAGGTTGGTGACGTAGCCGAAGCCGACACCGGCATCGGGGTCGGCGAAGCCGATCGATCCGCCGGAGCCCGGGTGGCCGAACGACCCAGGCCCGAGCATCGGCAGCGGCGGGCAGGCTCGCCAGAACCCGAGCGACATGTTGAAGGAGCGGTCGGCCGGGATGTCCAGGCCTGGCGGTAGTCCGTACATCCGCGTCTTGTCGGTCTGAACGGCTGTCATCGTCTCGACCGTTGACGGATCGAGCAGCCGCACGCCGTCGACGTCGCTGACCGTGGCGGCGTACATCCGTGCCAACGAGTGCGCGTCGGAGACCATGTTCGCGGCCGGGAACTCGGCCGCGCGCCAGGCACGCGTCCGGAAGTATCCGGTGGTGGGATCCATGGCGCCGCCCAGCACGCCCGCGCGCATTTGGACCGCGTCCGGGCTCCACATGGATTCGACCCATGCGGTGACCGTGTCCGCATCCAGCCCGGTCGTCGCGATCATCCCGGCGAGCAACTCCTCCAGGGTGAACGGGGCGGCGTCCTCGAACCGGGCCACCCGTGGCTCGTGTTCCTCGGGCAGTCCGATCCAGGCGCTCAGTCCGAGCGGGGCGGCCACCTCTTCGGCGAAGAACGTGCCGAGTGACTTGCCGGTGATCCGACGCACGACCTCCCCGACCAGGAACCCGTAGGTGACGGCGTGGTAGACGTGCTCGGAACCCGGCTCCCAGAGCGGTTTCTGCGCCTCGAGCGCCCGGATGACCGGATCCCAGGCGCACGCCTGCTCGAACGTCAGCGGCCCGTCGACGATCGGCAGGCCGGCCTGGTGCGACAACAGCCAGCGCACCGGGATCCGGTCCTTGCCGGCGGCACCGAACTCCGGCCAGTACCGGACCACCGGGGCGTCCAGATCCAGCTCACCGCGCTGTACCAGCAAATGGGCGCAGATCGCGGTGGCGCCTTTAGTCGTGGACGCGACCTGGGCGATGGTGTCCTTGCGCCACGGTCGGTTCGCCTCGCGATCGGCAAGGCCGTCCCACAGGTCGACGACACGGCGGCCGCCCACGTAGACGCTGCACGCCGCGCCCACCTCGCCGGGGTTTCCTTCGAAGTTCGCCCGGAACACGTCGGCGACTTTTCCCCAGCCGTGCTCGACATCGTCACCACCGCTGCTTGCGGAGACGTCGTCATGTGTCCCGCTTGTCGCGCTGACCATGCTGCATTCCTTTCCGAAGATCTGAGGTTTTTCCAACCTCGTTTTGCGTGGCGGTGCGGGTAGCGGAACCTCAGAGGCTCCCTGGACTGTGGGTGCCCCTCCTGATGTATGTCCAATACACGGCGGAGGGGCCGTCCTCGCCAGGAAACCTCTGAGAACCCGCGGCGGTGCCAGTTGCGGGGGTGGGCTATGCGCCTACGGCGCATGCGACACCTCACCGACGTACGGCTTTGCGACCCGCAGCTGCGGGCCGACCAGGATGAAAAAGGCTCTCTGGAACTCGCGGATCTGATAGTTCCGAGAAGACGCACCCGCCGATCGACCGCGAAGACCGTTCCGCTCCAGATCCCGCACACGGATCGCCGGGCCGGAGGTCGCGCGCGGTCATCGGCGCCTCTATTCCTCGACGCGCGCGATGGCGTCGGTCAGCCGTTTCCGCGCACGGGCGGGGACATAGCCGCCCTCCGAGTAGTTCTGGACGAACGCCTCGACGAACTCCACCGGGTCCCGCCCGACGATCTCGCGAACGGGCGTTCCCTCCGCCGCGGCCTGTTCGAACAGGTCGGCGAGGTCTTCGAACCTCGACGCATCGCTGTCCCCGTCGGCCGGCACGAAGTACATCATGTACCGCTCGATCTCTTCGACCGTCGTGCGGTAGTTCGGCGGAAGTTCGCGCACGCGCGCCTTGTACGCCCGCCACCGCCGCTTGGAGCCGATCACCTTGGAGATGAAGCCGCCCTTTTCAGCATCGGACATGGTTATTTGCCTCCTTCGTGGAGCTGTTCGAGCCGTTCCGAGAGGAAGCTCCACGTCCTCCAGAACTCTTCGAGATGTTCCTGTCCCTGGGCGTTGAGGGAGAACACCTTGCGCGGCGGCCCCTTCTCCGACGGAACCTTCTCCACATCGACGAAGCCGCGCTGCTCGATCCTGACCAGCAACGCATAGACAGTGCCTTCGGCGATGTCGGAGAAACCCTGATCCCGCAGCCACGCCGTGATCTCGTAGCCGTAGGCGGGCCGGCTGGACAGGATCGCGAGGACGATGCCCTCCAGCACGCCCTTGAGCATCTCCGTCATCTGCTTACCCATGGACCACCTCGCCGGACTACTAAGTGATGATGACTACCGGTACACAGTAACACTGAATAGCGGGGCCAGGTCAAGCTCCGCACGGCGCCGTCGGCGCGCCGGCCTCGGGTTCGTCGGGTTCCGGGGTGCCGGAGCAAAACCGTAAACATCCCGTAAGCCGTCCCCGCGAAGCTTTCAGCACACGAAGACGGCCGAACGGCCCACCCGAAGGGAACGCAAGCGATGCGCAAGTTCAAGCTCCAGGTCCAGGCCACCATCGACGGCTACATGTCGGGCCCGAACGGCGAGATGGACTGGATGACGCTGCCGTGGAGCGAGGACCTCGCCTCCTACATCGAGGCGCTCAACGAGCCGATCGGCACGATCGTGCTGGGCCGCAAGCTCGCCGAGGGCTTCATCCCGCACTGGGCCTCGCAGCCGGCGGACGAGACGCAGGAAGGCATCGACCGGATCAACAACACTCCGAAGGTCGTCATCTCCACCACGCTGACCGAATCGCCGTGGGAGAACACCGTCGTCGCGAGCGATCTCGTCGAGACGATCCGCGAGCTCAAGGCGCAGCCGGGCGGCGACATCATCGCCTACGGCGGTGGCTCGCTCGTCGCGAGCCTGATCGCCGAGGACCTGCTCGACGAGCTGCACCTGATCGTCAACCCGACCGCGATCGGCGCCGGCCTGCCGGTCTTCGGCGCCACCGGCTCGAACCAGCAGTTCGACTTCGTCGCCGCGACGCCGTTCGAGTGCGGGATCGTCGCCCTGCAGTACGCGCCGAAGAAGTCCTGAGCCCGGATGCCGGGCTCAGGCCGGGTCCAGCACGTCCGCGTTGCCGGCGGCGACCATGAGCGCGCGGGCCTGATCCGCGGTCAGGACTCGGCCTTCCGCGTGGGCGGCGTCGAACGCGGCGCCGCCCATCGCGGTGCGCGCGACGTCGGCAACGCGGTCGATATCGGGTCGTTCGGCGGGCAGCAGCGGCATCCCGGTGGCGTCGCGGAGGGCTTCGGCGGCGCCGAGCAGCCGGGCGGCGGTGTCGTGGTCGCCGAGTGCCGCTGCGGCCGCGGCGGAGCCGCCGAGTGCGAACGCGGCGTCGCGCGGGGCCTCGATGCGCTGGGCTCCGTCGAAGGCCCGCAGGTGTTCGGCCATCGCGGTGGCCGCTTCACCGCGTTGTTCGAGGACGTAACCGAGTTCGACCTGGAGCATCGGCAGGAACAGCGGCGTTTCCGGGCCGTCGGCGTTGAGCGCGAGCAGCTCGCGGAGATGCCGTTCGGCGTCGTCGGGCCTGCCGTCGCGGCGCGCGGTGAACGCGAGCACGATCGTTGCGAACAACCGGCCGGGGTCGTGGCCGTGGTCGGCGGACAGCACCAGCACCTCCTCGGCGAAGTCGCGGGCCCGGTCGAACTCGGCGTGCTGCATCGCTATCCAGCCGAGCCAGCCGAGGTGGGCTGCCGCCTGGCCCCACATCTCCAGCTCCTGCGCCAGCACCAGCGCCTCGCGGTGGATCTCGGCGGCGCCGGCGAGATCCCCGGTCAGCTCGGCCAGGCCACCGAGCCATTCGGCGGCCTGCAGCCGGCCCCAGCGGTCGCCCAGCTCGGCGAACGAGCGAGCCGCTTCCTGCGCGTGCCGCGCCAACGCGTCCACATCGGCGCGGCTGTGCGCCGATTTCGCCAGCGCCAGCTGGATGGTCGCCACGCCCCAGCGGTCGCCCAGCTCGCGACACGCCGAAAGGGTCTGCTGCACGGTCGTTTCCAGGTCCTGCTCGTCGCCTGAGTCCAATGCGGACAGGTTGAGGATCACCTCGGCGCGGGCGCGAACGGCCGGATCGTCGAGCGCGGCCAGCGCCGCCGAAACCTCGTGCCGGCGCGACGCGGCATCGGTGAAATCACCCTGCTGGAAGGCGAACGTGAGGCGCCACGCCAACACCGGTGCCCGGTGCCGCGCGCTGCCGCCCAGTTCGAGCGCCGCATCGACCCAGCGGCGCGCCAAGCCGGACCGGCCGCGCAGCAGCCAGTGCCAGGCGAGCGCGTGCACCAGCCGGAGCGCCGAGTCGGCGTCGGCGTCCCGCACGAAACCATCCAGCGCCGCACGCAGATTCGCGTCCTCGGCGTCGAGGCGGGTCAGCCAGCGCTGCTGATCGGCGCCGTGCAATTCGGGTTCGGCTCGCTCGGCCAGCGCCAGGTAGTACGCGTGATGCGCGTGCCGCGCCGGCACGTCTTCGCCTGCCTCCGCCAAGCGGTCGAGGCTGAACGCTGTCACCGATTCCAGCAGCCGGTAGCGCCGCCCGCTCTGCTGCACCAGCGACCGGTCCACCAGCCGCGCGACGACATCGGGGACCGTCGCGGCTTCGAGGTGACCGTCCTCACCGACGGATGCCGTTGCGGCGCAGACGGTTTCGGCGGCTTCGAGGGTGCACCCGCCCGGGTGGATCGCGAGGCGGCGGAGCACCGCGCGTTCGGTGTCGTCGAGCAGTCCCCAGCTCCAGTCGATCATCGCCGTGAGCGTTTGCTGCCGCGGCGGGGCGCCGCGGTGACCGGTGGCGAGCAGCCGGAACCGGTCGTCCAGCCGGGAGACCATCTCGTGCACGTCGAGCGCGCGAACCCGGGTCGCGGCCAGTTCCAGCGCCAGCGGAATCCCGTCGAGCCGCCGGCACAGGGTCGCGACCGCGTCGGCGTTGTCGGCGTCCAGCACGAAGTCGCGGGCGCTCGCGCGGGCGCGGTTCACGAAGAGCCGGACCGCGTGCGACTGCGCGAGATCGTTGAACGAGGTGTCCGCCGCGGGCACGGACAGCGGTTGCAGCGGCACGATGTCCTCGCCGGGCAGGCGCAGCGGTTCGCGGCTGGTCGCCAGGACGTGCAGGTTCGGCGCCGCGCCCAGCAGGTGCTCGGTCAGGTCCGCAGCGTGGTCGACGACGTGCTCGCAGTTGTCCAGCACCAGCAGCAGGTGCTTGTCGGCCAGCGCTTCGCCCAGTGCTTCGACGGCGTCGGCGGGCCCGTCCTCCGCCGCGCGGATGCCGATGACCTGCGCGACCTCTTCCGCGAGCCAGCCGGCCTCGTCGGTCGCGGTCGGCTGCAGCGGCGCCAGCTCGACCAGCCACGTGCCGTCCTGGAACCGGTCGGCCGCGCTCGCCGCCGCGGCCAGCGCGAGCCGGGTCTTGCCGACGCCGCCCGGTCCGGTGAGGCTGACCAGCCGTGCTTCGGTGACCGCGCGGCCCAGCTCGCCGAGATCGGTGTCGCGGCCGATCAGCTCGGTGCGCTGCGCCGGGATGTTGCTGGTGCGCCGCCGAACCACGGGCCGCGGTCGCGGCGCGGCGAGGGCGGGGTCCTGCGCGAGCAGCGACCGTTGCAGCTCGACCAGCTCCGGGCTCGGGTCCACGCCCAGTTCGTCGGCCAGCCGTCTGCGCAGATCCTCGTAGCCGTCGAGGGCCTCGGCCTGGCGTCCGGCACCGTAGAGCGCCCGCAGCTGGGCTGCGCGCAGGCGTTCGCGCAGGGGGTGTGCGGCGACGAACGTCGTGAGATCTCCCGCCACCTCGCGGTATTCGCCCAACGACAGCCGCGCCTCGGCGAGTTCTTCGACGGCGACCAAGCGCAGTTCTTCCAATTGCGCGATGGCCCCCTGCGCGAAGGCCGCGTCGCGGAAGTCGGCGAAGGCGGGCCCCCGCCACAGGCCCACAGCCTCGGCGAGCACCCGGACCCGGGCCTCGGTGCCGGAGGTTTCGCGGGCGTCGGCCAGCAATGCGCGGAAGCGCAGGGCGTCGACGTCGGCGGTGGCCAGACGGTAGCCGGGCGGCGGCGACACCACCAGGTCCCGGCCGCCGGTCTCGGCGTCCTCCAGCGCGCGCCGCAGCTGCGAGGCCTTGGCCGCCAGCGTTCCCGCGGGATTGCCCGGCGGGTCCTCGGCCCAGATGTCGTCCACCAGCCGGTCCGCGGACACCGGCTGACCGGCGTCGACCAGCAGATCAGCCAGCAGGGCACGCACCTTCGCTCCCGGCACGGGCACGACGGCGCCGCTGTCGGTCCACACCGTCAACGGGCCCAGCACACCGAAACGCATGAACGCAGCTTATAGAGCCTGTTTCCGCCCTCATCCCGCATATCGGCAGGTCGCGCCCCGGCTTCGAAGCGGCGCCGCTCGGTGGCGGGGCGCCGTTTTCGCGCGAAAACGTCATCGGCAGGCACGGCGGACGCCGTTTTCGCGCGAAAACGGCGCGCAACGCGCCACCGGACCGCCTCTCGCCGCCGCTGACCTGGACCGGAAGGCGACCGTAAACAATCCGGAAGGTGCCGCGCGCACTGTGGTGACAACAAAGCGAACACCGCAGAACAGGAGATCACCATGAAGCGCATCGCCCTCGCCCTCACCGCCGGAATCGCAGCCACCGCGCTGCTCACCGGGTGCGGCGCCGCCAACACCCCGGCCGAACCGGGCGCCGCAACAACCGCCGCAGCGGCGCAGGGCGGCTACGCCGATGTCAACGGCCTGCACATGTACTACGAGCGGTACGGCACCCCGACCGACCAGCCGCCGCTGGTGCTGCTGCACGGCGCCCTGTCCGGCATCGACACCGACTTCGGGCAGCTGATCCCGGAGCTCGCCAAGACCCGCGAGGTCATCGCCGTGGAACAGCAGGCCCACGGCCGGACCGCCGACATCGACCGCCCGCTCCGCACGTCGCAGATGGCCGAGGACACCGTCGCGCTGCTGCGGCAGATCGGCGTCCAGCGCGCCGACGTCCTCGGCTACAGCATGGGCGCCGGGGTGGCGCTGGAGATCACGCTGAAGCACCCGGACCTGGTGCGCAAGCAGGTGCTGCTCTCCGGCGGCCTGGGCGTCGACGGCATGCACCCGGGCGTGATGGAAGGGATCGCGGAACTGCGGCCGGAACACCTGCACGGATCGCCGTTCCACGCCGACTACCTGAAGAACGCGCCGCGCCCGGAGGACTTCCCGCAGCTGGTGTCCCGGGTCATCGAGTACGACATGAACCCGGCCCCGTCGGTGTCGCCGGAGGCCGCCCGCACGGTCAAGGCCCCGACGCTGACGGTGATCGGCGACTCCGACATCGTCCGGCCCGAGCACGCCGTCGAGATGTTCCGGCTCTTCGGCGGCGGCGTCATGGGCGACACCCCCGAAGGCCTGCCGAACGCGCAGCTGGCGATCCTGCCCGGCACCTCGCACGTCACCGCGCCGCACCGCCCCGAGCTGCTGCTGCCGATGATCCCGGCCTTCCTCGACGCGCCCGTCAAGGAAACCCGATGACGAGCGGGCTGCGGATCGCGATGATCATCGGATCCACCCGGGCGGGCCGCTTCGGCCCGCTCGTGGCCGACTGGTTCGGCGGCCGCATCGGCCGCCGCCGGGACCTGGAACTGGATCGCATCGACCTCGCGACCGCCGGCCTCCCCGACCAGCTGACCGAGCCCGGCGAAGAGGTTCCCGCTCCCGTCCGGGAGCTGGGGGCCCGGCTGGCGGCCGCGGACGCGTTCGTCGTGGTCACCCCGGAGTACAACCAGAGCTTCCCGGCCGCGGTGAAGAACGCGATCGACTGGTTCGACGCCGAATGGGCCGCCAAGCCGGTCTCGATCGTCGCCTACTGCCGCGACGCCGAAGGCGGCCAGGCCGCCGCGCAGCTGCGGCAGGTGTTCGGCGAGCTGAACGCGGTCCCGATCCGCCGCACCATGACCATCCGCAACGCCTGGCAGCGCTTCGGCGCCGACGGCAGCTGGCCGCGCCGCGACCCCGAACTCGAGGAATCCGTCAACGCGGTGCTCGACCAGATCACGTGGTGGGCCAACGCCCTGCGCGTCGCCCGAACCGCGAGCCCCTTCGTCCAGTAGCACTTTCCAGCCATCCGAATCCATCCCCTGGGAGAACATCATGAGGAAGCTGATCGAGTCGACGTTCGTGACGCTCGACGGGACCATCTCGGCGCCGGAGCAGTGGGGCCCGCCGTACTGGGATTCCGAGCACAACGCCCACGCCCACAAGCTGCTGTTCGGCGCCGACGCGCTGCTGCTGGGCCGCGAGACCTACGAGTCGTTCGCGCAGACCTGGCCGGCCATCGACGACGAGTACGGCAAGCGGATCAACGGCATGCCCAAGTACGTCGCCTCCCGCACGCTGCAGAACTCCGAAACCACCTGGAACGCCACCATCCTGGGCGGTGACGTGGCCGCGGAGGTGGCGGAGCTGAAGCAGCAGCCGGGCCGGGACATCCTGAAGTTCGGCACGGGCGTGCTGGACCACACGCTGCTGGAGCACGGGCTGGTCGACGAGCTCCACCTGTGGCTGTTCCCCGTCATCGCCGGTAGCGGGCAGCGGATCCTGGAAGGCCTCGTGACCACCCACCTGACGCTGGCCGAGACCACGACGTTCAGCAGCGGCATCGTGGTGGCCGTCTACGAACCGAAGTCGGGCGCGATGTGAAAGCGCCGCCGCACCAACGGATGTGGGCGCCCTCCGCGGAGGGCGCCCACATCCGTTCCTCGTCTTGTGCCGTGACCACGGGGAGCGGCGATTTCGCGCGAAATCGCCGCTCCGTGTGAGGGCGGCATGGCGATTTCGCGCGAAATCGCCAACGACGCCGGGCGCCTTCGGGAGGAGCTTGCCCGCGGCCGTCGGCGAAAGGAGCCCCAGGGCCGTTCGCATCGTCCGGAGGTTCCGCCCGGCACCCAACACCTTGTGCCGTCGACGAAGTCGCGTCAGTGGTGGCCCTGCCGGCCGAGGGTCTCCACGGGGGTCGCGCCGGGGCGGGTCCACTGCGGCGTGGGGCGGCTGGTCGGGCCCCAGGTGGCGTTCCCGTCGGCGTCCGTGCGCCAGTACCAGCAGATCGGCGCGCCATGCCCACCGACCGGCGAGTCCACCTGAGGGGCCGCGGGCCAACCCTCGGGGTTGTCCTCCCACGCCTCGCGGCGGCCGTAGGGCGTCATGTCGAGCAGGCCCAAGGACCCGTTGACCGGCTCGTTGCCGCGGCTCGTCGTGGAGTAGGTGAGGAACACGCGGTCGCCGTCGCGCAGGAAGCAGGTGATGTAACCCATGTCGCCGCCGACCGGCGCGTCCACATCGCGCACCGAGTACCAGGGCTGGGTGTAGCCCATGAACTCGACGTAGGAGGCGACCTCGTCCCACCGGCCCGTGGTCAGGATGGCGAACGAGACGCCGCGGGCGTTGAGGTAGGCGGCGTCCTTCATGTGCCAGGCCGTGGTGGTGCAGCCCTCGCACTGCCCCTGGTGCGGCGCGCCGTCGTGCCACATGTGCTTGTAGACCACGAGCTCGTCGCGGCCCTCGAACAGGTCCAGGAACGGGACCGGGCCGTCGGGCCCGACGACCTCGACCGTCCCGTCGAACTCCACCATCGGCAGCCGGCGGCGGGCCGCGGCGAGGGCGTCGCCCTCGCGGGTGTGGGCCTTCTCGCGGACCAGGAGCTCGTCGCGGGCGGCCTGCCAGGTGGCCAGGTCGACGACGGGCGGGCGGCCGGGCAGCGCGGTGGTCGGGTCACTCGGCGTGGTCGTCATGGTGTCCTCCGTGGTGTCTCGTGCTGGGCAACGTCGTCCGAAGACACCAGAACAGACCCGAGACCCGGCCGGAACTCATCGCCCGGACCACGTCGGGCCGACAAGCGCACAGACACGCGCTAAGGGAAGACGATCCGCCCGAGCGTCTCCCGCAGCTGGGCGACGACCTCGGCGGGCAGGTCTCCGAAGTACGCGCGGTGCGCCTGGTCCACCAGTTCCTGCGCCTCGTCGCGCACCCGGCGCCCTTCCTCTGTGGCGGCGATCAGCCTGTTGCGGCGGTCCGCCGGGTCCGGCGTGCGCGCGACCAGGCCGCGCTCCTCCAGCTCGTCGATCAGCCCGACGATCTGGCTGGGGTCGAGCCCCATCGTCGCCGCGACGCTGCGCTGGTTGACGCCCGCCGAGTCTTCGCAGGCCAGCACGAGCACGGAGTAGGAGCGCACCTTCAGGCCGAGCGGGACCAGCGCCTTGTTCACCGCGCCGAGCACCATTCCCCCCGCCCGGGAGAGCAGGAACCCGATGTCGTCGGCCAGCAACCGCGGCTGGGTCTCTGCCATGCGCCCTCCTCCGTGTAGCGCCGCAAGAGTAGCAGATCTCAATCATTGACTTTTTCAATGATAGATGTTTGCCTGTGATTCACCCGACAGGAGGAGCACCGATGGATCTGAGCGGCAAGGTCGCCATCGTCACCGGCAGCGGGCGGGGACTCGGACTCGCATACGCCGAAGAACTCGCCCGCAACGGCGCGGCAGTGGTGATCAACGACGTCGACGAGGCCACCGCGCACTCGGCCGTCGCCGAGATCGTCGCGGCGGGCGGCCGGGCCACCGCCGTCGTCGCCCCGGTCGGCACCGCCGAAACGGCCCGGAAGCTGGTGGCCGGCGCGGTCGAGGCGTTCGGCCGGCTGGACGTCCTGGTCACCAACGCCGGCATCCTGCGCGACAAGGTGCTGTGGAAGATGACCGACGAGGACTTCGACGCGGTGCTCGACGTGCACCTGCGCGGCACCTTCACCTGCGTGCGCGAGGCCGTGCTGCGCTTCCGCGAGCAGGGCGGAGGCGGCCGGATCATCTGCATCGGCTCCCCCGCCGGTCAGCGGGGCAACTTCGGCCAGACCAACTACTCGGCGGCCAAGGCCGGCATCGTCGGCATGGTCCGCACCTGGGCCCTGGAACTGCAGCGCGCCGGCATCACCGTCAACGCCGTCTGCCCGGTCGCGGCGACCGCGATGACCGAGACGATCCCGTTCCTCGCACCGCACATCGAGTCGATGAAGCGCGGCGAGCCGCTGCCCGCGATCATCCGCCGCGAGGTCGGCATGGGCACTCCCGAGGACGCCGCCGGGATCGTTTCCTTCCTCGCCTCCGATGCCGCCGCCGGGATCACCGGCCAGGCGCTGTCGGTCGGCGGGGACCGGCTGGCGCTGTGGTCGCACCCGCAGCTGACCGCCACCGCCTTCCACGACGGCGGGTGGTCCGCCGACGACATCGCCGGGTCGTGGGGCGAGGCGTTCGCGGACTCGGTCGAGTCGGTCGGCGAGGAGTTCCCGGCGGAGCTGGTGGCGAAATGAGCCCGGTCCGCTACGAGTGCGGCGTCGACTTCGACGCGATCGAGGCCATCGACATCCACACCCACGTCGAGATCGACGCCTGCGGGCATCGATCGCTGGACGACGAGCTGATGGCCGCCTCCGAGAAGTACTTCAAGTCCGGCGAGGAACGCACTCCCCGCATCGAATCCATCGCCGCGCACTACCGCGAGCGCAACATGGCCGCCGTCGTGTTCACCGTCGACGCCACCTCGGCCACCGGGCACGGGCCGAACTCCGTCGAGGAGATCGCGGAGCTGGCCGCCGCCCACAACGACGTGCTGATCCCCTTCGGCTCGGTCGATCCGTGGCGCGGCAAGGAGGCCGTCGACCGGGCCCGCGCGCTGGTCGAGGACTACGGCGTGCGGGGCTTCAAGTTCCATCCGAGCCTGCAGGGCTTCGAGCCCGACGACCGGCGGTTCTACCCGCTGTACGAGGCCATCGCGGCGGCCGGCGTGCCCGCGTTGTTCCACACTGGACAGACCGGCATCGGCGCCGGGCTGCCGGGCGGGCGCGGCATCAAGCTCCGCCGCTCCGACCCGATGCTCCTCGACGACGTCGCCGCCGACTTCCCGGACCTGACGATCGTCATGGCCCACCCGGCGGTGCCGTGGGTCGACGCGCAGATCTCCATCGCCACCCACAAGGCCAACGTCTACCTCGATCTGTCCGGCTGGTCCCCGAAGTACTTCCCGCCCCAGCTCGTCAGGGCGGCGAACTCAGTGCTGCGCGAGAAGGTGCTCTTCGGCTCCGACTTCCCGGTGATCCAGGTCGACCGCTGGCGCAAGGATTTCGCCGCCCTCGACATCAAGCCCGAAGTGGCGCCGCTGATCTTCAAGGAGAACGCGCTGCGCGTCCTGGGCATCAAGCGCTGACCGTCCGCACCACACCGACAGGAGACCCATGTCCACCACTCGCGTCGCGACCCTCGCCGACCTCAAGCCCTTGGCGGGCAAGCCGCTGGGAACCAGCTCGTGGATCGAGGTGCCGCAGGAGCGGATCAGCACCTTCGCCGACGCCACCGACGACCACCAGTGGATCCACGTCGACCCCGAGCGCGCCCGGGCGGAAAGCCCGTTCGGCGGGCCGATCGCGCACGGCTACTTGACGCTGGCGCTGATCATCCCGATGTGGGCCGAGGTGCTCGCGGTCGACAGCGTGACCATGGCCGTGAACTACGGGCTGAACAAGGTCCGGTTCACCAGCCCCGTGCCCGCCGGCGGCCGGGTGCGGCTGAACGCCGCGCTGAAGAAGGTCGAGGACCTGCCGAAGGGCGGCGTGCAGCTGACCGTCGACGGCAAGATCGAGCTCGAAGGCGCCGAGCGGCCCGCCGTGGTGGCCGAGCCGGTGTACCGCTTCTTCGAATAGCAGCCCGCACATCCCGAGGAATACGGAGAGAACCGTGCCATTCACACAACGGCGCATCGCGAAGGCGGCTGTCGCGACCTCGTTGGCGGCGCTGGCCTTCACCGCGTGCATCAGCGCCGGCAGCGCGGCGCCGAAGGAGGATTCGCCGTCGGCCAGGCCCGGGCCGGACGGAACCACCTTCTGGAACGTCTACGAGCAGCCCCCGGAAACGGCGAAGCCCGGCGACATCTACTGGATCCAGCCGCGGTCCGACGCGCCGAGCGGGGCCCGGGGCTGGAACGTCGTCTACGTCTCGGAGATCCAGCCCGGCGTCAAGAAGTACGTGTCCGGCGAGATCTACGTGCCGACGGGCGCGAGCAATGCCCCGCGCGACATGGTGCTCTGGAACCACGAGACGACCGGATTGGCCGACAGCTGCGCACCGTCCCGCCGGAGCCTGGACGAGGGCGACCGGTCCCGAGTCCCGGCGATCCGGGACCTGCTCGGCCAGGGCCGCGTCGTCGCGATGAGCGACTACCCGGGGCAGGCGCTGCCCGGCCCCTCGCACTACATGGCGGGCCAGGTCAACGCGCGTGCGTCCCTGGACGTCCTGCGCGCCGTGCGGAACCTCCCCGAGCTCAACGCCTCCAACCGGTTCGTCGAGTACGGCTGGTCGCAGGGTGGCCAGACGACCATGCACGTCGAATCGATCGCGCGGACGTACGCCCCGGAGTTCGAAGGCCTGGGCGCCGCGCTCATCGCGCCCGCCGTCCGGATCCGCGAGCTGACCGGCAATTCGATGCAGCATCCAGAACTGGCCGGTTACGTCATCTCGACGCTGCCCGGCATCAAGGCCGCCTACCCGCACCTGCGCTACGGCGACTTTCTCACCGCCGAGGCCATGGAGCAGCTACCGGTGCTCGCCGACGGCTGCTTCGACATCTGGGACAGCGCGAGCACCTTGCGCGACCCGTACCAGCCGGGCGCGATGTCCCCCGACGGCCCCTGGTGGAAGGCGCTCACCGCGGTGGACGACTTCCGGCCCGCGGGCACGATGCCGTTCGCCGTCTACCAAGGATCGGCCGACACGACGACGCCTGCCGAGCTGACCGCCCGCGAGCGCGCGGCCCTGTGCCAGGCGGGGTCCTCAGTGGACTACCACGAATTCGGCGGGCTCGACCACGAATCCGTCGTCCCGGAGGCGGCCGCGAGCTTCCCGGGCTGGGCCGCGGACCGGTTCGCCGGCGAGACGGCACCGAGCAACTGCCCCCAGGGCTGATCCGCCGCGTCGAGCCATCCCGAAGGAGACCCACCGCATGCGCAACGAAGGCACCGGCACCTGGCCGCACCGCCGCGCCCGCCTCTCCTCCGACAAGACCGCGATCACCTTCCGCGGGCGCGCCACGACCTACCGCGAACTCGACGACCGGGTCACCCGCCTGGCGCACGCGCTGCGCTCGCTCGGGGTAGGCCGCGGCGACCGGGTCGCGCTGTTGAGCACGAACCACCCCGCCTACCTCGAGACGCTGTTCGCCGCGGGCCTGATCGGCGCGATCTTCGTGCCGCTCAACGCCCGCCTGACCGCGCCCGAAGTGGACTACGCGATGCGGGATTCGGGCGCCGTCGTGCTCGTCCATTCCCGGGAACTCGGCGAGATCGCGCGGTCGGCCGCCGGCGAGGCGACCCGGGTCGTGCTCGACGCCCCGGGCCCGGACGCTCCCGGCTACGAGGAGCTGATCGCGGCGGCCGATCCGTCCCGCATCGACGAGCCGGTCTCCCACGACGATCCGTGCTTCATCATGTACACCTCCGGCACCACCGGCCGCCCGAAGGGCGTGGTCCTCACCCACGGCAACATCGTGTTCTCCGTGATGAACGCCGTCATCGACCTCGACCTGGACAGCCACGAGGCGGCGCTGGTGTGCGCGCCGCTGTTCCACACCGCCGCCCTGGACGTCGTCGCGCTGCCGACGCTGCTCAAGGGCGGCAACGTGGTCGTCGAAGAGGTCTTCGAGCCGGGCCGGATCCTCCAGGCCCTCGAACGCGAGCGCATCACCTACACCTTCGGCGTGCCGACCATGTTCGACGCGCTCAGCGCCCACCCGGCCTGGGAGACGACCGATCTGAGTGCGATCCGGCGGGTGATCGTCGCCGCGGCCCCCGTCCCGCCGCGCACCCTGCGCACCTACACCGAGCGCGGGATCAAGATCTGCCAGGGCTACGGCCTGACCGAGACCGGCCCGGGCGCGCTGGTCCTCACCCCGGACGACGTCGAGCGGAAGCTCGGCACGGCGGGCGTGCCGCACTTCTTCACCGACGTCCGGATCGTCGACGCAGACGGCCGCGAGGTGGCGCCCGGCGAGCGCGGCGAGATCCAGATCTGCGGCCCGAACGTCATGCGGGAGTACTGGAACCGGCCGGACGCCACCGCCGACACCTTCACCGACGGGCGGTGGCTGCGCTCCGGCGACGTCGGGGTCGCGGACGCCGACGGGTTCGTCGCCGTCGTGGACCGCCTCAAGGACCTGATCATCTCCGGCGGCGAGAACATCTACCCGGCCGAGGTCGAGGCGGCGATCCTCGAAATGCCGGGAGTCACCGGCTGCGCGGTCTTCGGCGTGCCGCACGAGAAGTGGGGCGAGGTGGGCTGCGCCGCGGTCGCGCTGGAAGACGGCCACGAGCTCGACCACGCCCGGCTCGCCGAGTTCCTGGCGCCCAGCCTGGCCAAGTACAAGATCCCGCGGTCGCTCGTCGTGGTCGACGAGATCCCCCGCAATGCCACCGGGAAGATCCGCAAGGACCTCCTCCGGCGCCAGTTCGCCTGAATCCCCGGAGGCTCCGCGCGAGCCGGCGACCGCGTCCGGACAGCGGTGAATCCCGTTCTCCCATTCCTCCTCACCTCACCGAAGGAGCCCCATGAGTGCCTCTGCTGCGGCCGAGCAGCTCTCGGCGCCCGAACGCGCGACGGAGGCGCGCCGGGTCGTGCTGTCCAGCTACCTCGGCAGCACCCTGGAGTACTACGACTTCCTGCTCTACGGCACCGCCGCGTCGCTCGTGTTCGGGCCGGTGTTCTTCGCCGGTCTCCCGCCCGCCGTCGGCACGATCGCGTCGCTCGGCACGTTCGCGGCCGGCTACCTGGCCCGCCCCGTCGGCGGTGTCCTCTTCGGACACTTCGGCGACCGGGCAGGCCGCAAGGCGATGCTCGTCCTGGCCATGACCGTCATGGGCGTGGCGTCGGTCCTCATCGGACTCGTTCCGCCCGCGTCGGTCATCGGCCCGTGGGGCGCGATCATCCTCGTCGCCCTGCGGGTGCTCCAGGGCATCGCCATCGGGGGCGAATGGGGCGGGGCCGCGCTGATGGCGCTCGAACACGCCGAACCGAGGCGCCGGGGCTACATGGCCGCGTTCACCAACGCCGGTGCCCCGACCGGAGCCGTGCTCGGCACGCTCGTGATGACGCTGTTCGCGCTGCTGCCCGAAGACGAGTTCATGCGGTGGGGCTGGCGAATCCCGTTCCTGCTCTCGGCCGTCATGCTCGCGATCGGCCTCTTCGTGCGCGCCAAGGTCTCGGAAAGCCCGATCTTCCGGGCCGCGGCCGAACAGGCGGAGAACGAGCCCGGCGCCCCGCCGATCATCGAGGTGCTGCGGCGGCCCAAGGCCGTAGTGGTGGCAGCGTTCGCGTGCCTGGCCGGATTCGCCCTGCAGACCGCGTTCACCACCTTCGGCATCACCTACGCCGTCGAACACGGCACGCCGAAGCCGGATGCCCTGCTCGCGTTCGCGATCGGCCAGTTCTTCGCCATCTTCTTCACCCTCGGCTACGCCCGGCTGTCCGACCGGCTCGGCCGGCGCCCGGTGATGCTCTTCGGACTAGCGGCGATGATCGTCCTGGTGTTCCCGGTCCTCGGCCTGCTCGGGACGGCGAACTTCGCGACCGTCACCGCCGCGTTCACGCTGTACACGTTCTGCCACGGCGCCATGTACGGGCCGATGGCGGCGTACATCTCCGAGCAGTTCGGCACCCGAACCCGCTACACGGGCGCCTCGCTGGGCTACCAGCTCGCCACCCTGCTCGGCGGCGGCTTCACACCGGTCATCCTGGCGACCCTGGCGGCATCGTCGGGCAACGCGATCGTCCCGGTGGGCGGGTTCCTCATCGCGCTCGCCGTCCTCAGCGCCATCGTCCTCCTGACCACCCGAGAAACCAAGAACAACGACCTGACCACCATCCGCTGACGGCATTAGGGATGCGTGCGCCGAGATGCCATCGGCACGAGCTGTCAGGGCGACGTCACGTTCACTCGCGCTCTGCGCCCGCTGGCCACACGACGGTGACCGGGATTCCGCGTTCACGCGCGGCCTGCACGACATCGCCCGTGCCGCCGTGGCCGCCTGACGGGCGCCCATCCCAAACGGCGAGCATCGCGTCCACGTTGCTGAGGACGTGCTCGCTGGCGGCCATGTAGGCGTCGCGGTTGGATTCCGCGAAAGGCATGGTGCGAACCTGCGACGCCTTGCCGATCAGCTCGTCGAACTCGGCGGCGTTGTCCGGCTTCACCTTGCGGTCGCGATAGTCGGCGGCGGGGAGCACGACTTCGAACGAGCCGCCCACGTCGAGCACCGCGCGGGCGAAGATCTGATCGGCGCCGCGGGCAAGGCAGGTAACCCCGCTGGGCCCGTCGAGGTGGAGGGACAACTCAGCCACCAGGGCCTCCCGGATGAGAGGAACGCTCGCGGCGGTGAGGTTCGAATGCCCGGTGATTCCGATACGCGCCAATTCCGGCCCTTTCGTCACTGCTGGTCAGGCGTCAACCAGGTCGCGAACAGCATCACGCGTACCGCGCACGACGGCGGAGTCCGCAAACGGCCGCACTTCACGATGAAAGTCTCGCAGCTTCTCCCCAACACGACCGGCCGCCCACTGCTTCGCGATGAGCAGGGCTTCGGCGACCAGCTCGCACGCGCGGTCGGGTTCCGCGGTGACGAGGTAGGTGCGGGCGAGCCCGATCATGTCGAATGCCCGGTTCCTGGCGCATGACGGATCACGCAGCTCCAGGGCACGACCGATGTACTCCTGAGCATGCCGCGCTTCCTTCGGCTCCTGGCGCGCGGCAGCGAGATCGCGCCACCTCGCACCAAGCACCCCGTAGAGTTCGGCCTGGTCGAAGCCCTGCACTCGGCGATCGGCTTCGTCGCCGATGGACTCGGCGAAGTGCTCTTCAGCGAGCCCGGCAGCCCGGCGAAACTGCTGCGCTGCCCCGGTTTGGGCATAGGACCACGCTTCACGTGTGGCCAGCAGGGCGCGCAGGATCGGGCGCGCAGATTTCCTGGTGCCGTACTGGGCGAGCTGGACGAGTTCGAGGCCGTCGTCGGGCTGCCCGAGGTCGAAGCACTGGCGCGCGAACGCGGCGAGGGTGATCGCGGCGAAGTTGTCATCGCCGCCGACCTTGGCGAACTGCACGGACAGCGCGTAGTAGCGCTGAGCGGCGCGGTGCAGGCCTGAGTCCCATGACATCGACGCGGCGATCTCGGCCAGCTCAGCGCCCACGAGGAATCCCTCGCGCGTCGTAACGCTGTCGGCCGCATCCTTGAGTCGGTCGCTGACGTCGTTGAGCAGCGCGATGACTGCTTTGCGGGCGAGCAGTCCGGTCGGTGTGTTGTTCCAGCCCTGGAGTTGTCCCGTGATTTCCCGCCAGCCGTCTATTTCGGATCCGCTGATCGATGCGCTGCCAGTGAGCCGGACGTGCTGGGGTACCAGCCAGCCCTGCAGAGGCTCGGTGAGAGCTGCACCGGCGACGGACACCGCGGAGACCAGTGCTTTGCGTCGCGAAAGGGTCACGTCCCGACTCGTCATCTCCTCGGCATTGGCTACGACATCCGAAGGATGCCAGCCCGTCGGCTGTTCGTCTGCTCCCGCAGATCGAGACGGTTCCGGTGCCTGCCTACGCGGAAAGAACCCGAGCTCGCTGTCGGACTTCGCGTCGAGCACCGCGCGAAATCCTGCGCGATAAGCCGCTCCCGGCCACCTGACTTCGCCACGCTCGTACCGCGCGATCTGGTGTCGATCGAGTTCGTACCGCTCGCCTGTCGAGTTGAACAGGTAGCGATTCACCTCGTCGGCCAGTTCGGACCGCGACATGCATTGGCCAGGGATGCGACGGGACGCGATTGCCTCCCGTGCTGCGCGAAGCGACGTGTTCGGCGTCGGCACGATCTCCCCTTTCACAATCGGTCACCGAGTGTATCCGGAAAGGAACAGCGGGTCAGATCGCAATCTGGCCCGAGATGCCCCGGAAAACGTGTCGGATGCCCCGCGCTTTCCGACGAAAGTCAGGACATGACCAGCTCGGAAAACGTCGGCGGATCTGGAGAGCATCCGTCCATGAGCACGTCCGAAATTGACCTCTTGCTGATCGAGCTGCGCCGCAATGCGTGGGGGTTGTGGGTGTTCGGCCCGAAGCAGGGTCCCGACGTCCTGGCGGCGGTGCGCAGGTGGCAGACCTGCGCGGACGTGGTGATCCTCCGCGGTGAGGACGGGGAGAACGACGCGACGGCTTACCGAACGCCGACCATGCCCGGCTCGGACCCGTTCGTGCCCGAGCTGGTGTCGTGGCAATACCACTCCTCGGCGGTGTGGACCCTGCGCGCTGTCCTCGCGCTTTCTGCTCCGGGGCATTTCCAGGCGCCGATAGCAGTGCTGAAGCCGGGCCCGTTGTGCTTCCTGCCTCGTGGTATCGGCCGCCCCATCACCTACCGGCCGGCGTCGCTCAGCGGCTAACCACCGAACGCGGAGAAGCTGGTCTCCCGCTGAACTCCCGCTTGCCGAGGCGACGCGGGAGAGCGGGGCCGATGCACTCCGCGTCGGCCTCAGCCACCAATCGCCGCATGCCGTCCGGACCAGTTATGAAACAGGAGGAAAGGCAAGGAAACATGACCGCAGTCCTGGTGAGGACAGCCGCAAGATCTCTGATCCCCGATGACCTGTTCTTCCGATTGGCCGCCGCCGGACCCGCCGCCGAAGAAGTGAGCAGATGACCCGACGTGATTGGAGCGAACTACCGGCCGCCGTGCTTGCCGCGATCGAGAACCAGTGCGGCACCGTGACACGAGCGGTGCTCCCGGACGCCGGGCGGAACTCGGACGTGTCCGCCACCTTGCACACCGGTGGCGGACACGTCCTTTTCTGCAAGGGTGTCCGGCTCGGCACGCCACGAGCCCGGATGCACCGGCACGAGGCGCAGGTGAACCCGTACCTTCCGCCGGGCGTGGCTCCGCGGCTGCTGTGGCAGTCCGAGGTCGACGGGTGGCTGTTGCTCGGCTTCGAGCACGTGCCGGGGCACCACGCCGACCTCTCACCGGGGTCGCCGGACCTGCCGCAGGTCGCCGACACGTTGCGCACGATCGGCGGCGCGTTGATCCCGTCGCCGGTCAACGCGCCGCGGCTGGCTGAGCAGTGGGCGCGGCTGGCCGCTTGGCGCCGCCTGGCCCACGACCAGGACGCCGAGCCTGACGAGTGGGTGCAGGACCGGCTCGACGAGTTCGTCGACCGCGAGCGCCGCGCGTTCACCGCGATCGACGGCGACGCACTCGCCCACACCGACCTCCACCCGCTCAACCTGTTGGTGTCCGATCGGGCGCGGGTGGTCGACTGGGCGTGGTCGCGCCGCGCCGCGCCGTGGGTCGATGCCGGGCTGCTGGTGCTGCGCCTCATCGACGCCGGTCACACCCCGGCAGCGGCCGAACGCTGGGCCGACGACGTCGTACCCGCGTGGTCTTCGGCGAGCGAACAGCTGCGCACCGACTTCGCCGTCGCTGTGCTCGGGGTGTGGCACCACATGTCCCGCGTCGACCCTGGCCCGCAGCGGGCACCGCTGGTCGAAGCCGCGCGCCGCTGGGTCGCCCACCGGTTCCGTGATGCCGCGCCCCCGCCGGTTTCCGCACAGCAGTAGCCGAGAGTTCATTTCGGAATGGCCCCGGGCAAGCACGTCCCGAAGTCACCGCGTGCCTGATGCCGGTGCCGTTTTCGCGCGAAACCGGCGCCCCGCCCCCACGCGGAATGGCGTTTTCGCGAGAAAACGGCGCCCCGCGTCCCCGGCGGTCGCATCCCGCGAGTGCCCGCACCGCGTTCTGAAACGTCCGCTGGAATCGCGGAAACGACGGGTGCGCACCACGATGAACCCGACAACGGCCTGGCCACCATGCGATTGCGTGTTGGGGCTCAGCGGGTTCGGCCCAGTTCGCGTTTGAGGATCTTGCCCGTCGCCGTCATCGGGAGGGCCTCCACGAACTCGATCAGCCGCGGGTACTTGTAGCTCGCCATCTGCTCCTTCGACCAGGCGATGAGCTCGTCCTCCGTTATCCGCGCGGCTTCGGTGGTGATCACGAACGCCTTGATCTCCTCGCCGTGGCTGTCGTGCTCGACTCCTACGACCGCGGCGAGGGAGACCGCTTCGTGGCTCATCAGCACCTCTTCGACCTCCCTCGGGTAGACGTTGAACCCTCCTCGGACGATCATGTCCTTGGCCCGGTCGACGATGTAGTAGAAGCCGTCGCCGTCCCGGCGGGCGAGGTCGCCCGTGCGGAACCAGCCGTTGCGCATCACCTCGGCCGTCTCCTCCGGCCGCTTGAGATAGCCCTTCATGACGTTGTGGCCGCGGATGGCGATCTCGCCGACCTCGTCGGCTCCGGTCACCGCGTTCCACCGGGCATCGACCAGCTCGGCCTCGACACCCCAGACCGGCAGGCCGATCGAGCCCGGCCGGGGCGCCTGCCCGCGCGGGCTGAAGAGGGCCAGCGGTGATGTCTCGGACAGGCCGTAGCCTTCGAGGATCCGGACGCCGAAGCGCTGCTCGAAACGCGAGTGGATCTCCACCGGCAACGCCGCGCCGCCGGAGATGGCCAGCTTCAGGTTCCGCGCGATCCGCTCGACGTCGACGCCTTCGCCGAGCGCGCCGAGCAGGCCCCAGTACATCGTCGGGACGCCCGCGAACACCGTGACGTCCTCGCCGACCATCAGCTCCAGCGCCGCCCGTGCTTCGAACCTCGGCAGCAGGACCAGGGTCGCGCCGACGGAGAATCCCGCGTTCATGTCGATGCTCTGGCCGAAGGAGTGGAACAGCGGCAACGCCACCAAGTGCGTGTCGTGCTGCGCCGGGGTGCTGCCGAACATCTGGTTGGCCGTCAGGGCGTTCATCACCATGTTGGCGTGGGTGAGTTCGGCGCCCTTCGGCCGCCCGGTCGTGCCGCTGGTGTAGAGGATCACCGCGGTGTCGGTCGCCTCCCGCACCACGGTCTCGAACTCCGCGGGCTGGGCCGACAGCGCTTGCGCCAGCGTCTCGGTCTCCCCGGCCGGTGCGGTGCTCTCGGCGGTGATGACGAACATGTCCCGGCAGGCCGGGGTCTGCCGAAACGCGGCGCGGCCGTGCTCGCCGGTCGGCAGGCTCGGGTCCCCTTCGAAGCAGAAGTACGCCCGGGCGTCCGAATCGGCCAGGTGGTAGGCGATCTCCCGTTCCTTGAGCAGCACGTTGAGCGGTACGACGACCGCACCGGCCTTGAGGATCCCGTAGTACACGGCGGGGAACTCCGGCACGTTCGGACAGGTGACCGCGACCTTGTCGCCCGGCCGGACCCCCCGGGAGACCAGGAGGTTGGCGATCCGGTTGGCGAGCGCGCCGACCTCCGCGTAGCTCAGCCTCCGGTCGCCGCACACCAGGGCGTCGCGCCGCGGATACCTGCGGGCGGAGTCGTCGAGGAACATGGCCAGGTTCAGCACGCTTCGTCTCCTACGTCGTGGTTCGGCGGTGTCAGTGCGCGGCGTCTTCGTGCGTTCGGGCGAGCTCGCGGACGAATTCCTCGGCCCGCGGCCAGGGCCCGTACCCCGAGGCGGGGTTCAGGTGCCCGACGGCGCCGAGGTCGACCAGCCGGCTGCCCCAGTCCCGGGCCATTTCTGCCACCGGCGCCAGGCGCGCGAGGGGATCGTTCGTGCTCGCCGCCACGATGCTGGGGAACGGGAGCAGTTCGCGCGGCGTCGGCAGCCAACCGTTGCGGTACAGGTCGTCCGGTACCGGGTAGCCGTCGGGCAGCCGCGACTCGAAGTCCGGCGGTGTCGCCAGCAGGGCGCCCTGGATCTCGCGCGCGTGCCGCTGCGCCCAGTGGACGGTGATCATCACCCCGGCGCTGTGCGCGACGATGACGATGGGCCCTTCGACGTCCGCCACGACGCGGTCGAGTTCTGCGACCCGTGCGTCCCGGCTGAGCTTGTCGTGTTCGAGCGGCGGCACCGTGCGGGTGTTCGGCAGCTTCCCGGCGAGATGGGTCTGCCAGTGGTCGGCCACGTGGTCCCGCAGGCCCGGGACGATCACGACGGTCGGGTTTTCGGGGTTGTTCAACTGCTGCTCCGATCTTGCGGTTCGGTCATGCCGAAGGCCGTCTGTCGAGTGCCGCGAGCCGCCGCAGCGCATCCGGGTAGCGGCGCTTCCCGGTCAGCAGCGCCGCAATGGCTCCGAGGTAGGCCAGCGGGGCGAGTTGCAGCGCCCCCAGCAGGCCGAGGCGATCGGCCAGGAGACCGACGACGAACGGCCCCGCGGCCAGGCCCAGGAGGCTGTTCGCCAGGGTCAGCGACCCGAAGCCGGTGGCCCGCACGGACGCGTGCGTGAGGTTGGCGACCATGGCGGTGGCGGGCCCGGACGCGCCCGCCGAGAAGAACGCGCCGCAGCCGATCACGACGAGCTGCGGAACGCCTTCCGGCAACTGGAAACCGGTGATCAGCAGGACGGCGGCGGCCGCGCCGTAGGCGATCGAGGTGGTCCACTTGCGCTCCGGGCGCCGCCGGCTCGCCCGGTCCGTGATGATGCCGCAGACGATCATCCCGGCGCCGATGAGCAGGACCAGGATCGCCGAGACGAAACCGGCCGCGTCCGGGCTCATGGCGTGGTACCGGTTGAGGTAGCTGGGCGTCCAGGCCAGCAGCACGGCGGCGACGAACATCTGCAATCCGCTTCCGACGTAGGCGCAGAGCACGGAAGCGTTCGAGAACAGGCTGGACAGCGGAGCCCGGTATCCGCCGGTCGCGCCCGGCTCGACGGCGGGCTCGTCCTCGAACCGGTGCCGGTCCAGCCTGCGCTGGGTGACGACCAGCCGGAACAGGACGACCAGGACCAGGCCGACGACGGCCATGAACGCCAGGGCCCAGCGCCAGCCGAAGTGGACGGCGATGAAGCCGCCGAGCGCGACGCCGATCGTCGAGCCGAACGAGCCGCCGGCCATGAACGCGCCGCCGAACGTGGCGCGGACGTGGGGCGCGAACACGCTGAGCACCACCGCGATGCCGACGCTGCCGTAGGCGGCTTCGCCCACCCCCACGAGGAATCGCGCGCCGAGCAGCTGGCCGTAGTCGGCCGCAATCGCGCACAGCACCGTCGCCAGACTCCAGACGGTCGCCATCAGCACCAGGCTGCGGACACGCCCCCACCGGTCGGCGAGCACCGACAGCGGGAAGGTGAGCAGGCCGACCATCATCGCCACGACGCTGGTCAGCGAGGCGAGCTGGGAGTCGGACAGCGCCCACTCGGCCTTCAGGAAGGGGAACACCGCGTTGAGAACCTGCCGGGACATGTAGTCCGACAGCAACAGCCCGAACGTCAGGGCGAAGACCACCCAGGGGTAGATCCGCGGCTTGGCGGCCGCGATCCCGCTGGGCAGTTCCCTGGCGGGCGGGGCGTGCGACTTCATTGTCACTCCTCGGCTTGCTGCTGGTGCGTCCGGTGGAAAACCCGTCTCCCTGTCGAAATCCGTGGCCGGGGCGCGGGCCCTCGTGAGGCGCCGCGCCCCGGCCTCCCAACGGCGTCCGGTGGACCTCCGGCCGCTAGGCGTGCTGCGTGAAGCCGACCTGCCCCGGCTTGCGGTTCGGGGCGAACCCGATCTTGGCGAGGGTCTCGTCGGCGTCGGCGTAGCGCTCGCCGATCTTGTAGATCTCGCGGGCCTCCTTGCCGGTGGCCACCTCCCGGCCGAGCTCATTCGCGATGCGCACCAGCTGCTCGATCTGCTGGACCGAGGTCAGCTTCGCGCCCTTGCGCCCCCAGATGGTATCCTCGTTGCCGCACCGGGCGTGCAACCCCATGGCGATGGCCATCGCGTTGACCGGCAGGACGCTGCGCATGAGGGTTTCCAGCGTCAGCACCGCGCCGTCGGGGACGCGGCGGATGAACTCCATGATGTTGTACGGGTTGGGGCCGTCGAACCCGCCGCCGATGCCGACCCAGGTGACCATCAGCGGTCCGGTGTAGACACCGCGCCGGATCAGCCGCTCGACGGTTTCCAGCTGCGGGATGTTGGCCAGCTGGAAGTGCGGCTGGATGCCCGCCGCCTGGAGGCGCTTCAGGTGCTCCTCGACCCAGGCCGGGCCGGCCGGCACGTACATCTCGCGGTACGCCTCGGCCACCGCCGGCCGCGCGAGCGAGGTCCCGGCGATGTCGTCCTCGGTCATCAACTCCATGATGTTCATCTGGTTGGTGTTGATGGCGATGGTGACCTGGTCCGGGGCCGGGTCGAGTTCGGCCAGCATGTGGCGGGTGTCGTCGCTGAGCCACTTGGCGTCGGCGCCTTCGCCTTCGGGCGCGAACGAGATCGAGCCGCCCACCTGCAGGATCATGTCGGGGACGGCCTCGCGCAGCCGGCCCAGCAGCTCGTTGAACTTCGACAGCCGCTTGGACCCCTTGCCGTCGAGCTCGCGCACGTGGATGTGCAGCACCGTGGCCCCGGCGTGGTAGCAGTCGACCGCCTGCTGGACGTGCTCGTCCATGGTCAGCGGGAGGTCCTCCCGGAAGTCCTCCGGCTCCCACTCGGGCCCGTAGGGGGCCGCCGTGATGACGAGCTTCTCCTGGGTCTCGGGGAACAGCGAGTCGTCGTGGAAGTGCATCGTTCTTCTCCTTTTCCGAAGCGGCGGAACGAAAATCCCGGAGGGAGGTCAGAACGGCCGGTCGCCGATGATCCCGGCGCGCTCCATCTTGCGGACCGCGGGCCAGTAGTCCTGGACCGCGTAGTGCTGCGTGGACCGGTTGTCCCAGATCGCGACGCTGTTCTTGGTCCAGCGCCAGCGCACCTGGTACTCCGGGATCGCGGCCTGGGCGATCAGGTAGTTGAGCAGGTTGCTCGCCCCGGGGGCGTAGTCGCTGCCGAAGCGGACGTTCTCCGGCGTGTGGAAGTTGACGAAATGCGTGGTGAACGCGTTGACGAAGAGGACCTTCTCCCCGGTTTCGGGGTGGGTGCGCACCACCGGGTGCTCCGCGTCGGGGAATCGCTCCTTCAGCTTGTGGCGCTCCTCCACCGGCAGCGCCGCGCCGAAGGAGGCCTCGATGCTGTGCCGGGCGTGCAGTCCTTCGATCTGGTGCTTGATGTGGTCGGGGAGCTTCGCGTACGCCTCGGCCATGTCGACCCAGATCGTGTCGCCACCGACCGCCGGACCTTCCACGCACCGGAGCACGCATCCCATGGGCGGGTTCACCCGCCACGTGGCGTCGCAGTGGAAGGCGTTCTCGTAGTGCTCGGCGGGGCTGTCGAGGTCCTTGTAGATCCGCACCAGGCCCGGGTTGCCGGGATCGCTGCCGGCCACCGGGTGGTCTTCGAGCGATCCGAAGCGCCGGGCGAGCGCCACGTGGTCGGCCCGGCTGATGTCCTGGTCGCGCAGGAACAGCACCTTGTGCTTGAGCAGCAAGGCGTGCAGTTCCGCGAACAGCGCGTCGTCGTGCGCGACGTCGCCGAGGTCGACGCCGAACAGCTCGGCGCCGATGGTGCACGTGAGCGGCTCGTGCTCGATCGTGGTCGACCGGGCCGTCTGGACTGCGTTGGACATGATTCCTCCTCGGGTTGGTTTGGTCGCGCCGCCGCCGGAAACCGTTGCGGCGGCGAGGATTCGCTGCGTCAGAGGGAGAAGACCGAAGATCCGATGCTGCGGCCCGCTTCGAGGTCGCGATGGGCCTGCACCGCGTCTTCGAGGGCGTAGCGCTGGTTGATGCCGATCCGGATCCGCCCGTCGGCGACGTGGCCGAACAGCTCCCCCGCCAGCTCCGCGCGCTCGGCCGGGTCGGCGATGTAGTCGGCGAGCGCGGGGCGGGTGACGAACACCGACCCCTTGATGGCGAGTTGCATCGCGTCGATGGGCGGGACGGGGCCGGACGCGGTGCCGAAGCACACCAGCAGGCCGCGCCGGGCGAGCGAATCGAGCGAGGACTGGAAGGTGGCCGCGCCGATGCTGTCGAAGACGACCGGGACGCCCGCGCCGTCGGTGATCTCCCGGACCCGCGCGGCCACGTCCTCCTGCTTGTAGAGCACGACGTGGTCGCATCCGTGGGAGCGCGCGACCTCGACCTTCGCCTCCGTCGACACCGTGCCGATCACGTTGATCCCCAGCAACTTCGCCCACTGCAGGAAGATCAGGCCCACTCCCCCGGCCGCGGCGTGCAGCAGGACGGTGTCCCCCCGCCGCAGCGGGTGGATGCGGCGCAGCAGGTAGGAAGCGGTGAGCCCGCGCATGGTCATCGCGGCGGCCGTGTCGAAGCCGATCTCGTCCGGGAGCGCGATCAGCGGCGCGGCGGGCATCACGCGCTCGGTGCTGTAGGCCCCGAGCGGGCTGCCCGTGTACGTGACCCGGTCCCCTTCCCGGACGTGCTCCACCCCGGCGCCGACGGCTTCCACGACACCGGCCGCTTCGACGCCCATGCCCGCGGGCAGCGGGGCCGGGTAGAGGCCGGTGCGGAAGTAGGTGTCGGCGAAGTTCAGCCCGACCGCCTCGTGGCGGATGCGGACCTCACCCGGGCCGGGCTCGCCGACGTCGACGGTCTCCCACCGCATGACCTCCGGGGCACCGGTCTCGTGGAAGCGAACGGCTCGTGCCATGGCGTACTCCTTCGCGGCACGGACGTATCCGCCCGTGCCGTTGCTCGGTTGATTTCCCTGTCCGCCCGGTCAGTTCGCCCGGGCGATGACGTCCCGGGGCGTCACTCCCCCGCGCCCCCGCGGACCGCCGTACCCGGCCGTCTCCCAGGTGAAGTCCGGCGGCAGCTTTCGTCCATTGTGGAGCGTCAGCCAGAGCCGGCGCAGGCGGTCGCCGGCCGCCGGGTCCGCGATGCCGCCACCCTGGGCGTGCGCGTGCAGGACCGCGTAGTTGTTGAACAGCTGGATGTCGCCGGGCTCGACGTCGAAGCCGAACCGGAATTCGGCCGCGAGTCCGTCGATCAGATCGAACAGCGCCACGTCAGCGGGTTCCAGCCGGGGAACCTCCGGGAACCGCTGGGCCGACTCGATGTCGCGCCGGGCGTAGCGGACGCTCAGCTTGCCGTCGCACCAGCACGCCAGCGGAACCGAGTGGTAGGGGCTTTCGCCGGGGAGCTGCTCGCCCCAACGGTCGAACCCGAAGCGCGCGTACATGCGCTCGACCAGCAGCGGATCCCGCCCCAGCAGCTCGTTGTACAGCGCCGCCGAGCTCACCACGGCGCCGCGCCCGCCGAGCCGCGGGCTCAGCAGCGCCACGACATCCGAGCCGCCCGTCCGCAGTTCCGGCCCCTCCGCCGCATCCCGGATGCGGCCGAGCTTGCGGCCGAAGGAGTCCTGCGAAACCGGAGAACCCAGGTACTGGGCCATTCCCCAGAAGAGCGTGTTGATCTCGGCATCGTCGTACCGCTGCACGGGAAGTCCCTTGATCACGGCGAAACCGCGCCCGTTCTCCAGCGCACGAGCGATGCGCCGCAGCTCCGCCCCCAGCGAGGGAAGGGGAAACCGCTCGCTGGTGATCCGGAGGAGCACGATCCCGTTCTTCCGCACCGCCTTCAGCGCGGAGTCCAGCTCGTCGAGGTGGGACGGCGAGAGCTCGAAGCACCACTCGGCCGGGTCGCCGAGGTCGGCCGCCCGCCACGCCGCAGCAGTCCGGCACGGCTCCCGCAGCACATCGGCGGACGGGATCCCGATCGCCGGGGAGCCGTACTGCGTCGCTGGTTCGGCCATGACGTTCTCCATCGAATCTCGGAGCGGGATCGGCTGTGATGGAGGCGACATTAGGCGTCGACAGAGGCCAGGTCTTATCCTGACGGGACACGATGATTATCACTTGGTGACATCGCGGAGAGTGATGATGAAGCCCCTCGCCCGCTACGCCTCGCTGAACAGCTACATCGACGTCAGCCGGTCGGTCGGCATCGAGCCGACCCGGCTGATGCGCGGCGTCGGGCTCGACCCGGCCGGGATGGCGCTCCAGGACCGGTGGATCCCGGCCGTGTCCGTCGCCCGGCTCCTCGAACGGTCGGCGGCGGAATCCGGGCACCAGGACTTCGCGCTGCAGCTGGCCGAACGCCGCCGCTTCGCCAACCTCGGCCCGCTGGGCCTGGTCATCCGCGAGGAACCCGACGTCCGCAGCGCCTTGACGATCCTGATCCGCCACGAGCACATGTACAACGAGGCCCTGCGGATGAACATGGTCGTGCGCAACGGGCTGGCGACCATCCGCGTCGGCTTCGAACTCGGCGAGCAGACCGAGACCAGGCAGGCCACCGAGCTCGCCCTCGGCACGCTGCACCGGCTCCTGCGCGATTTCCTCGGGTCGCTCTGGCAGCCGATCGCGGTCTGCTTCACGCACCGCGCACCGGCCGACACGAGCACCCACCGGCGGGTTTTCGGCCCCACGGCGAAGTTCGAGCAGGAGTTCAACGGGATCACGTTCTACGCCCACGACCTCGACGTGCCCAACAAGCGGTCGGACCCGCTGATGCGCAACTACGCCTACCAGATCCTCGATTCCCTTGAGCCACAAGGCGAAAGGACCACCTTGAGCCGGGTCCGCGAGCTGATCGAGATCCTGCTGCCCACCGGGCGCTGCTCGGTCGAACAGGTCGCGCGCAGCCTCGGGGTGGACCGCAGGACGGTGCACCGCCACCTCGCCGACGCGGGCGAGACGTTCTCGTCGATCCTCGACGCGACGCGGGCCGAACTGGCCGAGAACCTGGTGGGAAGCCGGCGGTACAGCATGACGGAGATCGCCGAACTGCTGTCCTTCTCCACGTCGGGCAACTTCTCGCGCTGGTTCCGGGGCCGGTTCGGGTGCAGTCCCAGCCAGTGGCGCAGCCGGAGGTGATCCGCCGTCAGGCCTGGGTGGAGAGGGTCTGGCGCCAGTGCTCGGCGGCCTGGACCATGTCCCGGCCGAGGTGCTGGAAGAACCGGCTCGTGGCGCCCAGGCGGGCCCCGGCCGGGGTGGCGCCGCCGAGGAGATCGGCGCCCTGCCGGGTCAGGTCCGCCCACCTGGCCATCGACCCGACGCTGGCCAGCCACGCCTGGTACCAGACGTGCTCGTCGATCACGTACCGCTCCCGCCGGCCGTCGCGCTCGCGCCCGACCAGGCCCCGCTGTTCGAGCCAGCCGACGGCCTTGGAGACGGACGCGGGGCTGACCTGGAGCCTGGCGACGAGCTCGGCGGCGGTGGTGCTGCCGGTGTCGCTGGTGAACAGGCAGGCGAGGATCCTGGCCATCATCGCCGGAAGCCCCGTCTCGACCATCATGTCGACGAACCGCTCCTCGAACTCGCGGACCGTCCGCGGGTCGCGCCCGTCGGTGTCGGCGGCCGGGATTTCCGGCTGCCCACCCGGTTTGCGGCGCCGGGCCCGCCACGCGGTCGCCTGCTGCGCCTGGTTGGCCCGGTAGCCCCGGACCCCGCCGTTGCGCGCGACCTCGCGGCTGATGGTCGACCTCGGCCGCCCCAGCTCGCGGGCGATCTCCGCGTACCCGAGCCCGGCCGCCAGTCCGGCGCCGATCCGCCGGCGCTCCTCGTGGGTCAGACGACCTCCCGGCATCCCGGCCTCCAGTCCGCCACTCGTCGCACCACCGGTGCATTCAGCATCAATGTCATTGCACCGATCGTACTTCTCCTACCTGGACGAACCGAATTCACCGGTTGCGAACGCGCGAAATGCCGTCCTAGCGTTTCGCGCACCGCGAACGAATCACGTGGAAGGAGACCGGCATGACCCCGTCACTGCCGACCACACGGCCGGCCCACCGCCCCTTCGAACCGCCCGAGGGGCTCGCCGAGCTGCGCGAGCAGGCGCCGCTGAGCAGGCTGAGCTACCCGGACGGGCACGAGGGGTGGCTGGCGACCAGCCACGCCCTGGTGCGCGAAGTGCTGGCCGATCCGAGGTTCAGCGTGCGGCCCGACCTCCGGCACACGCCGATTCCCGGCGTCCCCGGTAGCGACCGGCCCGCGCCGCCCGGGATCTTCAACGCCATGGACGCGCCGGAGCACACCCGGTACCGCCGCCTGCTCACCGGCCAGTTCACCGTCCGCCGCATGCGCCGGCTGACCGAGCAGATCGAGAACATCACGGCCCAGCACCTCGACGAGATGGAGCGGCACGGCGGTCCGGTGGACCTGGTGGAGGCCCTGGCGCAGCCCGTCCCCGCGCAGGTGATCTGCGAACTGCTCGGCGTGCCGTACGCGGACCGGGCGCGCTTCCAGGCGCACGCGCTGGACATGTTCCGGCTGGACTCACCGCCGGAGCAGCTGGCGGCCGCCTACGGCGCGGTGCACGAGTTCGTCCGCGAGCTGGTGCTCGCCAAACGCACCGCGCCCACCGACGACCTGCTCAGCGGCCTCACCACCACCGACCTCACCGACGAAGAACTGGTCAACATCGGGTTCGTGCTGCTGGGCGCCGGGCTGGACACCACGGCCAACATGCTCGCGCTGGGTGCCTTCGCGCTGCTGAGCCATCCCGACCAGCTCGCCGTCCTGCGCGACGACCCCGGCATCGCCGGTCGCGCGGTCGAGGAGCTGCTGCGCTACCTGAGCATCATCCCGTTCACGATCCGCACCGCGCTGGAGGACGTCGAGCTGCACGGCGCGCAGATCAAGGCGGGCGAGACGGTCACCGTCTCGATCCCCGCGGCCAACCGCGATCCCGGGCACTTCGCCGACCCCGACGTCCTCGACCTGCTCCGCGCGAGCAGCGGGCACGTGGCTTTCGGCCACGGCATCCACCAGTGCCTCGGCCAGCAGCTGGCCCGGGTGGAACTGCAGGTCGCGCTTCCCGCGCTGGTGACGCGATTCCCGGCGCTGCGCCTGGCGATTCCGGCCGAGGACGTGGCGATGCGGACCGACATGCTCATCTACGGCGTCCACCGGCTGCCCGTCAGCTGGGAGGCGTAGCGGAAGTGGTCGGCAAGGTCTGCCTCGTCACCGGCGCGTCATCGGGAATCGGCCGCCCGCGTGGTCGCGAGGATCCTCGATGAGCAGGAGCGGATCAACGTCCTGGCCACACGCTCGATCAAGTAGGAGAACCCGTGCGGATCACCGCCGACACCGAGTTGTGCGCGGGCGCAGGACAGTGCGCACTCACCGCCCCCGGTGTCTTCGACCAACGCGACGAGGACGGCATCGTCGCGCTCCTGCAACCGGAGCCCCCGGCGGAAGCCCGCGACGCGGTGCTGCAGGCCGTCCTGCTGTGCCCCACCCGCGCCATCCGGGCGGACGAGTGATGGTGCGCGGGCACGTGGCCGCCTGAGGCGCAGGGCGGGGGGGGGGGGGGGGGGAGCGGGGGGGGGGGGGGGGGGGGGGGGGGGGGGGGGGGGGGGGGGGGGGGAGGGAGC